>CAYPXH010000004.1:0-26441 GCA_964414755.1 uncultured Rhodospirillaceae bacterium | reverse complement strand
GGTCGTATGGCTGGGCCGGAAGTAATAGCGGCCGAGATTAATCGCCTGATTGTTGGCATTAATCTTAAGCCTTTAAAAGGCCTAAAAGCAATTATTACCACTGGTGCTACCCAAGAAATGATCGACCCAGTTCGTTATATCAGCAACCATTCATCAGGCCGTCAAGGGTACAGTATTGCTGAATCTTTAGCATTTGCAGGTGCGGACGTAACAGTTGTTCGTGGAAAAACAAATGTTATTCCACCCAACGGCTTAAAGGTCGTTCATGCGTTGTCGGCAATAGATATGCTGGAGGCTTGCGAAAAATTGTTACCGGCCGATATTTTTGTTGGTGCAGCCGCTGTTGCTGATTGGCGACCCGACAAAATCTTAAGTCAAAAAATAAAAAAAACCGCTGGCACGGATAAATTGCAGCTTAATCTAGTTAAGAATCCGGACATTATTAGTGTAATTGGGCACCTGCGTGATACAGCACGGCCAAAACTGGTTGTTGGTTTTGCAGCTGAAACTGATGATCTTGTTAGTAATGCTAGCCGCAAACGTCTTGAAAAGAACTGCAACTGGGTTGTTGCAAATTTTGTTTATCAACCAGAAAATGTCTTTGACAACACCCATAACACTGTTACCTTTGTAACAGAAAAAGCAACTGAATCCTGGCCACGCATGAATAAAAAACAGGTTGCAGATAGGCTGGTTGCCAGAATTGTAGAATTTTTTAAAAAATAACGCTAAAAATCTTAATACATATAGATTTCAGCTATCCGAATATACATATAAGAAAGTTTCGTTATGAGCCCTCAATCGCTTACTATTACCATTCACCGTTTGCCACACGCAAAGAATCTACCTCTTCCTCAGGCAGCAACAGCACAAAGTGCCGGCATGGATTTATGTGCCGCCATTCCAAACCCTGTAACAATTATGCCTGGAAAATGGGCGCTGATTGGCACGGGAATTGCTGTTGCCCTACCACCAGACTGTGAAGCACAAATCAGGCCGCGCTCAGGGCTAGCATTAAAAAACGGGGTTACCATTCTTAATAGCCCTGGCACCATTGACGCAGATTACAGAGGTGAAGTCGGGATTATTTTAATTAATCATGGCGAAAATCCGTTTATAGTCGAACCAGGCCAGCGTATTGCTCAGATGGTTATTGCGACTTATAAACGTGCTTCTTGGCAGGAAGTTGAAGAATTACCAGCGACCAACCGTGGCACAGGTGGTTTTGGTTCAACCGGTGTTAACAACCCTAAAAAATAGGTTATCCATGATAAGCCACTTAACTGATCATCAGCTTGAGCGCTATTCACGCCAAATTATTTTGGACGAAGTTGGTGAAGATGGTCAAATAAAACTGTTGAACTCTAAGATTCTGGTTATTGGCGCGGGTGGTCTTGGCTCACCGGTTTTAATGTATCTAGCCGCCGCCGGAATTGGTACCATTGGGGTTATTGACGATGACACGGTAGATGTTTCCAACCTACAGCGCCAAATTATTCATCATCATAGCCGACTTGGCCAAAACAAAGCATATAGTGCCGCCCAATCTCTAAACCAGTTAAATCCCGAAAATCTATTGCGGATATACCCCCAAAGATTGGATAAGCAGAACATTGTATCCATTCTAAGTGATTACGATTTAATTATTGATGGCAGTGATAATTTTCCAACCCGATATTTAGTCCATGATTGCTGTTTTTTATTAAAAAAACCGTTAATGTCGGCTGCGTTATTACGATTTGAGGGCCAAATTTCAACTTTCAAAGGTTATTTGGGCGCGCCACATCCATGCTACCGCTGCGTTTTTCCAGAACCTCCACAAGCAGGAAGCGTACCACGTTGTCAAACCGCCGGTATTTTGGGATCTGTTGCTGGAACAATGGGAACATTTTTAGTGACGGAAACACTTAAAGAAATTCTTGGCATAGGCCATGGGTTATCGGGTCAAATGCTTTTATATGATGCCCTTGATCAAACGCTCAACCGTATAGCTATTACAAAACAATTGAATTGCCCATTTTGTAGCAAGCCACGTAGTCTCTCAGACCTGGTACAGCATGATGAGGTAATTGATAGTTGTCAAATTCGTTGAATCAACTAACGATTGAAGGATATATTTTGTAATATTCAATGTAACTTCTCATAAATCTTGGATGTTGAATTAATGAAAAAGATTTTTAGCTGCTCGTTTCGATGTTTTATAATGCTACTAAGCATGGCAAGCTTTGCTTATATGTCGATGTTAGGCGCCCAGACCACAGAACAGTTCCAACCTTATTTTGCGTCTTTGCGTAATGATCGTGTTAACCTGCGTAGTGGGCCGGGAATGCAATATGTCGTTGAATGGATTTACCAACGGAAATCGTTGCCCGTAGAGGTTATCAACAAGTATCGTGATTGGCTACAAATTCAGGATATGGACAAAATAACAGGCTGGGTACGACAAGACCAAATAAGTGTTAATAGAACCGTCATAACAACAGCAAAAACAACTCTTCAAAGTCAAAATCAACAAACCAGCGCACCTATAGTACGCCTTGATGCAGGCGTAGTTTTGTTTGTCGATTACTGTCAGCCAGCTTGGTGTTACATACGGATCAAAGATTACCAAGGATGGGTTAATCGTGCTCAAGTATGGGGATTATACACCAATGAAACGATTGAACAAAAATAATGGCCTTTCCCATATTAGCATGATATTTTACGCATAGGTACTTGACGGAAAATAGACAAGTGATTAGATTAGCCCCCTTATTACAGTTTAACTAAAAAAGAGAGATTAACCAATGGCGCATAGTTTATCAGCCAAAAAAAGAATTCGCCAAAGCCTGAAAAAGGCCGAAGTTAACCAAGCCAATACCAGCCGGATGCGTACTTCAGTGAAAAAGGTTGAAGTTGCTATTGCAAACAACAATAAAGAAGAAGCGCAAAGTGCTTTTCAAGCTGCTCAGCCGGAAATTCACCGTTCCGTAAACAAGGGTATTTTACACCGGAACACAGCCGCCCGCAAGCTTTCTAGGTTGTCTGCACGGATTAAAGCACTCGCCTAGTTTGTAAGATGTTTTTTGAAAAACCCAAGACATTATGTGTTTTGGGTTTTTCTGTTGGCGCTGTTTAGGCCAATAAAATTTGTCAAGCTCAAAATTTAATTTCTCCCCCCTTGACTCTTGACCTTATGAAGCTCTTTATTAGTTAGCAATCATTAAGACAATAAACTGTCTTTTCTTGATGCAATCAGCCAATAATTCGTTTTTACCCCTATCAGGGATTTATTTTTATGTTGTATGCGGGTGATATTTCTCCCAAGCAGGCGTGGGAATTTTTGCAATCACACACTGATGCTGTTTTGATTGATGTCCGTACCGAAACTGAATGGCATCAAGATGGTGTTCCCGATTTATCAACCCTCGCCCGCAATGTGTCTTTCATAACGTGGGACGCCACGGCACTCAATCAACCCTCCCCGTTTATGAACCACGTTGAAAAAGCAACGCAGAATAAGTCGTGTTTGGTACTGTTTTTGTGCCGCAGTGGTGGTCGTTCGCGTTCAGCTGCAACCTTGGCTACTCATCATGGTTATCAACAAGCTTATAATATAGAAGGTGGTTTTTTGGGTTTGGCCAACACAGAAGGTAATCATTTTCCAGGATGGAAAAAATTAGGCCTACCATGGAGAAAAAAATAACAATGGCCGAAAACCTAAGTATAAAAGTTGAACCTAAAATCACCACTATTGCCAGCCAGTGGGAAAAAATTCAAACCCGCATGCGTAAAGAATTTGGTGACGTTATATATCGCAGCTGGCTTAAACCTTTGGCACTCCTAAGTAACGAACATGGTATTGTACGTTTATCAGTTGGCAGTCGTTTTATTCGTGATTGGGTTAATACACATTACCTTGAACGCCTAAGGCAACTTTGGATTTTAGAAGATTCTGCTGTAACGGCTATTGAAATTTTGCTGGTTGAGCAAGCGCATCGCTTGAACATAATCTCTGTTGACGATCAACAGGTAGGAAATGAACAACCAAAGTCTTTGGTTGTAAATGGCAATGACGATACAGTTCAGCGAGCAATCCCTATCGCAAGTCACCCCAATTACGATCAGTTAGGTGTGCGCTTGGATCCGCGTTTTACTTTTGAAAATTTTATTGTTGGCAAATCAAATGAACTGGCCTATAGCGCAGCCAGGCGGGTTGCCGAGTCAGCTAGCGTTTCCTATAACCCACTTTTTTTGTATGGTGGTGTTGGTCTTGGCAAAACACATTTAATGCATGCCATTGCCTGGCATATTCGTAAAAGCTCTCCTAATCGCCGTGTTTTATATATGTCTGCTGAAAAATTTATGTATCAATTTATTCGGGCTTTGCGTCATAAGGATACTTTTGCGTTTAAAGAAGAATTTCGTTCGGTAGACGTATTGATGATTGATGATGTTCAGTTTATTTGTGGTAAAGACTCGACCCAGGAAGAATTTTTTCATACTTTCAACGAATTGGTTGATAAAAACCACCAAGTGGTCGTTTCAGCCGATAAATCACCGGCGAACCTTGAAGGACTGGAAGAACGCATGCGTTCTAGATTGGGTTGGGGGTTAGTGGCTGATATTCATCCAACCACCTATGAGCTACGCCTTAGTATTGTTCAGGCTAAAAGTGAATTACTTAAAGCCAATGTACCACTTGATGTTTTGGAATTTTTAGCCCAGAAAATTACATCCAATGTTCGCGAACTTGAAGGTGCTTTGAACCGGGTAATAGCGCATGCAGCCCTTCTTCATACACCAATTACCGTTGGCAGCACGCAAGAGTTGCTGCGTGATTTATTACATCAATATGAAAAACCCATTACAATCGAAGACATTCAAAAAAAAGTTGCTGAACATTACCAGGTAAAATTAACACAAATGCACTCACCATCGCGTGCCCGCAATATTGCACGCCCAAGGCAGGTAGCAATGTATTTGGCAAAGCAGCTTACCGTTCATTCGCTACCTGAAATCGGTAAGAAATTTGGTGGTCGTGATCATACAACCGTTCTACACGCGTTAAAAAAAATTGAAGAATTATGCGCCCATGACCGTGAATTTGCGGAAGATATCGCGTTTTTAAGAAGATCGCTTTAAGCCAACAAAGATTTAATAATTCTTGTTATCTAGGAAGCCTTATTCCATTGATATATCCCCCTAAATACTTTCTTCATCAAAGTCTTGCTTTATTCTAAGAGACCAACTAATTTAACAACAATAATTGATTAACCCCGCTTTTAGACAGAACACACGATATCATCATGAAATTATCGATTGAAAAAAACACCTTCCTGAAAGCTCTAAATCACGTTCAAAGCGTTGTTGAACGGCGTACGACTATTCCTATTTTATCGCACATTTTGCTGGAAGCCAAAAATCAACAGCTGCAGCTTACTGCTACCGACCTGGATCTGATGGTTAGCGAAAATGTTCAAGCCACGGTTAAAACACCGGGAAGCATAACCACACCCGCCCATATTTTGCATGATATCGTCCGGAAACTTCCAGACAACACACCCCTGCAACTAGAATGGAATGCCGGCAATAATACCCTGCACCTGCAAGCAGGACGTTCCAAGTTTGCACTGCCAACTTTACCGCGCGAAGATTTTCCGATTACCGCAACGGGTGATATGCCTTCGGTGTTTCAGGTGCCAGCAGGGCAGTTTAAAAAGCTGTTACAGCAAACAAGTTTTGCTATGTCAAACGAAGAAACCCGTTATTATTTGAATGGTATCTTCTTCCATATTGGCGACAGCCAGCTATATAGCCCTAAATCATTAAAGGCCGTGGCCACAGATGGCCATCGTCTGGCGCGCTCAGAGATGATCATGCCAGCCAAAAGCGAAAAGATGCCGTCGGTTGTTGTACCAAAAAAAACGGTGCAAGAATTGATGAAATTGCTTGAACAAGAAGATGGAGTAGTAACAATCGGTCTTTCCCCACAACGAATGACTGTGACTTTTAAGGAAATTTCTTTATCATCCAAATTGATTGATGGTAATTTTCCTGATTACGAGCGTGTTATACCCACCAACAACCGGAATTTTCTTGAGGTTGATCGCCTTGTTTTCACAGCAGCCGTTGATCGTGTTGCAACCATTTGCAGCGACAAACTGAGAAGCATTAAGTTACAGATTCAAAAAAATAATTTGATATTTTCAGCAGCAAATAGTGAGCTTGGCAGTGCCGTTGAAGAAATCGAAGTAGCTTATGAAGGCACACCAATTGATATTGGTTTTAATGCAAAATATTTGGCCGATATTATGCAGCAACTTGGTGGTAAAAAAGCAAAAATAGCTTTGTCGGATGCGTCATCGCCTGTTTTAATTAGCACACCAGAAGATGGGGCTGCCGTTTATGTACTTATGCCTATGCGAATTTAGCCTGTCAGCATAAATTTAATCATGTCTTTTCTGCCGGCTATTCGGCAATTAACCTTAACAAGCTATCGCAATTATCAACACCTGGCCATCGAGTTACAGACACGCCCTGTTGTTCTCACAGGGCATAATGGTGCTGGTAAAAGCAATGTCTTGGAAGCTTTGTCCTTGCTTACCCCCGGCCGTGGATTGCGCCAGGCCAAACTTAATGAAATAAGTTGTGTATCTCAACCAACCCGTGGTTGGGTTGTTTCTGCCGCTGTTGAAAATAATGGTGGTCTTAACACCGTTGGAACAAGTTATGAAGCCGATAAAAGCCAGCGACGCGTTATTAGAATTAACGAAAACACAAAACGTGATCATTCGGCACTCCTTGATCTTTTTTCTATGATCTGGCTTACTCCGCATATGGATAGTTTATTTCTTGAGTCGTCCAGTGAAAGACGACGTTTTTTTGACCGCCTTGTGTATGCCCACTATCCATCACACGCCGATTATCTAACCGAATACCAAAATTTGATGCGCGAACGACTGCGTGTATTACAAGATCATGGTCATCAACATCCATGGCTTAACGGGCTGGAACAGCAAATGGCCGAACATGCCGTTGCAATCGCTTCTGCACGACGGCAACATTTAAAAGAGCTTAGCCCTTTTTTTCTTGATGACCCCCTCTTCCCTATTGCACATATTGAAATTATTGGCGATGTAGAACACGCACTACAAGATGCGCCAGCGCTTAAAGTTGAAGAAAGCTTACAAAACATCTGGGCGCAACAGCGTCAACATGATTATTATAGCGGGATGACCAACACAGGCCCACACCGTAGTGACTTTATTGTTCATAATAAGCTCAGTGGATTAACCGCCATCCAAAGTTCAACAGGCGAACAGAAAATTTTGCTGTTATCTATTTTAATAGCACAAGCTAATTGGCAAAAAAATAATCAAGGAAGTGCACCCATATTATTATTGGACGAAGTTGCAGCACATCTAGACCCAGCACGGCGGGATCGTCTTTTTAATCATCTTATCAATCTAGAAAGCCAATTCTGGCTTACCGGTACAGATAGCGATTCTTTTGATGGGTTACGTGATCTGGCACAGTTTTTTTTAATTGAAAAGGGCTTGGTAAAAACAAGCAACCTATGATACTCTAACGTATTATTTTATTTAAAGGCGTATTGAGATGACAAATTCTCCAGCAACCGATGCAACGGAAAAAAAATATAGTGCCGATTCGATTAAGGTTTTACGGGGTTTGGATGCCGTTAGGAAGCGTCCTGGAATGTATATTGGTGATACCGATGACGGGTCTGGTTTACATCATATGGTATACGAGGTTGTCGATAATTCAATTGATGAGGCGCTAGCAGGATTTTGCACTGCAATTGACGTAATTATTCATGAAGATAATTCTGTAAGTGTACGCGATAATGGTCGTGGAATTCCCGTTGATATTCATAAGGAAGAAGGCGTTTCGGCTGCGGAAGTTATTATGACGCGTTTGCACGCTGGCGGTAAGTTTGATCAAAATGTTTACAAAGTCTCTGGTGGATTGCACGGTGTTGGGGTTTCAGTTGTTAACGCGCTGTCTAAGGTATTAGAGCTGCGTATTTGGCGCGAAGGATATGAACATTTTATGCGCTTTCGACATGGTGATGCTGAAGCACCGCTATCCCGTGTAAAACCATCAGAACCAAGTCAGCGGGGAACCGAGGTGCGGTTTTGGCCATCGCACGAAACGTTCAGCAATGTTGTTTTTGATTACCGTACCTTAGAACATCGGTTACGCGAATTGGCATTCTTGAATTCGGGCGTACGGCTGCGTCTGACTGACAAACGTCAAACGCCAGAACAAACCGCGGATTTATTTTACGAAGGTGGCCTAGAAGCTTTTGTACAATACCTTGATCATGGGAAAAACCCACTGCACCAACCAATCATCAGCTTTAGCAACCAACAAGATAATATCACCGTTTCCATCGCCATGGAATGGACTGATAGCTACCATGAAACAATGTTATGTTTTACAAACAATATACCGCAAAAAGATGGTGGTACACACCTGGCTGGTTTTCGAGCTGCTTTAACCCGTCTTATTAATCAATTGGTGGATCAAAATCAACCGGCCAAGAAAGATAAAATTACCGTAACGGGTGAAGATGCTCGTGAAGGGTTAACATGTATTCTGTCGGTTAAAGTTCCTGATCCAAAATTTTCATCACAAACCAAGGAAAAACTTGTTTCATCCGAAGTTAGACCTGTTGTTGAAGCTGTTATGCAGGATAAACTTGGCCAATGGTTTGATGAACATCCCGCAGAAGCCAAAAAGGTTGTACAAAAGATATTTGAGGCGGCAACTGCTCGTGAAGCGGCCAGGAAAGCACGAGAATTAACCCGTCGCAAAGGTGCTTTGGATATTGCTTCTCTTCCAGGAAAATTGGCGGATTGCCAAGAACGTGATCCAGCTTTATCGGAGTTGTTTATTGTTGAAGGCGACTCGGCAGGTGGGTCTGCCAAACAAGCGCGTGATCGCAAACATCAGGCTATTTTGCCATTACGCGGCAAAATTTTGAACGTGGAACGTGCACGTTTTGATAAAATGCTTAATAGCCAAGAAATCGGTACACTGATTACCGCGTTAGGTACCGGTATCGGGCGTGAAGAATTTGATATTAATAAGACGCGCTATCATAAAATTATTGTGATGACCGACGCAGACGTTGATGGATCACATATCCGTACCCTGCTATTAACTTTCTTTTATAGGCAAATGCCGTCTATTATTGAAAAAGGCTATTTATACATTGCCCAGCCCCCTCTTTATCGGGTTAAAAAAGGTAGCCAAGAACAATACTTAAAGAACGACGAACAACTAGAAACTTTTTTGTTACAAACAAGCTTGTCCAACCTACAGATAACCCTGGATAAAAAAACACTATCGATCGATACTTTAACAGCTTATCTTGCGCAAATGCGACCGTTGGCAAAAACAATCGAACGGATTGGCAAAGCACTTGGACATGCCGAACTTGCCGAACAGGCTGCCATCTACGGGATGCTTACACCTGGTAAAATTTCAACCCCCTTATCTAAAGTTGTTGAAGGCATGGTTAACAAGTTAAATATGCTTGATCAACACACTAAAGCACGCTGGAGTATTATAAAAACAGACGATGCCGAAATAATCTTAAGCCATAACCAGGAGGGATTATCACAACAATACCGTATTAATGGTCAGATTTGGGATCATGCTGATACACAACAGCTTCGGCAGTTTCAAGATATTCTAGCACTTTTTGTCGAAAAAGAATGGCTTATCACCGGCAAGGACCAAGATTTGATCGTTCGCGGCCCATTAACCCTTATTCGTCATCTTGATGATTTGGGTCGTCGCGGCGTTACCGTGCAACGGTACAAAGGTCTTGGTGAAATGAATCCAGAACAGCTGTGGGCTACCACACTAGACCCAAAAGTTCGCTCGTTATTACAGGTAAAAGTCCAGCATATTGACGAGACAGAAAAAATCTTCTCGACCCTTATGGGTGATATCGTTGAACCTCGACGTGAATTTATTCAAAACAACGCCTTAAAAGTTCATAACCTCGATGTTTAGCCTTCGCCTTCCAGGATAGATATTGTGGTATAATTTTGTCAAATTCATGCAAATAAGCGGGGTTAGTTTGATACAAGAAATGTGATGTACTGATAATTATTCAAGGAAATACACTTCCGTTTGCCAGAATAAGCTTTTGCACGAATAAACTATCGCCTTAAGAATGTGATGCCATCTGTGCTATTCATTCATATAATCATCTAGCGACGGGGCCGCCCAAACATTATCCCCAAGGACCCCGTCTTGATACCAGCTTATTTAAGGATGTTGACGATTTGGCCATCTCTACCAACCGTTGAATTCTGCTCTCCAACGAAGGATGCGTTGAAAACCAGGCAGATAACCCACGGCGATTAAGGGGATTAAAGATATAAAGATGTGCGGTTGCCGGATTATCGCGGACATAAGGAATATCCTTAACTGCGGCAATTTTTGCAATTTTTTGCAAAGCACTTGCCAACCACAAAGGCTGACCGCAAATTTGTGCACCTACTTTATCTGCCACATATTCCCGAGACCGGCTTATTGCCATGTGTACAAGCATAGCAGCCATTGGCGCCAAAACAATCAGCAGAATACTTGCAAGTAATCCGATAGGATTAGCAGAAGATTGCTGATTGGAACGTGAATGACCCATCATGAAGGCAAATTGGCTAATTAATCCAATAGCACCGGCGATTGTTGCCGCAATTGTCATAACCAGCGTATCTCGGTTACGAATGTGTGCAAGCTCGTGCGCAAGAACGGCTGTTACTTCATCCCAATCCAAATACCGCAGTAATCCTGTCGTTACCGCCACAGCGGCATGATCGGGATTACGCCCAGTTGCAAAGGCATTAGCTTGGTCACTTTGAATAATATATATTTTCGGCGTTGGGATACCTGCCTTTTGGGCAAGCTCAGATACAGTCTGATAAAGCCGCGGGGCATTCTTACGATCAACTGGTTGAGCAGCTTGCATCCTAAGAACTATCTGGTCTGAAAACCAGTAGGCACCAAAATTCATAAGAAGTGCCGCAACAAAAGCCACCATGGTTCCCTGACTACCTGACACCAAATACCCGATTGCCAGCAAAATAGCGGTCATGAATGCCAAAAATAAAGCTGTTTTTGTATAATTACCTATCATCCAAATAACTTCCAAGAAATTATTAACCACACCTTATATATAAGATTGGCTTAATCAAATTAAAGATGACTGATATATGTGGATAAAAATCGATAATATTTCTCGGTAATTCTTAATAGAATATCTACCCAGTTTCTATGCCGCCATGAACAAGAATGCGCCCAGCATCTTTAAATTATTATTGTTGTTGATGCTTGTGATTTCTTAAATATCGTGGTAATCATTTTTCATCAAAAACTCGGGCACTTACCGCATGAAGAATAATGTTGATCACCAAACTACACCAAAAGAACCAGCGGTTAAGTTAGAAAATTTACAGCAGAAAAAAACCAAAACACTTGATCAAGGCGTCACGGAACCCGGGGTAAAAACCACCGAAATTGGTGGCTTTAATGGCCTTGAGCCAACCCGTTATGGTGATTGGGAAAAAAATGGCCGGTGTTACGATTTTTAGGCTTTTTTCGGTCGAACGATTCCATTTATATTGAAGCAGTGGATTTTTATTTATATTGGATTAGCAGTAACATGGCCAGCAATTTTAGGTAATATGCTTTCATTTTCGGCTGCCTTGGCATTGTTAAGGAAAACTGTTAATATTGTTACGTTATCCCCTTGCTGAATAATTGCGGCATCGTGCCTACAATTACTGGTCCAACCTGCTTTAGACCAAAGTTTACAATCACGGTGCAGGCCTTCACCCAAAAAACCTTTACGCTGGCTGCCCACAAGATTTTTTGGTTCATTCTCTAATGGCCGATACATTAGTTCCAACATGTCTTCACAACTATCGGGGGTAACAATGTTTTTTTGATAAATTTCCAATAACAGCCTGCTTACCGCAAACGTTGTTAACATGTTGCGGTTATTTGGTACCAGGCGTGACATATGCTCGCGGCCATAAGGTCTATCTTCCCATGTTTTTTGTGTTACAACAATCCGATCAAATTCAGGCCATCTATAATGTTTGAAGGCCTCTTGCACCAACCGCCGACGAATAAGCCATATTTCAAAGGCCTGCGGCTTCATTTCGGGGCCACTTGTGGTATCTGTTAACATATCAACAATATAGCTGGTCGCATCGTTACTTGAATCTTGAATCATGGCGCGCAGGGCTTTTTGCAATTCCGGAGTCATGGTTAATTGTCTGCTTTTTATCCACTCAAATGTCGCAACCATATAAAATAACTTTACAATACTTGCTGGATAAAATGGCGTTTCCCCAAGATAACTAGTGCCCCAAACATTGTTTTCTTTCAGCTGCAACCAGGTAAAAGAAAAATCCCGCTCGGTCAGCTGAAATTCACGCTGAAGTAATTGCACCAATTGGTTACCAGCCGCTTGGGTTGCTGTATTTTCTTGATAAAAACCCATCTTTTTTCCTATATTTTTTTAAGCATCTTATAAATTTTGGGGAATTTACGTGCTTGGATTTTCCAAACACTTTTTCTTGTTCTATTTCCATATTGGCATTCAGATAGTAAGCCAACAAATATCTTAATATGAAATATGGTAAGGTCAATAAACTCTAGCATCATTCGAAATGACCTTTCGACCTTGAATTTTAATCATATTGGCTACAAATTTAATATCAGTATCCCAACAAAAATATTTTTTATTCCATCCTGATAAAAGACAAAACCAGCTTTTGCGGATTATCATTTAAATATTTTTGGTTAAATTTTTTGAAAAGAGAATATAAAATTTCTGCTGAAAAACGAAATAAATAATATTTATAAAAATAAATTATTTTTACAATCGGCAAGTCTTGATGAAAGCTCGGTTACAAAACGAGGGTTCCCAACATGTAAAAAAATTCATTGCACTTCGGAATAAAGTTTATCAAAATGGAAAGGTTGGTTTTGTTTCAATCAATTTTATCTGGTTCTGGGTCGTATGAAATTCTTGGTTGTTTACGTTTGTTTGTATGAACCTGACTTAAGATATAAATATTGAAGAAACCAGTGTTTTATTATCATTATCCTACAGATTTGGGAGGTACCGAATGAAGAAGTTATTTAATTGGTCGGCGCTTGCTCTTGCCTCGGCAATTGCCATGGGCGCAGCATCGGCCAATGCACAACAGGTTTTGCACCGTGGTCTTGGTGCTGAGCCAGAAACACTCGATGTACAATTATCTACCGGCGTCGGCGAAGCTTACATTGCAACCGATATGTTTGAAGGCTTGGTTACCTATGGCCCTAAGGCTGAAACGGTGCCTGGTGTTGCCGAACGCTGGTCAATTAGTGCGGATGGCACGGTATATACATTTTACTTGCGCGCTAATGCGAAATGGTCAAACGGCGACCCTGTTACCGCACATGATTTTGTTTATTCGTTTCAACGCCTTGCAAACCCTGCTACTGCCGCTGAATATTCCTGGATTACTGACCCGATCCTGAATAACGAAGAAATTCGTACAGGTGCAGAAAAAGATATCAGCAAGTTGGGCGTAAAAGCGATCGATGATTATACTTTGCAAATTACTCTTAAGGCATCAACACCTTACTTCTTGGCGTCGTTGCAACACCATGCATCCTGGCCGGTACATAAAGCCACGGTTGAAAAGTATGGCAATCAATGGACAAAGCCAGAAAATTCTGTTTCCAATGGCGCTTATATGATTGTTGAATGGATTCCACAATCACGGATCGTGCTTAAAAAGAACCCGCATTTCCATGCGGCAAATACGGTTAAGATTGATACGGTTTATTATTATCCCGTCGAATCTCAGGCCGAAGAATTCAAACGCTATCAGGCAGGGGAATTACACATAACCTACGATATCCCAAGCGACCAGATGGACTTTATTAAAAAGAATTTGGCCAGTGAAGCACGCATATCTGAATATTTTGGTACCTATTACTACGGTATTAATATGGATAAAGCTCCACTTGGACAAGAATCAAAACTGCGTCACGCATTGTCCTTGGCTATTGACCGTAATATTATTACCGAAAAAGTAACCAAACAAGGGCAGGTTCCTGCTTATGGATGGGTACCACCCGGAGTTCCAGGTTACCAACAGCAACAGCTTGATTATGCCAAAATGACCCAGGCTGAACGCGAAGCCATGGCCAAGAAATTGTATGCCGAAGCCGGTTATGGCCCAAACAAGGTGCTGAAGGTTGAGATTCTATTTAATACAAGTGAAGCGCACAAGCTTATTGCTGTCGCCATTCAAGCAATGTGGAAAAAGGTTTTGGGTGTTGAAACAACCATTACCAACCAAGAATGGAAGGTTTATTTGGATAGCCGCGATCAAGGCACGTATCAAATTGCTCGTGCTGGTTGGATTGGCGATTATTTAGATGCCGAAAACTTCTTGTCTATGTTTGCTTCAAACGCTGGTAAAGCCAACAATGTTCGTTATAAGAATCCAAAATTTGATGAACTGTTGAAAAAAGCAGCTGTTACGCAGGATGCAAAACAACGCAACCTTCTTTTACAGCAAGCTGAAAAAATATTCTTGGATGATCTACCATTGATTCCTATTTACTTTTATGTAACCAAGGCAATGGTAAAACCAAATGTTCAAGGATGGCAGGATAACGTTCAAGGGTTTCATTTAACCCGTTATCTTTCCTTGAAATAAATACCCTGAACCCTGTTGTGCATTTTCATGCGCAACAGGGTTTTTTAATTTTCTTAGGCATTCAATGTTTTATTTTACGCTAAAGCGGTTATTTTGGGCTGTGCCCACATTGCTGCTAATTATCACAATTGCTTTTTTCCTGATGCGCATTGCCCCAGGTGGCCCTTTTAGCAAAGAGCGCCCAGTTGCGCCCGAGATACTAGCAAATATCAACAAGGTATATCACCTGGATGAAAGCTTGCCCGAACAATATCTGCGTTATCTGGGCAATATTTTGCAGGGTGATTTAGGACCATCCTATAAATACAAAGACTTCACCGTTAACGAACTTATAGGGTTGGGTTTTCCAGTGTCAGCCCAAATTGGCGGGATTGCTATTTTATTAGCCCTTCTTATTGGTGTTTCCCTTGGAATTCTTGCGGCACTTAGGCAAAATACGCCAACCGATTATACAGTTATGACGGTTGCCATGTTTGGTATTACCATCCCAACATTCGTTACCGCCCCTTTTATGACCCTTGTCTTTGGGGTGCTGTTAACATGGTTGCCAATTGGCTGGGATGATGACAATTGGACATCCCTGATCATGCCGATTGTTGCCCTTTCATTGCCACAAATTGCGATTATTGCGCGCCTGATGCGCGGTTCGATGATTGAGGTTTTGCGCAGCAACTATGTGCGTACAGCACGTGCAAAAGGCTTATCTGAACGCTTGGCCATTTTGCGCCACAGTTTAAAACCGGCTATGGTGCCTGTTTTATCCTATATTGGTCCTGCTGTTGCAGGTATTATTACAGGTTCAATTATCATTGAACAAACTTTTAATATTCCAGGAATTGGTCGCCATTTTGTTCAAGGTGCTTTAAATCGTGATTACCCTATGGTTATGGGGGTAACAATTTTATATGGCGCATTGATTGTTTTCTTTAATTTGGTAGTGGATATTATTTATGGTTTCCTTGACCCCAAGGTAAGGTACGACTAATGAACACTGAACCCGTTTCCCTTCCCCCATCCAGTAGCAAAATTGTTGTGAAAAGTCGTGGATTATGGGGTAATGCCTGGCGCCGTTTGCGGCGCAATTACGCCAGCCTGTTTAGTTTAATTTTACTGGCGATTATTGTGTTGCTATGCCTGCTTGCGCCTTATCTAAGCCCTTATGAGTTCGACGATGTTGATTATGACAATTTTTCAAGTCCACCTTCTTTTGAAAATAGTCATTATTTTGGCACCGAACGTAACGGCCGCGACCTTTTTGTACGAACACTTTATGGCGGACGCGTATCATTATCCGTTGGCCTAGTTGCAACCTTAGTAAGCCTTATCATTGGGGTTTTATGGGGGGCAATTGCAGGTTTTGTTGGTGGACGCCTTGATAACCTAATGATGCGTTTTGTAGATATCCTTTATGCAATGCCCTTCATGTTTTTTATTATTATGTTAACGGTGGCTTTTGGTCGGGACATTTTGCTCATTTACGTGGCAATCGGGGCAATTACCTGGCTGGATATGGCACGTATTGTTCGTGGTCAGGCTATTAGTTTACGGCGCAAAGAATTTGTTGAAGCTGCGGTTGCCGGCGGCGTTTCAACATTTAACATTATCCGCCGTCATATTATTCCAAATTTGCTTGGGCCAGTTGCAATTTATTGTACACTCACTATTCCTTCCGTTATTTTGGTTGAATCCTTTGTCAGTTTTTTGGGTTTAGGTGTACAAGAACCCAATACCAGCTGGGGATTACTAATTAGCGAAGGTGTTCAAACAATGGATAGTTCATGGTGGGCACTTGTGTTTCCGTCTTTGTTTTTGATGGCCACATTATTCTGTTTTAATTTTATTGGTGATGGGCTGCGTGATGCCCTTGATCCGAAAGACCGGTGAACGACATGACAAACAAACCCATATTGTCAGTTGAAAATCTTAAGGTTGTTTTTAAAACACCAGAAGGGCCAGTCAAAGCCGTTAATAATATTTCGTTTACTGTTAATGACGGCGAGGTTGTTGGTGTTGTTGGCGAATCAGGTTCAGGCAAAAGTCAGGTTTTTATGTCTGTTATGGGGTTACTTGCCACAAATGGTAGTGCCAGCGGGGTTATTCGTTACCGCGATATTGATTTACTTGGCTTATCTCGGGATAAGTTAGATAAAATCCGTGGTCGTCATATGTCGATGATTTTTCAAGACCCCATGACCTCACTGAATCCATATTTAACGGTGGAACGGCAAATGACCGAAGTGCTTGAAATTCACCGCAATATGTCGCGGGCAGAAGCACGTCAACAGGCCATCGAGTTACTTGAAAAAGTACAAATTCCAAGCGCCGCACAACGCATTTCTATGTACCCACATGAATTTTCAGGTGGAATGCGCCAGCGCGTTATGATTGCTATGGCATTGTTATGTCAACCAAAATTACTTATTGCCGATGAGCCAACAACCGCCTTAGATGTAACTATTCAAGCCCAAATTCTTGAACTAATGCGCACATTAAAACGTACAAAAAGCAATGCTATGGTTTTGATTACTCACGATTTGGGTGTTATTGCCGGCCTATGTGACCGCGTTTTAGTTATGTATGCTGGGCGGATTGTTGAACAAGGAACTGTTCAAGATATTTTCTATAACCCGCAACACCCCTATACTATGGGTCTGCTGAAATCAATGCCACGCTTGGATGTTAAGACCGATCGGCTGCAAACAATCGCTGGTCAACCGCCAAATTTACAACACTTACCCATTGGTTGTTCTTTTGCTGATCGTTGCCAATATCGGCAAGATATTTGTATCAGCAGCAAACCTGAATTTCGCCAAATTGCCCCTCAACGGTATAAAACATGTCATCTGAATTTTTAAATAATACGCAATCACCTCCCCCTGCTACCCTCCTTTCAGTTAATAACCTAAAGGTTCATTTTCCGATTGGAAAAAGAATGCTCAGCAAGCAACCCAAAGCTTTATTAAAAGCTGTTGATGGCGTTTCTTTCACTTTAGGTGCTGGTGAAACACTAGGTTTGGTTGGTGAATCTGGTTGTGGGAAATCAACCCTTGGGCGGGCAATTTTACGTTTGCTGCCAAACATTCAAGGCGATGTTATTTGGAAGAATCAAAATCTTATTACCCTATCCCCCAATGAACTACGGCAAAAACGCCGCGAATTGCAAATTATTTTTCAAGACCCGCTTGCCTCGTTAAACCCACGTATGACCGTTGGCGAAATCATCGCAGAACCTCTACGCACATTTCAACCTAACCTGCGCAACCAGGATATGAAAAAGATTGTTCAGGATATGATGGCAAAAATGGGCTTGTTACCTGACCAGATTAACCGCTATCCCCACGAATTTTCCGGGGGGCAATGTCAACGTATTGGCATTGCCCGTGCCATGATTAACAACCCAGAACTTATTATTTGTGACGAGCCGGTCAGCGCGCTTGATGTTTCTATTCAGGCACAAATTGTTAACCTGCTGATGGACTTGCAGCGCGAAAAAAACCTGTCGCTAATTTTTATTTCCCATAACCTTAGTGTTGTAAGGCATATCAGCCACCGGATTATGGTTTTGTATTTGGGCAAAGTCGTGGAATTAACCGACCGTGACCGATTATATGCCAACCCAAGACATCCATATACCCGCGCTCTTATTTCTGCTGTTCCCCTACCCGATCCAAACAAAGAACAGAAGAAAAAGCATACGGTTATTTCAGGCGAGCTGCCGTCACCGCTTAACCCCCCAAGTGGTTGCGCTTTCCGTACGCGTTGTCCTTTGGCTACAGATGTGTGCGCCCAGAAAACACCACCCCTTGAACAAATTGAGCCCAATCATTGGGTTGCTTGTCATCATTGGGATGAATCGCTTAAGATAGCCAAGTAGCCGTAGCCCATCAAAACAAGTTGGCTGGTTTTAAGAGGATTATTGAATGTTTGGGGATAGGTTCGGTTTTTTAAGACGTTGATATGAAACGTTATAGTCCAACGGCGTTTTTATAAAGATCAAGCAATTCTTCCTGCTCGCGGCGCGCCTGATCTTCCATTTTGCGAAGACGGACAATTTGCCGCATAATCTTGGTGTCATACCCGGAACCCTTCGCTTCGCTGTAAACTTCCCGAATTGTTTGCATAAGTTCGGTTTTTTCTTGTTCCAATTTTTCGATGCGTTCAATAAATGAACGCAGCTGTTCGCCAGTAACTCCACCAATTTGCGTCATGATTAGCCCCAAAAACATGTTAATAAAGCAAAAGTGATAGTACCATAAAGAGATTTGCCAGTCATCACAACTGCTTTTGACAATAATTATTAAAACAAAAGTTTTTTTATTGACAAGCCGCGTTTTCATATACGGCGATTTACGTTTTTTGCGTCACAACATGATTCGTCATAAAAACTTTTATTAAAGCAACCCATTTTTGAATTTGATTTTCAGATTTCAACATATCCTGCCGTATTTCAAGTAAGGCATGCGGCAGTCCAAGAGGCTCGGCATGGAATGGAAGCGTAAAAGCACATGGATCACGCCCGCTATATGGCTGATTCTGTCCAATCACCCAACCGCTTTCTGTTAACAGAAAATTATAAAGTTTTAACGCTAATCTTTCATCAAGATTCCACAAAATTCCGGCATGCCATGGTCTTGGCTCCTGGCCTTGTAATTTGGGGCAAAAACTGTGAATTGATAATAAGTTTGGTGTTATACCCCGACTGATCAGACGCCCTATCACCCGTTGAATTTGGCGGTGATAAGGCCAGAATATCTGGTCCTGGCGCGCATAACGCTCTTGCTCTGATAGTTGCTGGTTTGCTGATATGATTGTTCCATCACTAACCTGAACAATCGATGTCGGATGGTTCAGGGGTCTATTTAAATCGATTACCAAACGTGAATAATTGCCAATTATAACATGCGCAGAAAACTGCGTAGATAAGATAGATAACAGTTTTTTTACACCCAAATCATACGTAATATGGCGTTGCCGATCTCGTGTTGATAAAGCAAAATCATTTTCTTTAGGAAACAACCATCCAGCGTGGTCCCCCAAAATAATCCAGGGATTATCATCTGATCCCATATAAAATTGATAGGCTGGCGCATCATTTTCACGTAATAAGATCATCTAAAATCTTCTACCCCCAAAGGTTGCCGCTTGACCAAAAACAACATTTCCAACTAGGATTAGCCTTTGAAAAAAATATAATCCGTATTTTATTATCGTACAATTGGTCTTTTGCTTAGATTAATTGGATAAATGTAGGGAAAAAATCAATGAAACGTGACCGCCGCGCCAAAATTGTTGCAACACTTGGACCAGCCAGTTCGTCTGCTACCATGATTGAACAGCTTTTTCTGGCAGGAGCAGATGTTTTTCGCTTAAATTTCAGCCATGGCACGCACCAGGATCATCAGCAGCGTTATCAAATTATTCGTGATGTTGAAAAAAAATGGAACCGCCCTATTGGAATCATGCTTGACCTGCAAGGACCAAAGCTAAGGGTTGGTCAGTTTGTCAATGGCGCCGTAACATTGCAACAAGGGCAAAAATTTAAACTGGATCTGAAAACCGATTTGGGATCGGCCGAACGAGTTAACTTTCCCCATGCCGATATTCTTTCTGCCCTAAAACTGGGCACAGACTTGCTGCTTGATGACGGGAAAATTCGGCTTAAAGTTCGCGAACTAGGCCCAAATGAAGTAACAACCACCGTTGTTATCGGTGGCAAATTAAGTGACCGTAAAGGGGTTAATATCCCTTCACTTGTTTTGCCTTTGTCCGCTTTAACAAAAAAAGATCGGGAAGACCTTAATTTTGGTCTTGGCCTTGGTGTTGACTGGGTGGCGTTATCGTTCGTCCAACGACCCGAAGATGTGATCGAGGCCGCACAAATTATCAATGGTCGTGCAGGTATTATTGTTAAGATCGAAAAGCCATCCGCCGTAGACCGTCTAGATGAGCTCGTAAAACTAGGGCAAGCGGTTATGGTTGCCCGCGGTGATTTGGGTGTTGAAATGCCACCAGAATCCATACCAGCAGTGCAAAAGAAAATAATTGCCGCATGCCGGCGCTTGGGCAAACCTGTTATTGTTGCTACGCAGATGCTTGAATCAATGATTCAAGCGCCAGCCCCAACTCGTGCTGAAGCTTCTGATGTCGCAACTGCCGTTTATGACGGTGCTGATGCTGTGATGCTTTCAGCAGAGAGTGCTTCAGGCTCTTATCCAACCGAGGCAGTGGCCATGATGAATCGTATTATCATGTATACCGAGGGCGACCCACTATATCGACGCATTATGGATGCCCAGCATTTTGAACTTGAACCCACTGCCTCAGATGCTATTACCGCAGCCGCCGCCCAGGTTGCTCATACCATTTCTGCAGCAGCAATTGTTACTTACACTGCATCAGGTTCAACAACATTACGAGCAGCACGGGAACGGCCAGAAGTTCCAATTATATGCCTGCCTTCCGACATCAGAACTTCGCGACGTTTGTCATTATTATGGGGCACGCATTGCGTATACCACATAGAAGCCGATACTTTTGGACAGGTTATCGAAAAAGCCAGCAAAATCGCTTTGCAAGAAGGCTTTGCTAAACCAGGTCAGAAACTGGTGGTTACAGCGGGTGTACCTTTTGGGACACCTGGTTCAACCAACACCCTACGCATCGCCCAGGTATAGTTTTTGGTAAGGAACGATTGTTACTTATTATTTTTCTTGCGAAACTGATCTAGAGAGACAACCTTGGGTTCTTCGGCTTTTTTGGGCTTGGCTGCTGTATCACCAGGGTTATAAGCTTGCTGGGTTTCTTTTTCAAGCTGCTGCTGTTCCTTGACCGGAGGCATTTTTTCTGTATCAGCCAGCTTTGTTGGCAGTGATTTTTGTTCTTCAACACTAGGTAAATTTTTATCATCCGAAGTCGCAACCGCTTCAGGGTTTACAACAAATTGCAGCCCAAAATTAACGGATGGATCGGCAAAACTTACCAAAGCGGTAAAAGGTATTTTTAGGGTCTCCATTTTGCCGTTGAATGACAAATTTACACTAAAAAATTCGGGTTTAACCACCAAATTCCAAAACTGATTTTGTAACACAATGGTCATGGTTGGATTATATTTGGCTTTTAACCATGGGCTAATCAAAACATCCGCATCTTGGGTGCGAAAGGTAATGTAAAAATGATGGGTGCCAGGCAACCCATTAACAACCACTTCTTCAAGAACGTGGCGAACAATACCGCGCAGCGCGTTTGCAACCAGAATGTCATATTGTAGTTGCGCCGATTGTTTTGTCATGCCGATCCCCCGTGAAGACTTTAATTGCTATGTTTACAGCGGAAGGGCTTCTGTTGCCCGGTGCCCTTCCAGAACCGCGCGCTTGCCTTTCAATTAGGCAGCTACAGCCAGACTATGATTGTCGTTGGCATTTTTAAAGTAGCCCGATAACGGCGGTACAATGCCGGGCAAACGCTTTGTCTTTACCACATCCGTCAAACCTATTTCGCCCCCATAATAAAAGGCCTTATGGTGGAGGCGCCGGGTACTGCCCCCGGGTCCGCAATGTTTATTACACAAAGTATTTATCGCCATAGTTGCTTGCGCAACATGTTTAATATATATCATATCTTGCTTGGATTAAAGCCCCTTTATAAAATAAAATCAAAATGAAACAACCTGCTACGATACAAGGAATAAGAATGCCCATAAAAACCGACCAACAAGCGCTGATAGATGCACAGCGCCAACAATCGTCCCCTACATTACGCCCAACCGTAGCAACGCTTGAACAGATTTTATATAAAGCTTTACCCGTATTAGACCATGGTTTTATACGGGTTATCGATTATATGGGTAACGACGCCGCAATTGTACAAGCTGCCCGCGTATCTTATGGCAAAGGAACCAAGACAGTCCGGGAAGATCAGGGATTAATTGATTATTTAATGCGCCATCACCATACCACACCCTTTGAGATGTGTGAAATTAAGTACCATGTCAAACTGCCTATCTTTATCGCGCGGCAATGGATTCGGCATCGCACAGCTAACGTTAATGAATATTCTGCGCGTTATTCGATTATGGAAAATGAATTTTATATCCCCGATGAATCGCAGTTGGCTGCACAATCACAGAAAAATCGGCAAGGTCGGGGTGATATGCTCGAGGCAAAGCGCGCCCAGCAGGTGCTTGAGCTTTTGAAACAAGAATCACTAAAAGCTTTTAATGACTATACGCAATTGATGAATGAAGATGAGGAAGGTAAAATTATTGCCGCTGAAGAAACCGGTTTGGCACGCGAGTTAGCCAGGATGCGTCTATCATTGAATTTTTATACCCAATGGTATTGGAAAATAGATTTACATAATCTGTTTCATTTTCTGGCCTTACGTGCACATCCACATGCCCAATATGAAATTCGGGCTTATGCCGATGTCATGCTGAAAACGGTTGAGCAATGGGTGCCAGCGGCTTACGGGGCTTTTTGCCGGTATCGGCTGGGTGCCGCACAATTTTCTGCCCCTGCTTTGCACGTGATTCGCAAAATGCTCCGTGGAGAGGCCGTAACCCAAGAAAACAGCGGCCTTAGCAAACGTGAATGGGACGAGATGATGACAACACTGAAATAATTTAGCAAAAAAAGTATGTACTGTTATTTATTTCTGCAACAGTGTTGTTCTTACTGGCTGTTGCTGCAAAAATATCTTGCCTATGATTGGCTGAATCAAGCATATTATAAGCGATCAACAGATTGCACGCTGGAGGAAAGTTGGTTTTTCTTGAACAAGTATCCATGCGCTATGGGAATGACCCAGAAATCCTACGTGACATTTCCCTAAAATTGCAGCCCGGAAGCTTTCATTTCTTAACCGGTCCCAGCGGGGCAGGAAAGTCTTCTTTGCTGCGCCTTATGTATTTGGACCAGCAGCCTTCTAATGGCACGTTGCGTTTGTTTGGCTATAATGTTGGGCGTTTACCCAGACAACAATATCCGTTAATCAGGCGGCGCATCGGTGTAGTTTTTCAGGATTTTCGCTTGCTTGATAATTTAACCGCCTTTGAAAACGTTGCATTGCCGTTAAAAGTTATTGGGTTTCCGGAAAATAAAATTCGCGATCACGTGTCTGAATTATTGATTTGGGTTGGATTGGCTGATTATCTTTATAATTACCCCAAAACCCTGTCTGGTGGACAACAACAGCGTGTTGCTATTGCTCGCGCTATTATTAGCCGCCCAAGTCTGTTGCTTGCCGATGAACCAACCGGCAACCTGGATGAACCTATGTCTATGCGCCTTATGTATTTATTTGAAGAACTTAATAAAACGGGGACAACCGTTATTATTGCAACCCATAGTGAAAATTTAATTGAACGCTTTCCATATCCGCAATTGCATATCGATGGTGGACATTTAACAATTATACCCGGAAAAAAATAGCATGCGCCTGCTTGCACCCGCCCTACCGCTTGGTCATGATTCCTCTGGTCGTTTCTTGCCCTGGATCATGGCTTTCATGGTTTATATTGGCATGCTTGCCTTGGCCAGCAGTTTGGCACTTGACCGCCTGGCTGCACGCTGGAACAGCGGTCTACAAGGAACAATGACGGTGATGCTGCCAACCCAATTAGCCCCAGCTGCGCAAAACTCGTTGCGTGAAAAAACTGTCCAGGTCATTAACAACACAAATTGGATTGTGCGGTCACAGGTGATAGACCCGGTAGAAACCCGCAAAATGTTGGAACCTTGGCTAGGCAATAACCTGAATTTTGGTGAACTACCTATCCCAGAACTGATAGCAATTGAATATCTGTCAACCAACCCATCCAATGTTGCCAATCTGCGCCAGGCATTAAACACCTTGTCACCAGATATTTTACTTGACGATCATCAGGGTTGGTTGGCTGAGCTTCTTAGTTTTGCCGAATCTTTGCAGGGATTGGCTTATTTACTTATCCTGGTGGTTGGTGCAGCAACAGTAGTTACGGTTATTTTTGTAACACAAACCGGTCTTGCCATTAACCGGCGTATCGTTGATATTGTTCACCTTGTTGGCGCACCCAACCGCTATATTGCCCGGCAATTTCAGTATCATTCTCTAAGACTTGGCTTGGTAGGCGGGTTTATTGGTGCTTGCATGGCAGGCCTAACCTTACTGGCAATTGAATATTTACTGGGTTCTTTAAGTTCAGTTATCCTACCGCGTCTAACACTTTCGTTTTGGCACTGGGTTTTGTTATCACTGCTCCCTTTATCAGCGGGAATGATCGCTATGTTTACCGCCCGTTATACTGTTTTGCGTGCATTATCTTGAAAATGATCTTTCGCATCTTTTCTATTCTAACCTTAAAAAAGTGCCGATTTTGCCGTGCAATTCTGTTTCTTGTTGGTTGTTGGCTTATTGGTTTTATTGGTTATTTTAATCAAATTCCCCGTACCTCGGTTTTGCCAGAAAAATTTTCTCTGCCAGCTGGCGTCATATTAACGGGTGGCCCTGGGTTATGGCGTATCGAATATGGGATTAAGTTATTGCTGGATCATAAGGTTGATCGCCTGTTGATTTCTGGCGTTGATCCATCCGTATCATTAATGATGCTGCTAACGCTACTAAAATCATCATTCCCAGGTCATAATATAGCAAACCTTTCCTGTTGTATCGAGCTTGGACATGCAGCCAAAGATACCATCGGTAATGCCGAAGAAACAAAAAATTGGGTTGAACAGCATGATTATCGGCAATTAGTTATTGTCACCTCTGATTATCACCTATTGCGCAGCCTAAAAGAATTACAAGCAGCCATGCCAAAGGTTACACTATACTATTTGTCGGTTCCGTCTGATTTTGTTACAAAACTCGATCAAGGCAAAATCCGTATAAACTATGTCTGGAAGTTAATCGGGGAATATAATAAATTTTTATTAGTCTCGGTAAGACAATTGCTCAATAAACTTTTGCACAACCACCAGGAATAAGTGGCGCATGGTAAAATGTACTTCTTCTACCTTAAATTTAGAAATCTTACTGCGGTCCATTGGCTTTTCTATCGCTTTTTATGGGTGGAGTTTAGTGATTCTAACCCTGTCACTTCCGTTTTTGATCATCTCGCGTACCATAACCTTCGAATGTGGACGTCTGTGGGTGCGTGTTACCTGTTGGTTGCTGCGTGAAATATGCCATATTCGTTATCAACTGGTAAACCGCCATTATATTCCAAATAGACCGGTTGTTTTTGCCAGCAAACATCAATCCGCATGGGAAACTTTAACTTTTTTATTGGTAAGCGCACAACCGGCTTTTGTCTTGAAACGGGAACTGTTGTGGGTTCCTTTATTTGGTTGGTTTATGTGGGGGTTACGCATGATTGCCATTAACCGTAAAGCCAAACGCCGTAGCATGCAACAATTATTGGAACAGGCTGAAAAACGGATACGACAAGGACGATCAATTGTGATTTTTCCCGAGGGAACACGAATGCCAGTTGGACAAACAGGCACTTATCATAACGGTATCAGCGCCCTATATCAGCATTTGAATGTACCGGTGGTGCCAGTGGCCCTTAATTCTGGCCGTCATTGGCCTAAAAAAGGTGTTTTCAAATATCCAGGGTTGATCACAATGGAGTTTTTACCACCCATTCAACCTGGCCTTGATAAGGAAAGTTTGATAACAACCTTGCGGCAACAAATTGAAGATAAGTCTAAA
>CAYPXH010000003.1:4750-78280 GCA_964414755.1 uncultured Rhodospirillaceae bacterium | reverse complement strand
GCAACTTAACATCCTGTATTAGCCGTTGCCATCTTGGTTTAGGTTCTATTGTCGTTTCTTCGTACGCATCAGGCCTTGCAACACTTGTTGATGACGAGATTGACTTGGGTGTGACTGTCATTGATATGGGTGCAGGCACAACAAATATTGCGGTTTTTTTTGATGGTAATCTTGTTTATACTGATTGCTTGCCTATTGGCGGGAATCATGTGACGAATGATATAGCACGTGGTCTTTCAACCCCTTTGGCAGAAGCAGAACGTATAAAAACTCTTTATGGACATTGTATTCCTTCAACTGTTGATCAGCATGAAATAATTCATGTTCCACAAATTGGTGAAAATGACCCGCAACATACACATCAGGTATCTCGGTCAATTTTGGTTGGAATTATTCAACCGCGTCTTGAGGAAACTTTTGAATTGGTAAGATCACATTTAGAAATTAGTGGCTTTGATAAACTTTCAGGTCGAAGAGTTGTTCTTACTGGTGGCGCCAGCCAGTTAGGTGGTGTCAAAGATTTAGCTAGGCTTATTTTAAACAAACAAGTTCGACTGGGGCGCCCTATAGGCGTTCTTGGTCTTGATGATGTGACAGCAGGACCAGCATTTGCAACCTGCACCGGTTTGTTGGCTTATGGGCAACAAAATAACGTAACATCACATCGCACTGATACGATAAAAAATGTTGATAATAATGGTTTTCTATCTAAAATTAGCCATTGGCTGCGAGAGAATTTTTAATGCGTCGTAAAAAGAATATTCCCAACACACCCGAATCAAATCAACCTAGTTTTGATCAGGTTACAATAAACCAGCCGGTGTCAGTTGAAGAGAAATCTATTTCAATTCCCCCTAACCCTGCACAAAAGAAAACGGAGTCGGCCATGAGCCTTAAATTATCGATGCCAAATGCAACACATGAATTGAAACCTAGAATTACCGTTGTTGGCACCGGAGGTGCTGGCAGCAATGCGGTTAATAATATGATTAGATCGAATCTTGAAGGTGTAGACTTTGTTGTGTGCAACACCGATGCACAGGCACTTTCCCAATCATTATGCCAACATCGCGTACAACTTGGTGTACATGTAACACAAGGTTTAGGGGCTGGAGCACGCCCGGAAATTGGTCGCGCTGCTGCCGAGGAAAGTTTGGAAGAAGTTATCCGTTATATTCAAAACAGCAACATGGTTTTTATTGCAGCTGGTATGGGTGGTGGAACAGGTACAGGTGCTGCACCTGTTATTGCCCGTGCTGCCCGTGAGCAGGGTATTCTAACAATCGGCGTTGTGACAAAACCTTTTCATTTTGAAGGGTTACACCGTATGCGCCTTGCCGAGGCAGGTATCAACGAGCTACAGCAGTATGTTGATACTCTGATTGTTATTCCCAATCAGAATCTTTTTCGTATTGCCAATGAAAAAACCACCTTTGCCGATGCGTTCCATCTGGCTGACCAAGTTCTTTATTCTGGCGTTCGTGGTGTAACCGACCTTATGGTTATGCCAGGTTTGGTGAATTTGGATTTTGCTGATATCCGCACTGTTATGTCTGAAATGGGTAAAGCAATGATGGGTACTGGTGAGGCTGAGGGTGAAAACCGTGCTATAAAAGCTGCTGAGGCCGCTATATCCAACCCATTGCTTGATGATGTTTCAATGAAAGGTGCTCGTGGTGTTTTAATTAATATCACTGGTGGACTGGATATGACCCTGTTTGAAGTTGATGAAGCAGCGAATCGTATTCGTGAGGAAGTTGATCCCGAAGCAAACATTATTTTTGGTTCTACGTTCGATGAAAACTTGGTTGGCAAGGTCCGTATATCTGTGGTCGCCACTGGTATTGAATCAGAAGCAGCTATTCAACCACGCCATAACCACGTTAGTCATGTTCAACCAGCCGTTGCGGTTGGTCGTTCCAATGTACGTCCCAACATGTCTCAACCAAACCCGGCGTTTGCACCCACAACCCGTAGAGTTGAACCTGCTATTAATCCTGCAAGCCGTCCAGTAAACATTACGGAACATAATCGGACATCAGCCCCGGTTACTTCTGCGCCGCAACAATCATCGCCGATTCAGCGTGAACAGGTAAAAACGCAAGCGACATGGCGTCCAATGCCAGGCCCAGGTTCAACTGTTATTAAACAGCAGGTTGAAGATCAGAACCTGGCTTACGAAAATCGCCCACAAGGAAGCGTAACCGCACCGGCAGCGCAGTCTATTTCTCAACGTCCCAATGCAGCGCCCAGTTTGTTTGCACGTGTTAGCGGTATGACATCAGCACAACCTACTGCACCGAAAATATCAACCCCTTCCGTTGCAACGCAATCACCCCAAACCCATAGTAGTAATTCAGCAACACGGTCGACGCTTCCAAACAAATCCCCTAATATGGCTACAAGCGGTGGGCAAGAACCAACAGCTGGTTCATCTGCTCAGCCAACACTGCAAGTTCGGGTAACCAGCCAAGAGAACAGAGCGCCAACTAATAAAGCAGATGAAGAAATACTTGATATCCCTGCCTTCTTAAGACGTCAGGCCAACTAGCAACTATATTGCTGTTTGCTTTCTGAAAAAGCAGGACGTATGATTGTTGTTGTTTAACATATGGAATATGTTGTTATTGAGGGATAAGATGGCATTTAGAATTTGTAAAAGCTTTTTACTGGCTATTAGTATAACTTCTACCCTAGGTTTAGCCGCTTGCTCAAAAACTGACCCAGAAGTCTATCTAGAAGAACCTGCTGAAACCATTTATAATACAGCCTATGATACCTTTTTGTCAGGAGATCGGGAACAGGCAGCGAAACTTTTTAACGAAGTAGAGCGTCAGCATCCTTACTCAGTATGGGCATTACAAGCCCAATTAATGGCTGCTTACTCATATTATAGTGCCGAGAAATACAATGATGCCATTTTGATTCTTGAACGTTTTATCGAACAACATCCAGGTAATGTAAATATTCCTTATGCCTATTATTTAAGGGCAGTTTGTTATTATATGCAGATTGTTGATGTTGGCCGTGATCAGCGGAATACTCAATTAGCACTTGAAGGTTTTCAGGAACTGCTTGGCCTTTTTCCTGAATCGGTTTATGCACGCGATGCTGCTTTTAAGCTTGACCTGATTCGTGATCACCTGGCCGGCAAGGAAATGAATATTGGTCGTTTTTATCAAAATCAACATTTATACCTAGCAGCTGTTAATCGATTCCGCATGGTTATACAAAATTATCAAACCACTGGTCATGTCCCAGAGGCTTTACATCGCCTAACAGAAAGTTATTTGTCGTTAGGTGTAGTTGATGAAGCGCAAAACGCTGCAGCTGTACTTGGATATAATTTTCCAGGAAGCCCCTGGTATGAAGATAGTTATCGCCTATTAACCCAAAATAACCTAAAGCCCTTACGCAAAGACAGTTCTTGGTTAAAACAACTGTTCTAAGTTTGATACATGCTTATCGGACTGAATATTCAGCATATTGCTTTAATTGACGAGTTACAGTTTGATCTACCTGCAGGATTAAATATTTTAACTGGTGAAACTGGTGCCGGAAAATCTGTTTTATTAGAGGCATTAGGGCTGGCTTTAGGACAACGCGCGAATGGTCAGTTGGTGCGCCATGGTTGTGTGCACGGTATGGTACGGGCCGAATTTCAAATATTATCTGATCACCCAGCTTGTCACCTTTTAAACACCCATAATATGACAATAGATGCCAGTGAATCGTTAATCCTGCGGCGCCAATTATATGCTGATGGTCGCAGCAGGTGTTTTATTAATGATCAACCCGTTAGCAACGCATTGTTAAAGCAGGTTGGTCAATTACTGGTTGATGTAGTTGCACAATTTGATCAACACCGCCTACAGCAAGTAGAGTTGCAACTAGAATTATTGGATCGTTTTGGTAATTTGCAGTCTGAAGTTCAAACTATTTCTAATGTTTATCGGGAATGGCAGAATCTAGAGAAAGATTATCAAGAACAACAAAATCTATCGCTTGTTAGGCAGAGTGCATTCGCATATGATAGTCATATTCTTGCTGAACTTGATCAATTAAGTCCCACTGTTGGCGAAGAAGAAAAATTATTATCCGAACGGCAATTACTTAATCAACAGGGTAAAGTGCGACAGTTGTTACAAGACTTGTATCAGGATTTACAGGGTGAAAAAGGAGTAAGCAAGAACCTTGGTTCTGCCCTTCGACGGCTTGAACGCAGTCATTTACCCCTGAACAATTTTGAACACATTAAAACAGCTTTGCAGCAAAGTTTGGCATTTAGCCAAGAAGCCCTAGACTTGATACATCCTCAATTAAATCTTACCGAACAAGATGCAGCAGCCAGGCTAGAACAAATTGAAGAACGTTTATCACTGATACGTGAATTAGCGCGTAAAAATAAAACAACCCCTGACGAATTGCCAAAATTTCATGAACAATTACGTCAAAAACTTGAACAACATCAACTAAGTGATAAAAACCTTGGTGATTTACAGCAAAATCTTATAAAATATCAGCACAAGTTAGCTAATATTATTTCAAATGTGCATGAAAAACGCTGCCTGGCTGCCAAGAAGCTTACAAAACTTGTTACCCAGTATCTTGATAAGTTGCATTTAACTCATACTATTTTTAATATCGATGTTTCAGTACTTCCAGTAGAACAATGGAACAGCGCAGGTGGAAGCCGCGTTTGTTTTCTTGTTAGTACAAATCCTGGTAATCCTATTGCCCCCATGCATAAAATTGCGTCGGGGGGTGAGTTATCGCGATTCATGCTCGCACTTAAGATGGCGTTACAACAATCCGATCCTGTATCAACAATGATATTTGACGAAATTGATACCGGTGTTAGTGGTGCAACAGCAGCCGCAGTTGGTGAAATGCTTGCCTTGCTTGCACGTTCGGTTCAATTGTTGGTAATTACACATTTACCTCAAGTAGCGTCTCAGGGTGACCATCACTGGTTGGTGCAAAAACATATAACGGAAGAATATACCAAGGCAGATATTCGTTTGTTAACAACCGTTGAACGTCAAGAAGAAGTAGCGCGGTTGATTGCTGGTACTGTTATTAGTGATGAAGCACGTGCAGCAGCAAAAAAATTGCTAACAAAACCTATAACTAAAAAGCAGCATACTGCCAAATGATAGCGATGTTGGAGAGTGATGTTATGACGACGTATCGCCAAATTCCAGTGCAACAACTTAATCGCGCCCAGGCATCATCGGAATTAGCCGCTTTAGCAGCAGAAATTAAACTACATAACCAGCAATACCACCAACTTGATGCACCGCTAATATCTGACCAAGAATATGATAGCCTTATACGCCGCAATCAAGCAATCGAGCAACTGTATCCCGATTTAAAGCGTGCGGACAGTCCAAGCAACCAAATAGGCTATAGTCCAACGAACACTTTTGAAAAAGTTACACACCGACAGGCCATGTTATCGCTTGATAACGCGTTCAGTCCAGATGAAGTGCAAGAATTTTTAAACCGTTTATACCGGTTTTTAGGTATGTCTCTGTCAACAAGTATAGATTTTATAGCCGAGCCCAAAATCGATGGCCTATCAATTAACCTTACCTATACCAATGGCTATTTAACCCAGGCCACCACACGGGGCGATGGTATGGCGGGCGAAAATGTAACCAATAATGCACGAACAATTAGCAATATACCAGCCGCACTGCATGGTATTTTTCCCAGGCTGGTTGAAGTTCGTGGTGAAATTTATATAGCTAAATCACATTTTATCCAATTAAATGCCCAACGTGAAAAACAAGGTGACACACTTTTTGCGAATCCCCGGAATGCCGCAGCCGGGAGCTTACGTCAATTAGATCCAGCAATAACAGCGAATCGGCCATTGCAATTTTTTGCTTATGGGCTTGGAGCAATTGATGCAAATGGTTGGACAGCTCCCAAAACACACCAGCAATGGTTAATCCAGCTTCAGGATTGGGGTTTTATAGTAAACGCAAATTATCGTCTTTGCCATACGCTTCAAGACATGATTGATTTTCACCAATATATGGAAAACAATCGCGACCAGCTGGATTACGATATTGATGGCGTTGTCTATAAAGTGAATGATCTGTCCTTACAACAGCGCCTCGGTTTTATAAGCCGCGCTCCACGTTGGGCGATTGCACATAAATTTTCAGCTGAACAGGCAGTTACTACCCTAAAAGATATTACAATACAAGTTGGTCGAACTGGCATTTTAACGCCCGTTGCAGAATTAGAACCAATAAATGTTGGTGGTGTTGTTATCAGTCGCGCTACACTGCATAACGAAGATGAAATTAACCGCAAAGATGTGCGTATTGGAGATAAGGTTTTGGTTCGCCGCGCCGGTGATGTTATTCCGCAGATTATGGATGTTATACCTTCCACACGTTCAGCAAGCAGCAAGCCTTTCGTTTTTCCACAAAAATGTCCTGTATGCGGTCATCCTGCCAAACGCGTGGATGGTTTGGTTGCATGGCGTTGTACTGGCGGTATTACTTGTGCCGCACAAGCTGTTGAACGTTTACGTCACTTTGTTAGCCGTGATGCCTTTGACATTAGTGGCCTTGGTATTCGCCATTTAGAGGAATTTTATCGCGATGGGCTTGTGAAAACACCAGCAGACATTTTCCGTCTTCATCAGCACCAGGATAACCTTGTAAACAGAGTGGGTTGGGGAAAACTTTCAGTCCAAAATTTATTGTCTGCCATAGAACAGCGCCGGCACATCAGTTTTGAACGATTTATTTATTCCCTAGGTATCCCCCAGATTGGACAGGTTAGCGCCCAAATTATTGCACGCTATTATCAAGAATTGCCCAGATTCTTGCATTCTATGCATCAAGCACATACAAAAGAATCTTCAGCTTACAAGGAACTGGATGATATCGAAGGGATTGGCCAGGCTATGGCCGATGATATTGTTATGACGCTGAACGATCCAGGACAAATAGCTGTTATTGAAGATTTAACGCGGGAAATAACAGTTCAACCTTATAAAAATCTAAAAATTTCAGACAACCATGTCTTATATGGTAAAATAGTTGCTTTCACCGGAACATTACAGCATATGTCGCGGCATGAAGCAAAAGCGATGGCCGAAAAGTTTGGTGCAAAAGTGGCCAATACTATCTCGAAAAAGACGGATCTACTTATTTGTGGCAACGATGCAGGTTCAAAAGAAACCCAAGCTAAACTGTTAGGTATAAAAATTATTGACGAAAAAACCTGGTTGGATTTGTGTCAACAGATTTCATAATTTTTAGTTGTCATTATACTTCTAGATTCAAATTGTCTGTTTTTAGCAAAACATATGGGTACTTTTAAATACTTAGGAAATTTTAAGAGAATACATTTTATGTTCTTCGTAATTGCTCAGTAATTGATCCAACCAGCATCGATAATTGGCCTAAGGATAATTGATCAAAATATTCTGGTTTTATAGAACGGCCAGTTTTAGGCAATTCAATAACGTTAAAAACGCTACGGTGAGCTTTAAATCGTTGGATAAAATAAGGCGATATTATTTTAATATTTTTTTCCAACCAATCAGAAGTGATTTTATCAATTTTGTCCCCTAAAATATTGGTTTTATTAATATAGGGCGTTGTTTGATCATGCGTTTCTTTTAACAAAGATATAACTAATTCATAATCATTTGGATAATGTTGATGCGGCCAAAGCAAGTATATTGCACTTGGAATTAAGAGAAAGAAAACAGGTCGTATTTCAGGAAAATCTTGGATAACCGTTTTGTATATGGGCCGGGCATATCGCACCTGATTGGCAAAATAACCATGCTTTCTTGGCGGATAACCAGCCATGCCAATGGCTCCCCAATGTGCGTGCAGATTAAAACAACCATCTACCCGTTGGTTCGTTTTAGTAAGATGTGTATTGCAGACAGCCAGCATCAGTGAAATTAAAGGCAATGAACATAAAAGCATCGGGCGGTTAAAAAAATCTGGATCTTTCATTAAAAGCCAGGGATTATCAGCTGCCAGCCAGGGTAATGTTGCGGCTGTGACAAGTTCGGCTGGGCTAGAAAAACTAACTTCTCCTGCCCGGTATGTTCCCTGAGAAACATGCCATTGGACACGGCGGGTTATACCAGACACATCAACTATACGATCAAATATTAATTGCAAAAAATGCTCGGGTTCGCGATTGTTAATAGCCTGATTAATGAGTGATAAAAGAATATTTTGAAATAAATCTTTCGCACATACAATAACAGCCGCTTGAGATTGAAAATGGTATTCATGAAGCTGATTACAAGATTGACGGTGGAATGATAGCAGTGGCATCAATTCATGATCATATTCGATTAATACAAAAGGGCTTAAATAGGAATATCTGCGATCTACTCTAACAAAATTACCGTTCTTCCAACAATATAGTGGTAATAACAAACGTTGACCATTTTTAACGTATGAACCTGGCAAATAAATTGTATCGCCCTCTGTCAGGTCATCATTTTCGGTCATATTTAAGTCATAAATCAGCGGATAAGCTAATTTTTCATCAGCACAGAGGATTTTATTATAATCGACAGCACCGGCACATCCCGCTGCAATGTCTGCCCAATTGCCGGCATGACCGGAACGCGGGGGCAAAAACCAAGTTGTTTCCCTAATAATTTTTGCAATATCGCCAGCTTTACAGGCTGTTGTACCCATATGTATCCAATCAAATGAAAGCTTGCGGTGCTGAAAATCGTTTAATATTTTAGGCGTAATCTTCACACCATTTATGCCCTTTTCCATCAACCCAAATTTTTGGGCAGTATCAACCATTGATGAGTGGTATGTTGAAAAAGGAACAGTCATAAATCATAAAAGATTTGGTATATTGAACTTATATCACAAAGCTAATTGTATGCTGAAAGATAGATCATTATATTCCGTGTAATTAATGGGCTTTCGTAAGCTCGGCAGTAGCCCAGTTTAAGTATTCCCTGTTTTGTTGATTCAGATATTGCGCTAATTGCTGTTGGACTTGTTGGTGATAATTGTTTAACCAGCCCAATTCTTCAGCAGTTAGTAAGCTAACATCAATAAGACGCCGATCAAACGGTGCCAATGTCAGAGTCTCAAAACCAAACATTTCGCGCTCTGCACCATTGATGATGGCGGGTACAACCAATACCAGATTTTCAAGCCGAATGCCATAAGCACCCTTTTTGTAATAGCCTGGTTCGTTTGATAGAATCATCCCCGGTTGCAATGCTATCTGGTTAGGGGCGGTGGCGATACGTTGTGGGCCTTCATGAACACTAAGGTAACTACCAACTCCATGACCTGTTCCATGATCATAATTCAACCCATGCTGCCACAAGGGATAGCGTGCTATAGCGTCTAATTGATGACCTGAAACGCCTTTTGGAAATTTTGCCATAGCAAGGGCAATATGCCCTTTTAAAACCAAAGTGAAGTGTTTTTTCATAATTGGGGTTGGATCACCTATGGCTATCGTACGGGTAATGTCTGTTGTTCCATCCAGATATTGCCCGCCCGAATCAAGAAGCAATAATTCGCCATGTTGCAGAACGCGATTGCTTGCCGATGTTGGCCGATAATGAACAATAGCCCCATTAGGACCTGATCCTGCAATAGTTTCAAAACTTGTGCCCCGAAATAGGGTGTTTTGACACCGGAATTGATAGAGCTGTGCAGCAACATCCAACTCAGTTATCTTTTTCTTAGTTTTAACTTGATCACTTAACCAGGCAAGTAATTGTACGATCGATACACCGTCACGCAGGTGGCTGGCACGAGCGCCTTGAATTTCGGTAGGCGTTTTGCATGCACGAGGTAACAAACACGGATCTGGTTGCTGATGAATAATAGCGCCTGTTTGCTCAAGACTCTTATAAATCCATACAGCCACAATATCAGGATCAAGCAAAACATGACGCCGATCAGAACCAAGTTTTTCTAGAGCTTTTGGAAAAGATTCGGATGGAAGTATATGTATATTTGTTGGCAACGATTGCTGCAATTTTCTGGTTATTTTGCGAGTATCTACGTACCAGTTAATTTGCTGATCTCGGTAAAAAATAACAAAACTATGTACAAAAGGCGTATTTGGTACATCCCCACCCCGCACATTCAACAACCATGCCACTGACTCGGGCGCTGTTAGTATAACTGCATCTAGCTGTTTTTGCTGTAATTCTTTTGCCAACATTGCCGCTTTTTCCGCAGTTGACCACCCAGCATATTGCAAAGGATGCAGATTGACTGGTGCAAGTGGACGTGGCGGTCGACTAACCCAAACTTCATCTATGGGATTTTGTTCAAGCATAACAAGGTGACCTTGTGCTTTTTCAATGGCGTTTTTTAGTCGTTGCAATTGATTGGGCGTATGCAACCATGGGTCAATTCCTATACGCTGGCCTTTTTTTAGCTGTGCGTTCAGCCACCCATCACTTGATTGTTCGCTGCTTAAAAAAACTTGAAAACAACTCGAATCAGTTTGTTGAGCTGCTTGTAAAATATACCGTCCATCAACAAATAACCCAGCTTGATCTCTGAGAACAACAGCCAATCCTGAAGAACCAGTAAAACCACTAAGCCATCCTAAACGCTCGGCATAGGCGGCAATATATTCGCCCTGATATTCATCTGTGCGTGGAATAATAAAACCATCCAATTTTTGCTGTTGAAGATAGTCTCTTAGTAATTTTAGCCTTTTGGCAATATCAGATTTAGATGCTGCCACACTTAATTCATCTTGACGATGCTTCTGAAGCTGCTGCCTTAAGCTGTATAATTGTTGATCAAGATCAGGATTGCGTTGGTCAGATATTAACACCTGCCAAGAATTGGGATCAATATCGTCAGGTGCTGCCAAAACGCCAGAGATAATGTCATAAACAGCTGGCACCGTTTTTTCGATCCGGTATTTTTTTAATAATTGTTGTAAATGATCATCCCCTTGATAAGACATAAGCCTTTCTCCCCGAGTGAAGCAGTTTGCAGTAATGTTTAAGACGTTAATATCTATTCATTAACTTAACGGTTATGATGCCAAATAGCAACACATGTAAAAAAAATGATTAATGGCAGAATGTTGATTTGGTTTTGGAATAATATAGACCTGCCAATAATGTTAAAATTGTAATAATATTGCTTACTATTGGTATATTATTACCTTAAAGACCGTTTAAACCTGTGACAACTTTATTTTTACAAAATATGCTGCAACGCAAAATAATCTTGTGTAAAGTAAATGATTATGCTATATAAATGGCTGTGTAATTAGTTTTATTGCATTTAGCATATGCAAAAAAAACTATATTGCACCATAAAAATAACAACGATAAAAGGATTGAACCATGAATAACGGAAACGTAAAGCTTACCGATGGTTCGAAGCCTAAAGTAGCTAAAAACACATTGGGTAAAACACCGGTGTCTATTTTCGCTGGGTTAGTTCGCTCAATGCGCCTGAACCGAAAACAACGTCTGTTGTTACAGCGTCAGGCTATTTTACGCCGCGAACTAAATGGCTTTAGTAACCATATGTTTGATGATTTAGGTATGACCAGTGATATTGCATCAACAAGCGATATCACTGGCATCGCACTATTAACAGAATCCCAGTTTATTAATACACTTAGCAATTCAGTTAATCTTAACGATAATAATTGTTCTTTATTACACAGAACCCCATACGAAAACCAATCTGCTGTATGTCGTTTAAAAGCCGCTTAAGCGGTTTTTCTGCCTGATTAAACAATCTTCAAAATGCCTATATGCTTATGAATTAGCTTGCTTTTGGCCTTTTGTTATTCATCTTGATTAATCTTATTGATATATTTAAAGGCATCAATCAGCATATCTGCATCTTTTTCTACATCCCGCTTGTTATCTACAGGCATTTCACTTTGATCTACGATGATCTCCTGGCTTGGTCTTGAACCGTGCCGCACAACAAGTACAGACCATTCACCCATACGTAAACGCTCAACTACAACCAAATTATGGCGATTATGAGATCTCTCGACAAAATCTTCTTGGGTGGTCAATAATCCCGATAAAATGGCGAAACCCTGTGGGGCTAGGTTTTTTGCAAGACCGTAAGACATTTTAGAAATTGGCCTTGCTAAAATGTTAGCCACAACAAGATCAAAAGGGCCACGCTTCTTTACCCAGGAACCGTAACCATTGCTCCATCGTACATTAATCTTCCCTGCTAGATTGTTAACTTTCAAATTTTCACGTGTTACATCAAGAGCTTCATAATCAAGGTCAACAGCAAGCACATAGGCATCATTCCATAATCGGGCTGCACCCATGGCCAAAATTCCACTGCCACAGCCCAAATCAAGAATTTTTTGGAATTTATATTTCCGTTTGTTGCGAAATATCTGCATCATCTTAAGACAACCGGCAGTTGTTTCATGCCGGCCGGTACCAAATGCCAACCCGGCATCAATCCTTAGAGGTAAAAATTTTACCGGTATCTTGCCACGGTAAAACGACCCATACACAAAGAAACGACCGATTGTAAAAGGTGCTAAAATTTCTTCACTTTCTTTAACCCAATCTTTTTCAGGTAAAGGCTCTGACTCGATGTGATATTGATCAATCGCATGGCTGTCTAAATATTGTTTTAAAATTGGTGCTTTTGATTCAAGCCGGTCATTTGATAAAATTTCTACGACCCATTGTTTCTGATCATTTTCGTAACTTGAAACTGCCATCCCTATCCCATCGGCCAATCCTTCAAGCTTAACCCGATAACGATCAGGACAACCTTGTGGCAACGTAATTTTCAGCAACCATAATTCTTCCATGCGATCCACCCTATTTGACTGTTTCAGCTGCCACCAAGAATGTGGCAATTACTTTTTTTGTTCCGGCCTTATCAAAGGCTATTTCTAAATATTCACCCACACAATCAATAACAGTACCATAACCAAACTTTTGGTGAAATACTTTATCACCATTTTTAAATGCCACCATAGTTTTAGAAGAAAGCACCCGCCCATACGAATAGTCTTGTCCCATGTTGCCACGAGCTGGGGTCAACAAAAAGCGGTTTTTGGATTGCTGATAATCACCTTGACGAACAAATCCGTTTTGCACATCCTGATCCCAAAAATATGCCCATTTTTCGGCCATAAGGCTGCCAATAATTGGGGATAGCGATTTTTTCGGTAATTCGCGTAAAAAACGTGATGGTAAAGCATTCTGCCACGTACCATATAATCGGCGGCTGTTCGCATAAGTTATATATAAATGGCGGCGTGCCCGCGTAATGCCAACATAAGCAAGACGTCGTTCTTCCTCAAGACCATGTTGACCATTATCATCTAAAGCACGTTGATGGGGAAACAATCCTTCTTCCCAACCCGGTAAAAAAACCGTGTCAAACTCTAACCCCTTAGCACTATGCAAAGTCATGATACTGATCATATCTTGAGGATTAGCTTCAGCATTCTCCATGACCAAACCAACATGTTCTAAGAATCCAGCCAAAGTTTCAAAAGACTCCATGGCTGATACAAGCTCTTTCAGGTTTTCAAGACGCCCTGATGAATCAGGTGATGGATCTTTTTGCCACATTTCGGTATAACCAGATTCATCAAGAACAATGCGTGCTAATTCTGTATGACGCACTTGTTCCATCATACCACGCCAACGATCAATGTTTTGGATAAACCCCGCTAAAGAACGCCTGGCTGACGTGCTGCCAAGCTGTTCCTGTACCGTATGCCTTGCTGCCTCTAACAAGCTGCAAGAAAGAGTGCGCGCCGACTGATACAAAGAACGTATAGTTGTTTCACCAATACCGCGCCTGGGGGTATTAATGATGCGTTCAAAAGCCAAATCGTCACGCGGTTGGTGAATCAGTCTTAGATAAGCTAAAGCATCACGAATTTCTAGGCGTTCATAAAATCGCAATCCACCAATCACTCGATATTTAATTCCAAATGTTAGAAAACGTTCTTCAAACTCGCGCGTTTGTGCTGCTGTTCGTACAAGAACCGCCATTGATCCTAGCTTTTCTCCTCGGCGTTGGATAGATTCAATTTCTTCCGCTACAAAACGTGCTTCTTCCGTACCGTCCCAGAAATTACCCAAATGGACATAATCACCATCGGTAATATCTGTACGCAAGGTCTTCACCATGCGGTCACGGTTATGGGCAATAATCCCTGATGCTGCTGCTAAAATATGTGGCGTTGATCGGTAATTTTGTTCAAGACGAACAATCTTTGCGGTTGGAAAATCCTGACCAAATCTTAGAATGTTGCCAATTTCAGCACCACGCCATCCGTAAATTGACTGATCGTCATCCCCTACACAGCAAATATTTTGGTGTTGTTGTGATAACAATCTTATCCAAAGATATTGCGCAGTATTCGTATCTTGGTATTCATCAACCATAATAAATCTAAATTGCTGGTGATATTGCCTGAGAATTTCTGGTTGCATACTTAAAATATGCAAATTATGTAACAATAAATCACCAAAATCACAGCTGTTCAGGCTTTTAAGACGTTGCTGATACATAGTATATAATTGCGGCAATTTAGGATTGACCAACGTGTTAGGCGATATATTGTTTACATGCTCGGGGGATAGTCCCTTGTCTTTCCAACGCGCAAATAAATCACCAACCTGACGGGGGGGCAGCTTCTGATCATCGATGTTTTCGATTTGTAACAGCTGTTTAATCAAACGCAGTTGATCATCTTCGTCCAAAATTGTAAATTGTGGTGTTAGACCAACAATCTCGGCATGACGACGCAACAAGCGTGCGGCAAGCGCATGAAAAGTTCCCAACCACCAACCTTCTACTGGTCGCTGAAGAATCATCGCTACACGCTCTTTTATTTCCTGTGCAGCTTTATTGGTAAAAGTAACAGCCAATAATTGGCCAGGATGTGCACGTCCTGTCGATAAGATATGAGCAATTCTGGCAATCAAAACACGTGTCTTGCCTGTTCCAGCCCCAGCAAGGATCAACAATGGCCCTTCGGTGGTCATGGCAGCTTCCAACTGCGCATTATTTAAAGCCATACCCATGATACCAGACATTTTTGCTTTTTCCATACAAACACACTATATATTCAGTAGTTAGCATTTGAATTAAGTGATTCAGATGGTAGTGAAAAGTCTTTTTAATAATTTATGCAAATAAATTGCTGTAGAACAACCAATCAAAGGATTAACTAAAGGATTAACTTATGGCATTTAAAACTGATTATATTCCATTAATTAGTAATAGTCCTTTAACAGAACGGCAAATTATGGTTTGGCGGTTTGGAACAATTGGGGCACGCCCAAAGGCATATATCCAAGCATCTTTGCATGCTGATGAAATTCCTGGTATGTTGGTGGCGCGTCACTTGGGGCAATTATTGTACCAAGCTGATCAACAAAATCAGCTAATCGGTGAAGTTGTTGTTGTACCTGTAGCCAACCCCATTGGTCTTGGTCAGTTTCTGAATGCCAGGCTGAACGGACGTTACGAGCTGGGGGGCGCAGGTAATTTCAATCGCCATTGGCCAGACTTGTATTCCGGACTACCTGATATTGTTGGTCACCAATTAGGTCCAGACGGCAAAAAAAACGTTGATGTCATCAGAAGTGCGTTAAACCGAATATTAAGTCAGTCGCAAGCAACCACCGAAATGGGCAGCCTAAAATTAACCCTAGCCCGACTTGCATATGATAGTGATATAGCCCTTGATTTACATTGTGATGACGAGGCTTTGGTTCATCTGTTCTTAACACCAGCACACTGGCCAGACGCATCCGACCTTGCAGCTGAAATCGGCAGCAGGGCTAATTTGCTATGCGCCGACTCAGGAGGTCAATCGTTTGATGAAAGTCTTAGTACACCCTGGTTAAAATTAGCTGCAGATTTTCCATCTTTACCAATACCGCCAGCATGCTTAGCTGTTACTATCGAACATCGTGGCTCAGCAGATGTTAATGACCTTATGGCAAAGCAAGATGCACAGGCAATTTTTCGTTTTCTGCAGCGCCGAGCGCTTGTTAAAGGAAATCTTGGTCGGCTTCCTCCCGTTTTACACCAAGCAAGCGATTTAGCCGCTTGTGATATTGTTCGTGCACCAGTAGGAGGGATTGTTGTTTATCTTAAAGAGTTGGGGGATATGGTCAGTATAGGGGAACCACTTGCCGAAATTATAAACCCGGCGTCGGCATCGCCTTTTGCAGCCAGAACCAATGTTGTTAGTGGTACGGATGGATTTGTTCTGTCGCGGCGTCTTGAACATTTTGTACGCCCTAACGATACGATTGCCAAAATAGTTGGTAAAGTTTCTCTACCCCACCGTAATGGTTTATTACTTGAAGACAAATAAAAATAACAACAAGGTCATATGAATATACATTATCAGCCTATGAAATACCAAAATTGTGTTTTAGTAACTGGTGCTGCCCAACGGATTGGACGGTCCATTGCCCTGGGTTTTGCCAAAAGAAAGTGGTTTGTGGTTATTCATTATCATCTGTCACGCCAGGCAGCAGATGATTTAGTACATCACATTCATGAGATGGGTGGTAAAGCCCTAGCAGTTAGAGCTGATTTAAGTGATATTCCTGAAACTGAAGAACTAATTAAACAAACAAATAGGGTAATTGGACAACCTATAACCTGTCTTGTTAATAATGCGTCGATTTTTGAGCGGGACGAAGCCGGTACTGTTACCAACCAGTCATGGCAACGTCATTTACAAATTAATTTGCATGCCCCGTTTATTTTAAGTCAGGAATTTTACCGGCAATTACCACCTAAAATACCTGGGCATATTATCAATATAATTGATCAGCGTGTTTTGTGTTTGACGCCTTATTTTACAAGTTATACTGTTAGCAAAAGTGCCCTCTGGACACTGACACAGACCTTGGCTTTGGCATGGGCGCCCTATATAAGGGTTAATGCAATAGGACCAGGCCCAACCTTGCCAAGCGTTCGGCAAACACCCCAGCAATTTGAAGAGCAATACAGTGCGATGCCGTTGCAACGTGCAGTAACACCTGAAGAAATAAGCCACACTGTCCAATTTTTAATCGACACGCCATCAATTACTGGCCAGATGATAGCCCTTGATAGTGGCCAACATCTTGGTTGGAATAACCCGCCCAAAAAAGATATGGTGATGGAATAATGTTATTAAAAACGCATTACAAGCTTTTGATTAAAGATTGGATTGTCTTGTTAAACGTTGGTATTAAACCAAGTGAAATAACCTCCTCACAGCGTATCAAAATACACCTAACCCTTACCTTATCTTTACCAAATCCTCTACCCGACGATATTCAATCAGTTGTTTGTTATGATACACTTAAAAAACGTCTACTTCAGATATTTGCACAAACGCGCTATAATCTGCTTGAAACCGTTGCCAGCAGCATTGCTGATATTTGTCTTAAAGAAGATAAGGTAGTTACAGTTCTTGTGTCAGTTGAAAAGCTGGATGTTTATAGCGACTGTTCTGCCGGCGTAGAGCTTTATCGTGAACGGGTAAGCAACCAAAAGCTTAACAACGACAAAATTATGCACAGCCAAAAATAGTATATATGATTTTATAATTGTGAGACCCGCTTGTTGCAAAGGATTGTTTATTAATATAAAATATTATCATTTATTTTCAAATGTTTATATTGTTTTTCTGATTAATATATACTTCATGTGTATAAATTTTATTGTATGGCGAATAAAGGGGGTGTTATGCTATGCGTGATGATTATCCACAAAGTTATCCACAGCTTTATCAACCGATCACTAAAAAATATTTTTGACGGATTTTAGGTGTTTTTTAAAAAAAATTAGCTGTTATTGTTTGTAGCCATTTGATCTTAAACAATTTTTTTAAAATATTATTGCACAACATGGAAAAAAAGGCTGGCACCATACATAACCCCTTGTCTGATCATAGCCAAGAACCTTCCTTGGTAGGGGTTAGTATATTAAAACAACAATTAAAAACTGTTGATAACAAACCTGGTGTTTATCAAATGCTTAACCAGGCAGGCGATGTCCTGTATGTTGGTAAAGCGCTAAATTTGCGTAAAAGAATTAGTAATTATACCATTATAGGCCGCCTGCCCATCCGTATTCAACGGATGATTGCTGAAACAAGATCGCTTGAAATCATCACAACCCACACAGAAGCAGAAGCGTTATTGCTTGAATGTAATCTTATTAAGAAGCTGCGGCCACGCTATAATATATTGTTACGAGATGACAAATCTTTCCCATATATTTTAATCACAAAACATCCAACCGCACCTGCGCTGACAAAACATCGCGGAGCCAAAAACATATCCGGCAGCTATTATGGCCCTTTTCTTTCGGGGCAAGCTGTTAATAGTACACTAATTGATTTACAACGCGCATTTTTACTTAGGTCTTGTTCCGATCATGTATATGCAAATCGTAGCCGACCTTGCTTGTTATACCAGATTAAACGATGTGCAGCTCCCTGTGTTGGTAAAATTAACACGGCAGATTATTTTTCTTTGGTAGAACAAGCACAAAACTTCTTGACTGGTAAAAATGTGGAAATTCAAAATCAGTTAAGAATGCACATGCAGCAGGCCAGCGACGCGCTTAATTATGAGATGGCGGCGAATTACCGTGATAGGCTTCGGGCATTAACACATATTCAAACACAACAACATATTTTCATTGATGGCTTAGGGGACACAGATATGCTTGGCTTTTATCAAGAAGGTGGCCAAAGCTGTATCCAGGTTTTTCTATACCGTAATGGGGCAAACTACGGAAGCAAGGCTTATTTTCCTATTCATCATCATGATGTTAGTGCAGCAGAAATAGTTAGTGCCTTTATTAGTCAGTTTTATAGCACTCAAACACCCCCTCCCACCATTTTGGTTTCTATCCACCTTCCTGATCGCGAATTTCTAGAAAAAGCCCTTGGCAACAAGTCTAACTTAAAAATTAAGATTATATCGCCTAAACAAGGGATAAAACAAAAGGCCTTGGAACAAGCGCAAGAAAATGCAAAAATTTCCTTGCTGCGTCGTTTGGCAGATACCGCATCGCAAAAGACATTATTGCATAAATTGGCCGAACATTTTGCTTTACCAACAGTTCCCAATAGAATTGAGGTTTATGATAACAGCCATTTACAAGGCACAAACGCTTTTGGCGCAATGATTGTTTCAGGGCCGGAAGGTTTTATAAAAAACGCTTACCGCAAATTTGCTATTAGACCAGATGAAATAACCAATCTAAATGACGATTATGCGATGATGCGACAAGTTTTTCGCCGACGTTTTAAAAAAGATTTGCCACAATCTGATAATAATTTTCCTGATCTCATACTGGTTGATGGGGGAAAAGGCCAATTACAAGCCGTACGTACCGTATTAAACGAGCTTGATATAAACCAAATTTCTTTAATTGCAATTGCCAAGGGTCCTGAGCGCAATTCAGGTCAAGAAACTTTTTTTACAACCGATCAACGGGAATTCAAATTACCCAGAAATGATCCTTTACTACATTTTCTACAACGTCTTCGTGATGAAGCGCATCGTTTTGTTATTGGTGCCCACAGACAAGGTCGGCAAAAAAAAATGTTCTCATCCCCACTCGACGAGATTACAGGAATTGGCCCAAAGCGTAAAAAAGCTTTGTTGTTGCATTTTGGTTCGGCAAAAGAGGTTGCTCGTGCTGGTATTGATGATTTACAGCGCATTCCGGGGATTAATCTTGATACAGCTAAGCGCATATATAGCCATTTTCATGATCAGAATAATTAAATCCTATTTATTTTCTTAAAATTATTTTCGCCTTGTTTTCAATTTAAAAATTGGGCAGGATATTTTGTATATCTGAGGACAAGTTATCATGAACGTTAATTTACCAAATATTTTAACATTTTTGCGAATTGGCGTTTTACCAATATTGGTAGGGTTGCTTTATATTCCGGCCGAATGGGCACGCTATTTAACTGTTTTTTTATATACACTGGCCTGTATTACAGATTATCTCGATGGTTATTTTGCACGAAGCCTACAGCAGGTTTCTGCCCTGGGTAGATTACTTGATCCAATTGCTGACAAATTGTTGGTAGCAACTGTTTTACTGATGCTTACCAGCCTTGGCATTATTCATGGATGGCATATCATTGCGGGATTAATTATTTTAAGTCGTGAAATTTTTGTCTCGGGTTTACGTGAGTTTTTGGCCGAATTACAAGTACGTTTGCCAGTTAGCAGGTTAGCTAAATGGAAAACTGCTGTACAGATGGTGTCATTGGGTGTGTTATTAATCGCCCCGCTTTACCCAAGCTGGCTGCTAGAAGTCGCACTGGCCGGCTTGTGGCTTGCTGCTGCTCTAACAATAATAACCGGTTATGATTACCTAGTCGCCAGTGTCAAACATTTAAAAAAATAATTTAGGTTATTAATAACCCTAGTTTTTATTTATTTTGGGGGAAATAGAAGTGAAAATTTCTTATTTTGCTTGGATCAAAACTAAAATCGGTACGGGTCAAGAAACGATCGAATTGCCAAAGGCGGTAACAACAATTGAACAACTACTAAATTGGCTGGAACACAAAGGCGTGCCTTACCGCGAAGCTTTTAAAAACCGTGCTGTTGTTAAGGTTGCTGTCAACCAGCAACATGTAACACACGCACACCCCGTTACTAATAACGATGAACTATCTATTTTTCCACCAATTAGTGGTGGATAGGATATATATTGCCATGCTGCGCTTAGAAAACATATAAACGCAATCCAACCAATCGTACAGACAAAAAACTTACGGGTGCATTTTCATCTGTCCCTGTTACGAGCATTTTAAACCAATTGTTACTTTTCGGGTATCAAGAAAATGTATTTTATGGCGACACGAGCCATCTGTCCCACATTAATACTATTCTTTCTTTAATTTTTTTGCCATACCACGATGATCAGGTTTCTTTAATTTCTTGTCCCTTTTATTTTTTAACCCATTACGATCTTCAAGAGAAACCTCGTTTTCCAACCCACCCATATCTGTAACTGTGTGTTTTTTTGATCGAATAGAACCAACCCGGTCTTTCTGGGATAATACATTTTTAATACTGTCGGTGATGTTTTTAATTTTTGCTTGTATCAGCAATTCTTCAAAGAAATTTAGTGACGCGACCATCTCGCATAACACCACAATTTGTTCTCTAAGTGGTGGTTTGAAGCTATAGAAAGCAGTTTGCAACCGCTGTAATTGGTTAATTTCTATATTACGCTCTGAAAGGCTTTGACCCTTAGGAACAAAGGGCACTGGCTGCAGTAGAAAACCTGGATGTACCCCCAAATGGTGTGCTATCGCCAACAAGGTATCAACCCGAATGGCACTTGTTCCTTTTTCGTATTTTTGAACTTGCTGAAAAGTAACGCCCAACAATTTAGCCAGCATTTCCTGGGTCATTTGGGTTAACCGGCGGATTTGTTTTAAATGTTTTCCCAATAATATATTAATTTCTGTTGGCGTTAGGGGCGATTTTATGTGTGCATTATGATAGTTCATGATATTAAGTTTCCTTATACAAATTAAAATTTGGTATTTATCCAGCATAATAAACAATTTGGGTCATATTTAGATTATAGCCCACAAGGTTTGCTAAATTTTCATGCCATTTATTTCCGGTATTTCCGGACAAGACGTTTAAGCTACTTATAGTCTGTAGACTAAAAAGGCGATATTGTCTGTCCTAGAATATAATTTTATTGTATAGTTAAAATGTTTTTATAAAATTATTTATTCATATCTTAATGAAAAATTATTTACCGCCTCTGCAAAAAATTTTGTCGCAAAATTTACGACGCAAAAGAAAGTTATTGCGACTCTCGCAAGAAGAGCTTGCCTATATATGCGGCCTACACCGTACTTATATAGGGTCAGTTGAACGTGGTGAGCGTAATATCACCCTAAGCACTTTAGAAACTTTGGCGGGTGCATTACAAACTTCGGCAGTTGATTTATTAACTTTTTATGAGTCATAATTCAAAATATTTTTGATACAAGATAACTTTTATTTCGCTTTCGCATAAACTGGTTTTATTAATTCCGATTAATAAAACTGTTTTTGTTTGCAGTGATTATTTTCTTAGGTTATAAATAATCCGGGTAAGTTTGGCTGACGTGCTAAATAAACCTGCCTTAAATAATCAATCGGCTGTTTTTGTCCGTCGGCTAGAATAATATGCCAAAAATCCCACCCATTACTGGATGCTTTGCCTTGTATTTGGGCTGCGGCAGCATGAATTGAAAAAACCCCCTTATCTATTATCAAAGTTCCATCTGCCTTAACCAAAGCACGATAAGAACCTTTTGGACAATAAAGGCTTTGACCAATTTTTAACAAACCACTTTCAATTAAGGCACCGAATTTAACCCTTGGTTGTTCACGACGCGAACGGGTTTCAAAAAATTCAATCGAGGCTGGATCAGGTTGAACTTTCTTAAGCCTTTGCCGTGCAACGGTTAAATATTCTTCATGCCTTTCAAATCCGATAAATCGCCTGGCCATTCTTTTGGCCACCGCAGCCGTTGTACCAGTACCCATAAATGGATCCAGAATAATTTGCCCCGGTTTGGTCGAAGCCGCAATCACCCTATATAATAACTGTTCTGGCTTTTGAGTTGAATGTGCCTTGCGTCCGTCAATTTTTAACCTTTCTTCCCCTTGGCAAATTGGTATATGCCAAACATTTTGCATCTGCCGATCTTCATTTAAATGTTTCATGGCTTGATAAGCAAAATAATATTTTTTTTGGTGTGCCGTTTTTTTAGCCCAAATTAATGTCTCAGTAGCACTTTGAAAACGTGTCCCCTGAAAATTGGGCATGGGATTTGTTTTGTGCCATATAACATCATTCAGGATCCAAAAACCTAAATCCATCATCATGGCCCCTACCCTGAAAATATTATGATAAGAGCCGATAACCCAGATTGTTCCATCATCTTTTAAGACGCGGTGTGCTGCTGCAAGCCAAGATTTTGTGAAACGATCATATTCTTCAAAAGAAGCAAATTTATCCCAAATATCGGACACCCCATCTACAATAGTACTATCAGGGCGCCTAAGCTCGCCCCCCAGCTGCATGTTATAAGGGGGGTCGGCAAAAACAACATCAACGCACTTCTCGGGAAGACCATTCATTCCGGTAATACAATCACCAAGAAAAATGGTGTCAAGCTTAAGTCCTGCCTGCATCAACTAATATCTTATCCTGTTTAAAAGCTAACCGAATAACGAATTGTTGACTGAACCGTAACATAAAGTCTATCTACTTTTAAACAACTTATCACATCAATCTTTCAATCAATATTAAGCGATTATTACTACTGCCAAAAAATTAGGTAAGCCGGATTTGTTACATGATATTTTAATGTTGGAAACAATAACATTTTGCATATCCCCGAATCAGCGGCAAAAACTGATATCACATAATTTTTATCCGTCCTAGTTGCGCTAAGTACCAGGCTTTCGCGCAAGATGGGTTTTAAAGCACTCCAATCATCTGTATTCTGATAATCACATACCATCAGTGGTTTTTGATTAGTTAACGAAATAACCTTGTCAACCTTACCGCTATTATTTAAAAAAGCACTCATTATTTGCCCATGAAATATGGCACCTTGTGCGGTATTTTTCTTTGGTGTATCAGCTTGCTCCCAAGCTGGATAAATTGCCCAAAACCCATCATTTCGTTTTGAAGGCACTAAAATTGGCAGATGGGCAACTAATGGCGCATCACCAACTGATGGATTGCCTGGCTGCCACCCTGCATAGGTTTTTTCTGCTATTACCCGACATTTAGCATCAAGGGTTGTTAACCTCAACCAATCCGTATCATACATAATTGTTTGATCTACCAAAACAACCTGCCCCTGATTGTTCATCACCGGCTGTTGCCAATCCCTGTTTTCTAGGAAAATCTGTCCTTGTTTCTGCCCTTTAGTATCCAGGCACAGGGCAAAAACCCCAAATGAACCCTGAGAAGAACCTTTTTTAGGTTGCCACGCTTGGCCCAAAACCACTATCTGTCCATCGGGCCTCACCATTAAATTTTTATTGATCTGCATTCCTGCAACGCTTTGCTTGGCTTTAACAGCATTGCTAAAGCCCGTAATCTGATGATCAAGATAAAACCATGTTTTCTTGCCACTTTTATCCAGCTTATGAACAGCAAAACTGTCTGCATTCCAATTTTGCCCATGACGTAATTCTAATAAGATAAAGTCTCCATCTGCGGCTGAAGCTGCTTTAAATGCATGCTGAAATTCATCGGACTGCCACATAATTTTTTGGGTAACAGGGTCTAATGCAACAAGCCGATTTTGTGTTTGACCCCCAACTACTAATATCAAGCCGTTGCTTGAAACCGCTAAAATTTTCTGTAAATTCTGCTTTATTAAAGCATCATGGTTTAAGATCCATGGGCGTTTACCTGGTTCTAGAAAAGAAATGCTAAGATGCGACCGTGGCAACCGCGCCTGCATTTTTAATTTTTCGGTCATCAAACAGGTGAAAATTGCATGCTTTCCCAATCCATCCAATTCACAATAATCTGGGGCATAGTTTTGCTTGTTTGTTTCAGCATGATACGGAATTATTTGTGGGGTTGTTTGTGCATAACCAATGGTCACACCGCCAAAGAACGCAAAAAACCCGAGGATGCCGAAAAGAACATACTTTTTCCTGCTAACAAAATCCATCATGCCTTATTTCCTTACACATTTTTATTGTTAAAGCAAAAGACTGTTACTTAAGCGCTATTCTAACACAATTTAAAATCTAGGGAAGTTGGTAAAAAATTGGCATATTTTCTGCTAATGGGCTTAGTCCCGGATAAAATATGGCTACAGATATTTTCAAACCGGTTTCATCCTGACCAAATATGATTTTTGGTTCTTCAGTTGTTACTGTTCCCAAAATTATCTCTTGAGAAATAGGAACAAGGTAATCGATAGTAGAGATTCTGGTTAATTGCTTATCTGTTGCCAGATTATATTGCCAAATAAATAATTTTTTTGTTTCTTGCGATAATTGTGCAAGCAACAAATTACCATCTGGCAATAAAAAAGCTTCCTGAACATTGGGTAAAGTGAGCCTTTGTTCCTTTTGAACCGCAAGATTATGAGTATTCTGAATATCTTGGCATTCATTGATAGCAAAAATGTTTAAATTGATGGTGTCGCCCTGGTTATATACCGCTAATATTGTCTTTGATTGCCCCTGAAGAATGGTAACTAATCGGCCACCCAACGAATTATACGCATCATCACGTAATGGCTGACCATCCTTCCAACATGCAACAGAGTTATCTTGAAATTCCCATGTATAGGGCAAAACAACCTGTTCTTCCGTACCATCCGATAAGGATTGTTCTGTACATTCGGTAAAATCTTGCGGCAACAATCCACGTTCTGAAAGACTATCGCAATCATTGGGTAACGTTATATAATCATGTACGAAAAAAGAATCCAAGGCTAATACTAACCATTTTCCATCTATTAATGGTGCCAAATTACGCCATAAAATTCTATTACGCGTAGTGTCACCCTCGTCAACAATTTCTGATAGTAAATGTCCTAGATTATCGTAAAACCTAAATTGCGTCTTTATAATCGAGTCATATTGATCATACACATAATTCCAAATAACAAAATTACCGCTGCCAGGATGATGCTTTAGGCCACCAAATACTATTTGCTTGGCGTCTGTTTGATCAATTCGTGCGCTAACCCTAAACTTTAAATACCATTGGCCAACACTTTCTGAACGCTCATATACCTTAATTTCGTTCCCATCTTGTACATAAAGTAGTGGGATTTGCTGCTTCAGAAGACGGCTATTCTTTATAGGCAAGAAAGAATAATCTGCCTGGTCCAGAATGCGTATTGATTTACTGTCGTGGCTATCAAGGGCAAATATTTGATATTCTCCAATGATTTGTCCATCTGCCGTAAGCTGCGCTATGGCTAGATAATTTTTGTTTCTCACTCCATTTTTATCTTGATCCGCCACAACACAAGACCATAAAAATCTATTGTTAAATTGATTAAGATCGCAGGCTAATATCTCGGGTTGCTTAATAGACCCTAACATTAGGGGCGCACGCAACGGATGCTCGGCACATAGTTGCTTACTCAAAAAACTGATCAGAATCCCAACAATAAAAAATATTCTTCGCGCCATAATGACATCCTTACGAGCATCATATCAATCCTATTACATACCTGTCCTAATCAAAATTAACCTTATATAGTTTTGGCGTCATTTCTTCAAAATATGGGGGTGAGACAGAAATGATTAATTCCTGCTTACCGGGAACACCTATTATATCTAGCCCTATAGTCCGCTGATCGTGGCCATCCATAATACTATCAAGGTTAACCTTCTGAACAACCCGACCATTACGGTCAATCCGCACTAAATGGTGGTGTTGCAGAATTGCGGGCTGCACATATAAAATAGCCAAGCTTTGATCAGGCATGGGAATTACCCGATGTAAAAATATCGCATCATCATCTTTTTCTAATAATGCTCCTTCTTGATCAAATTGACTAACCGGCAATTCAACTGCTTGCGTGGATGATACATGGCAATTATTGTCAATGCTTCGGATGAATATTTTATTCTGATCAACCATAAGAAGACTGACCCTGTTATCTTGCATGGCAACTAATTTCTCAATATCAGCTTCCGGGATTATAGCGGATGCTTGATGTACCCCATTTGGCGACAAGCACATAATAAGGCTTGATTCTTGGGCTTTTTCTTCATTTTGGGCATACCCAAATCGATTATAATTTGGGTTGTTTTGTTTGATGATCGCATCGACTTTAGCTTGATTCTCTGTAGTAACTGTAATCGGCACATATAATAATAGGTTTGTGTTTGGCCGTTCAATAATTGTTGCAGTGCCTGTACCCAAAGTGGTAATTCGGCTTCTGTCAAGCCAATCAACTTCTTGAAATTGGTGCAATTTTTTAATGTCTCTAGTACCATCGCCATCTCTCTGAATAATTAACTGATCCCCGTCAGATAAAAAAACAATTTCCGACTCATCCTTTACATGTGCCTTTTTTTCAAAGCTGGCTGGCATATTATTCGTTAGTGTAACTTTTAGAATTTCTGTGTGATAGACCCCTGCCGCTAAATCGTCAAAAATTATTGGCGTGGCAAATAATTCACCATCATCATTAACATGCATAAAAGTGGTAAAAGACTTTTCTGTTAAAATTCCTTCATTAAAAAACAAACTCTGTTCCAGGTTAAAATTTGTATCAATCTTTCCTAACCACAGGGCAACAGGCGTCCATTCATCCCCACCACAGCCTTCAATCTCTGCTTCCGCCGACTCGTCTGCTGATGCATCAGCAGAGCTCGTTAACCCACCGGCCAATTCAGGAACAATTGCAGGAGTTGGGGCTGTTGTTTCTATCTGATTATCTTGTTTCGCTTGGGCTTGATCAGCCCCGGATGACATTGATAATGCTTCTTCCCTGGTTGCACCGTCTTTATTATCACTAATGTCAGAAACATTAGACGTTAATGCATAAGAAGGTTCCATAACACATTGCCAGAATAATTGCTGTTTATTTGCTGATTGCAGAAATGCACAACTTTGAAGATCGTAGTTCTTTAAAATATCCGCCGGAATTGTAATTGCGATTGGCTGCGCTTCCACACTGGTAATTTGCTGCTGCGCTTGCGCTACACTGGTTGCCCAAATACCACCCATGATGGTTGTTAATAACAAAATTCTTTTCATTTTATCCCCTTAAGTTCAAACTTTAACCGTGTTACCCCGTGCGACGTATGCTAAGTGTGTCATAACATGATTAAATATGTCAAAACTATCTAATACGCTTCAACCAAACAAGTATAAATGGCTTCGCCTTCTGCCTAAAAAGCTATTTTGGATTGGATCATCAAAATGTGGCAAAATTATGGCTAAAATATATCTTTTAAGTTTATAAATATTATTTATAATTTGCTAAAAATTATCATAAAAATGTAAGTGTTATTTGATGGGGGTTGTGCCGTGACTAATGAATGCTCTTTCCTTCACATAGGCAAAAGTACCTTGCACAATGGTTCCGCAAAACTGGCCAGTGATCATTTACACCTACAGGGACAAGAACCATTACATATCCGCTTTAACCAAATTATTTCTTTCGAGCCCCAACGAAACTCTATTAGATTAGATACGATGTATGGAAAAATTCAGCTAACACTTTCCGATCTTCAAACTAAAAATTGGTTAAAAATAATTACAAATTCCCAATCTTTAGAACAAAAACTGGGCCTACAACCTCATCATAAGGCTGCTTTGTTTGGTTTTATTCACCCCGAAGTAAAACAGACTGTTTGTAACACGGTTTATGCATGGGCTAGCTTCCCAAAAGAACCAAGCAAAAGTGATGTAGCCATGATACCAGGCCGTTTTGATGCTATTTTTGTTGAATATACGCCACATGTATCGTCCGAGTCAGATTTAAAATGGCAGACATTGCTTGATTGTAAGAACATTTTGTGGCTTGCGATTAAAATTGAGACATTAATACCTGACACATTCGTTGCAGAATTCTCTGAAAAAAATAACTTGGTTTTATTTCATGTTGTCAATCTTGCCAGCAGTATGACGCTTTATGGCTTTATCAGCAAACAATATATCCCGTAAACAACAACTATTTTCTCGAAAAGCTCAACAATTTATCAATAATTGCGGCAAGCTGTTTTTTTTCATGTACCGATAAAAGTTGAGCGAAATGCTGCTCCATAGACCGAATATAAACTGGCCAAATCTTCTGGCGTAATTGCCTTCCCTGTTCGGTAATAATAATCCACTGACGCCGTTTATCACCACCACATGTTTCTCGGGTAACATATCCTCGACTAACCAACCGATCAATAAGCCTTGAAACATTATACTGACTTAATAATATCAACTCTTCAATTTGCGATGGGTGCAGCTTCGATCCCGGGGCTTTTTCCAATTCCCATAAAACATCATGCCATGTTAATGGTGGCAACTTCGCTAATCGCAGATTCTTTGCAATGACATTCAACAAATGACGTTCAAACCGTTGCAATTTAACCCAGGTAGTAATCGTGACATCACCTGTAGTTACCCCGTCATTCTTGTATTCTAAGCACCCAGTTTGGCCACTCTTTTCCACTTTATACCACCAAGCACCACTTGACAAATAAATGCATTTACATTATTTAAATATGCAATTGCATTAAATTTAACAAACAAAAGATATTTTTGCAAGAACATGTTATATCAATATCAATTTTATGGTCTATAAGGAAAATACCGAATGAAATTATATTATAATCCTGGTGCTTGTTCGCTAGCCCCCCATATTCTTCTGCAGGAAAGTAAAGCCAAATTTACCATTGAAAAAGTAGATTTAAAAAATAAAACCACTGAAAAAGGCGAAGATTTCCGCAAAATTAATCCAAAAGGATACGTACCAACCCTAAAACTGGATAATGGTGAAGTATTAACAGAAGGTCCTGCTATAATGCAATATATTGCCGATCAAGCCCCTGCAACCAAGCTTGCGCCGGCTGCCGGCACGATGGCACGTTACCGCCTTCAAGAGTGGTTAAATTTTATTACATCAGAATTACATAAAGGTTTTTCACCACTTTTTAACCCAGCTGTTCCAGATAGTTATAAAACAATAGTTAAAGAAAATTTAGGTAAACGTTTTGATTACCTTAACGATCATTTAACCAAGCATAATTACTTATTAGGTCAGGATTTCACTGCACCTGACGCCTATTTGTATACGGTTCTCAGCTGGTCGGGTTATGTAGGAGTTGACCTTAATAAATGGCCATCCCTTCAGGCCTTTTTCAAGCGCGTTGGCGAAAGACCATCGGTAAAGGCTGCACGCACAGCGGAAGGATTGAAATAACCGCTTTAATTACAACTTCAACAAAAAAACTGGCCTTTATCTTATAAAAGCCAGTTTTTTTTATTACTTATATTTGGCAACTAGGCAGCAGCTTCTTCAGAAGAAGACTGATTAACAACAGGCCCTGAGTCCTTCCCCTTTGCTTCAGGATCACGATCAACTAATTCAATAACGGCCATATCAGCTGTATCGCCATAACGAAATCCAGCTTTAACAATACGTGTATAACCACCTGCACGCGAACGATAACGCTCAGCCAGGGTGTCAAAAACCTTAGCTACAATCTTTTCATCTTGCAACGAAGCAATGGCCTGACGCCGCGCATGCAACCCACCTTTTTTGCCAAGGGTAATTAGCTTTTCAACAAAAGGTCGCAATTCTTTCGCCTTGGGCAAGGTTGTTTTAATTTGTTCATGTTTCAACAACGCTACAGCCATGTTTTCGAACATGGCAATACGATGTGTACTTGTCCGGCCTAACTTGCGCCCACGTATTTGATGACGCATATTTACTCTCCTTTATCTTGCTTTGGTTAAACTGCCAAAGAAATTGCTAAAATGGTTCCTCTAATTTTTTGGCCATCTCTTCGATATTTTCAGGTGGCCAATTTGGAATCTGCATACCGAGATGCAAGCCCATCTGTGCCAACACTTCTTTAATTTCGTTAAGTGATTTGCGTCCAAAGTTTGGCGTACGCAACATCTCAGTCTCGCTTTTCTGAACTAAATCACCAATATAAACAATATTGTCATTCTTAAGGCAATTTGCTGAACGAACTGATAACTCAAGTTCATCAACCCGGCGCAATAAATTACGGTTAAATGAAGGCTCAGCTGGACGATTATCTACCTGAGCTGGTTTGGGTTCATCAAAATTAATAAACAACTGCACCTGATCCTTCAAAATATATGCAGCTCTTGCCAAAGCATCTTCAGGCGAAATAGTACCATTTGTCTCAATCTGCAACGTAAGCTTATCATAATCCGTTTGTTGACCAACACGGGTGTTATCAACCTTATAGGTCACTTTACGCACTGGACTAAACAAAGCATCAACAGGCATTAAACCCAAAACGGTATCTTCCGGCCGATTAAGGGCTGCAGAAACATACCCCTTACCAGTCTCAACCGTAAATTCCATAGCCAATTTCGCTCCCTTATCAAGGGTACAAATCACCAAATCAGGATTCATAATGACAATATCGTGACCTGTTTCAATGGCACGCGCAGTAACTTCACCAGCTTTATCAGCTCTTAAACGCATACGCTTTGGCCCATCGCCGTGCATACGCAGCGCGATGGATTTTATATTAAGGATGATGTCCGTAACATCTTCACGCACACCCGGGATGGATGAGAACTCGTGTAAAACACCCTCTATTTGCAATTTGGTAATAGCGGCACCCTGCAATGATGATAACAGGATACGCCTTAAAGCATTACCTAAGGTTAAACCAAAACCTCTTTCCAAGGGCTCAGCAACAACAGTTGCCTCTTTTCCGGCATCAGAGCCAGGTGTAATAACTAGTTTTTCAGGCTTCTTAAGTTCTGTCCAATTTTTTTGGATTGCGGAAAAAGCTTTCATATTCTTTTCTTGCCTTATAACAAAATTAAATCAAGCAGCAAATAATAACCAGGTCAGACACGGCGACGCTTTGGCGGCCGACACCCATTATGTGGAACAGGTGTAATATCACGAATCGAGCTAATCACAAAACCAGCTGCCTGCAAAGATCTTAAAGCAGACTCACGGCCAGAACCAGGCCCTGTTACCTCGACTTCAAGTGATGTTACACCATGTTCCTTAGCTTTTTTGGCTACAGTATCGGCCGCGATCTGAGCAGCGTATGGGGTTGATTTGCGTGACCCCTTAAAACCCTCACCACCAGCCGAAGACCATGCAACTGTATTACCCTGCATATCGGTAATGGTAATAACTGTATTGTTAAAACTTGCATTGACATGTGCAACACCAGCACCAACGTTTTTCCGTTCCTTACGCCGCAAACGGGGGGCAGCAGTTTTTGTCGTCATTAATCACCCTAAAGTATCATCAGAAATTTTTAACTTTGTTATACCGTCTTTTTAGAACCAGCAACAGTTTTAATAGGCCCTTTACGGGTACGAGCATTAGTTTTTGTACGCTGTCCACGAACAGGAAGACCTTTACGATGGCGCAAGCCACGGTAGCAAGCCATATCCATAAGCCTTTTCACATTCATTGAAATTTCGCGACGCAAGTCACCTTCAACACGGTAGTCACGATCGATTACTTCACGAATGCGTAAAATATCTTCATCCGATAATTGGTGAACCCGCTTCTCTAAAGGGATACCAACTTTTTGGCATATCTCCAACGAATTCACGGGACCAATACCATATATATACCTTAAAGCAATATGCACTCTTTTCTGAGTGGGAATATTGACGCCAGCAATACGCGCCACAGACTTTCTCCTTTAAACAATAGCAGCAAACGAACATCGAAGGGCAGTTTATAAGAAATTATTAACGACCTGTCAATGAATAATCTGCTTGGTTAACGATTGATTCTTTAATACCTTTAATATTGTTGATATTTGTTGGGTAACTTGTTCGGGTTTTTGCATGGCATCAACCTGATACAATTTTTTCTGCTGCCGATAGAAAGGCAATATTTGGCTTATTTGCTGTTGATAAATTTGCAAACGCGCCCGTACGGTTTCGGCATTATCGTCTTTTCTTTTTACAAACTCACGTCCACCACAAACATCACAAATACCTTTTTTCGCTGTTTGTTTGTATTGTTCGTGAAAAGCAGCACCACAATTTTTACACTGAAAACGACCTGCAATACGTTGAACTAAAACCTCTTCATCAATTTTAAGTTCAATAACCGCATCAACTGCTTTTTTCCGCTCTGACAACATCAAATCAAGTGACTGTGCCTGCACCAAGGTTCTTGGAAATCCATCAAAAACAAAGCCACTTTTATTCGCTTGCAACTGGTGTTTAATCATTGCAATTAAAATATCATCAGAAATCAGCTTTCCTTCATCCATGGCTTGCTTAACTTGCTTGCCAAGTGGTGTGCCAGTATTGACTTCCTTACGCAATAAATCACCAGTAGACAATTGAATAAGCCCCATCGAATCTTCCAGCGATTTCGCTTGTGTTCCTTTGCCAGCCCCGGGCGGCCCCAGTAAAATCACAATCATCCACGAGGCCCTTTTAATTTTGCCTTACGAATAAGACTTTCATATTGGTTAGCTAACAAGTGCGAATGAATTTGGCCAACCGTATCAATAGTGACGGATACGATAATCAATAAACTTGTTCCGCCAAAATAAAACGGAATACTGCTATCGGCAATGATAATTTCGGGTAGCACACAGATAAAACCAAGATAAACCGCCCCAATAACGGTTAAGCGTGTTAAGACAAAATCGATATAATCGGCCGTTGTTTTTCCAGGACGTATTCCAGGAATAAATCCGCCATTCTTCTTTAGGTTATCTGCTGTTTCTTCGGGATTAAAAACAATTGCTGTATAAAAAAAGGCAAAGAACAAAATAAGCAACAAATAAAGACTAATATACAACCACGTTCCATGATTAAGGTTGGTTTGCAACCACTGTAACACGCCACCCTCAGCGGATCCCGAGAATTGAAAAATGCTAATAGGTAGCAAAAGCAAAGAACTAGCAAATATTGGAGGAATAACACCTGCGGTATTAAGACGCAACGGTAGATGGGAGCTATCACCGCCAAGCACCTTATTGCCAACTTGCCTTTTAGGATATTGAATCACCAGACGGCGTTGGGCACGCTCGAAAAAAACTACCAACAAAACAATGCATGCGATAAGAAGTAAAATAAGCAACAACGCAATTGTTGGACTTCCCAAAAACTTGATTGACCCAGCGCGTGCCAAACTAAAAAGATTGGCTATCGCCGACGGAAAACCTGCAACAATACCTGTGAAAATAATTAGGGAAACACCATTACCAATGCCACGAGCGGTAATTTGTTCGCCCAGCCACATTAAAAACATGGTCGCGCCAACTAAAGTTACAATAACGCTGATTCGAAAAAACCAGCTTGGGTCAGCAACAATTGGCACACCATTATTGCCACGCATGCCCTCAAGCAATGTTACAATTCCAAAACCCTGTATGGCAGCCAGAATGACAGTACCAATACGGGTATAATGGTTAAGTTTGCGGCGGCCAGCTTCCCCTTCTTTTTTTAATGATTCCCAACGAGGTAAAACAGCGGTCAGAAGCTGCACAATAATTGACGCAGATATATATGGCATTACGTTAAGCGCAAAAATTGTCATCCGCTGAAGCGCACCACCACTAAATAAATTAAAAATACCAAAAATACCACCAGAGGTTTGGTTAAGAATAGATGAAAATGCCGCAGCATCAACGCCTGGTAACGGTATATAGGTACCAAAACGGTAAATCAGCAGCGCACCCAGAGTAAACCAAATACGCTTCTTTAATTCTTTGGCCTTACCAAAAGCACCCAAATTTATATTAGCAGCAAGTTGCTCGGCAGCTGAAGCCATTTCATCAACCTATCTTTGGATAATCAACGCAAAAACTGTTCTGTAAACAGTAAAATTCATCTATCAAATACCATCAATCTACTTTTCTGCAGATTTTTCCTGTTGGTCAGCTGGTTGTTCCAGACTAACCTGTCCACCCAGTTTCTCAACAGCCTGAATGGCACCACTTGAGGCACCTGCAACCAAAATGTTAATTTTACTTTTCAACGCGCCAGAAGCTAATAAACGCACACCATCACGTGCGTGGCTAATAACGCCAGCCACTTGCAGTGCACGTGCATCGATTGTTTCTTGAATATTCAGCCGGCCATTTTCAATAAAATTCTGTAACCTACCCAGGTTAACAACAACGTAACGCTTGCGGCTAAAATTATTAAAACCTCTTTTAGGCATACGCATATGAAGGGGCATTTGACCGCCTTCAAAGCCATTACCAGACCAACCGCTACGCGCAGTCTGACCTTTTCCGCCACGACCAGCTGTTTTTCCTTTTCCTGAACCAATACCACGGCCAACAACAATTGGCTTTTTCCTGGCACCTGGTTTATCTGATAATTGATTTAACTTCATAATAGATAGATCCTTTATACGCTAATAACGGTCGTGCACTTACTCAACAGGTTCAGATTTTACTAAATGCTGAACTTTAAAAATCATTCCACGGATGGAAGAATTATCAGGTAACAAGCGCGATTTATGCATCTTCCCTAATCCCAATCCAAGCAGTGTCAACCGCTGACTATATTCCCTACCAATCGGACTGCCAATCTGGGTGACTTTAATCAATTTTTCTGTTTTGGCCGCGTTTTTTTTAACCATAATTACTCCCTAACCTCAGCGTGCGCCTGCTTTTTTGGAAGAATGTCGCTAACTTTCTTACCACGGCGTGCAGCAACATGACGTGGCGAATTTGATGAAGTCAACGCATCAAAAACGGCTTTCAAAACGTTGTGTGGGTTTGATGAACCGATAGATTTTGCAACAATGTCTTGTACGCCTAAAGCTTCAAACACATACCGAACGGCACCGCCAGCAATAATACCCGTCCCTGGTTTAGCTGATCTTAAAACAATTCTGCCCGCTCCAAACCGACCAACGGTATCATGATGGATGGTACGACCTTCGCGTAATGGAATACGCAACATAGAGCGCCGCGCGCGTTCCGTTGCTTTACGTACTGCTTCTGGAACTTCACGTGCCTTACCAGCACCATGGCCAACACGCCCTTTACCATCACCAACAACAACAATTGCAGCAAAACCAAGCCTTTTACCGCCTTTAACAACTTTTGTAATACGATTGATGCCGACAAGTTTCTCAATTAATTCGACATCATCCTTTCTCTCGCGACTACGATCCCGACGTTCTGAATGATCATTTTTTGACATGTTTATTTCAATTCTTCTATGTTGATATTACAAACTTAACAGCTTCTAAACTAAAAGTTCAAACCACCCTCGCGTGCCGCTTCGGCCAATGCTTTAACTCGGCCGTGATAAATATAACAACCGCGATCAAATACAACCTCCTTAACACCCGCAGCAACCGCACGAACGGCAACCAATTGTCCAACTGCGCGGGCAGCGTCAATACTTGCACCGGTTTTTAACTGCCCCTTTAAGTCTTTATCAAGTGAGGAAGCGGCAACCAGGGTCTGACCAAGCCGATCATCAATCACCTGAACATGAATATGCTTGCTAGATCTAAAGACAGACAAGCGCGGACGCCCACCTGATTTTTGTCTTAACTGATACCGTAAGCGTTCCCGACGCCGTTGTTTTAATTCTAGTCTTGTTAACATGATTAACCCTTAAACTGATAAGTTACCTATTTCTTCTTACCTTCTTTGCGACGAACGGTTTCCGTGCTATATTTAATACCTTTACCTTGATAAGGTTCAGGTGGCCTAAACGCACGAATCTCAGCAGCAACTTGACCAACACGTTGTTTATCAAGACCACTAATCGTTAGTACGTTGAATTTTTCGCCACTAACCTTAACAGATACATCAGTTGGAACTGGATAAACAATATCGTGGCTAAAGCCAACTTGCATTTCTAGATTTTTGCCTTTGAGTGCCGCACGAAAACCAACACCACTAATCTCCAAAGTTTTTGAATATCCTTCTGATACGCCAATCATCAGATTACGCAAAATATTACGAGCTGTTCCCCACATAATTTTTGCCTGAGGAACATCTTTGCTTGGCGTAACAAGCAGTTTGTCTTTCTGATTTTCTATTTTAACCAAACTTCCAACATTTACAGCTAATTCGCCCATCTTTCCTTTTGCCTTCACAACCGCTCCAGAAACCTGAACAGTAACACCAGCAGGAAGCAAGACAGGGTTTTTTCCTATACGAGACATGATTTATTTCCTAGAAAACGCGACATAATAATTCGCCCCCCGTGTGGGCGGCACGAGCCTCGCTATCCGTCATAACACCCTGCGGGGTCGACAAGATGGCTACGCCCAATCCATTGTAAACTGTTGGAATATCAACAACACCAACATAAATACGCCGACCTGGCTTGGAAACACGTGTAATTTCACGAATAGCAGGCTGACCTTCAAAATATTTCAGTTCAATGTTTAGTGTATCTTTACCTGGCTCATCCTGCACTGCCTGATAATCACGAATATATCCTTCCTTCTTAAGGACGGCAAGAACATTTACCCGCAGCCGTGACTTTGGCGAGGTAATTTTTGACAAACCGGCTTTTTGACCGTTGCGAATACGGGTGATCATATCACCTAATGGATCTGTTACTGACATAATTTCCTGTCCCTAATTCCTTACCAACTAGCTTTCACCATACCTGGAATTTGGCCATTAGAAGCCAATTTCCGCAACATCAGTCGTGATAACTTAAATTTACGATAGTTACCGCGCGTACGACCGGTTAATAAACAACGCAACCGAACCCTCGTCCTTGACGAGTTACGAGGCAACTGCGCCAACTTCAGCTGAGCAGCAAAACGCTCTTCCATCGGTAATGTTGCATCCATAATAACATCTTTTAGTCTTTGCCGGCGCGCAGCAAACTGTTTACTTAAACGCTGCCGGTGCATATTCTTTTCAATCGAGCTTGTCTTGGCCATTTTTACTCCTTAAGACACATTAAGCTGTTAACGGCATGTCAAATGCCTTTAGCAAAGCCTTAGCCTCATCATTATTTTTTGCGGTAGTTACAATAACAATATCCATACCGCGAATTTGATCAATTTTATCATAATTGATTTCAGGGAAAACGATCTGTTCTTTTAAGCCAAATGCATAGTTACCTGCACCATCAAAACTTTTTCCAGAAATTCCACGAAAATCGCGCACACGGGGCAACGCAATAGTAACCAATCGATCTAAAAATTCATACATCCGATTTCCACGTAACGTTACCTTACAACCAACGGGCATACCTTTCCGCAGCTTGAAGGTAGCAATTGACATACGTGCTTTGGTTACCACAGGCTTTTGTCCCGTGATTAAAGTCAATTCATCAACAGCAGCAGTCATTTTTTTACCATCTTGCGCCGCTTGACCAACCCCCATATTTACAACAATTTTTGTTAAACGTGGCGTTTGCATTAGATTCTTATAACCAAAATCCTTCATCAATTTTGGCCTTATAACCTTATAATAGGCATCTTTTAAGCGAGACATTCTAAACCCCTTTAGCGATCAATTGGTTGCCCGGAACGCCGAGCTATACGAATTTTACGACCATCAACTGTTTGGTACCCAACCTTCGTTGGCTTACCTTCAACCGGATCGATGAGAGCAACATTTGAAATGTGAATTGAAGCTTCCTTTTCAACCACACCGCCAGCAGATTTAGCTGATGGCTTTGTATGCTTTTTCACGAGATTAGTGCCCTGAACAACAACACGCGCAGATTCACGAAATACTTTTAAAACTTCGCCTTGTTGCCCCTTACTGCGGCCAGAAATAACGATCACTTTATCGCCTTTTTTAACTTTAAACTTTACTGACATGTTAAACCCTATAGTTTTGCAAACTCTACCTAAAACCTACGCTAACTTATAAAACTTCTGGCGCAAGCGAGATAATCTTCATAAAATTTTTCTGACGCAATTCACGTGTAACAGGGCCAAAAATACGAGTACCTATTGGCTCTCCATCTTTATTAACCAGGACCGCTGCATTCGTATCAAAACGAATTGACGTACCATCATTACGGTTAATATTACGAGATGTACGAACAATAACTGCTTTGTGGACATCACCCTTCTTTACACGCCCCCTAGGAATAGCATCTTTAACCGATACAACAATAATATCACCCACTGTTGCATAACGGCGCATGGAGCCACCCAATACCTTAATGCATTGGACTTTTTTCGCACCAGAATTATCTGCAACTTCTAGATTCGTTTGCATCTGTATCATGTTATATCCCCTTTTCAGTACCAGAAACACTAGCACCGGAACCAGCTTTACGAGAGATCACTTCCCATTTTTTTGTTTTCGAAATTGGCGGACATTCGCGAATCTCAACAACATCACCCATGCGACACACACCTTCAGCATCATGGGCAGCATATTTCTTGTATTTGCGCAGATATTTATGGTACAGCGCGTGCAAAACTCGGCGCTCAACCTGAACAACCACAGTATTTTGCATTTTATCACTCACTACAATTCCTTGTAAAACTCGTTTCGACATTTCTAAAATCCCTATTCGTACCGCCCAATCAACACTAATTACTTTTTGCCATTTGCTTCAGTAACATCTGAACGCGGGCAGTTTGACGGCGCACCAACCTAATTCTGCTTGTATTTTTCAACTGACCATTTGCTTGTTGAAAGCGCAAATTAAAACTTTCCTTTTTTAAAGATAGAAGCTCGCCTTTTAACTGATCCGATGTTTTTCCACGCAAATCTTCCATTTTCATTTCTAATTCTCCTCGCTAAAGCGGGCAATAAACCGTGTTGTGACAGGCAACTTTGCAGAAGCTAACTCAAAAGCACGTTTTGCCAAATCAACAGGAACACCATCAATCTCAAACATAATACGACCTGGTTTAACACGGGCTACCCAAAACTCAGGCGATCCCTTACCACCACCCATACGTACTTCAGCTGGCTTTACAGACACAGGTACATCTGGAAAAATGCGTATCCAAATACGCCCCAAACGCTTCATATGCCGCGTAATTGCACGACGTGCTGACTCAATTTGACGCGCGGTAACACGTCCTGGCTCTGTTGCCTTAAGGCCAAAAGAACCAAAATTCAAGGATGTTGCCGAACGAGACAATCCATGAATTCTTCCTTTGTGTGCCCGACGAAACTTTGTTTTCTTTGGTGCTAACATATTAACCTACCTTATATCTTCCGACTTACGATGCTTTGGCGGAGGATGAATCTTGCATCTTTTTATCCTGGGCCATTGGATCGTGTGCCATAATATCACCTTTGTATACCCAAACTTTAATACCGCAAGTGCCATAAGTTGTATGTGCCGTCGCTTGACCATGATCAATATCGGCACGCAGCGTATGTAATGGCACGCGACCTTCACGATACCACTCAACGCGAGCGATTTCAGCACCACCCAAACGACCGCCACAGTTAATTCTAATACCTAAAGCCCCAAGCCTTAAGGCTGATTGAACAGCACGCTTCATAGCACGGCGGAAAGCAATACGCCGTTCAAGCTGTTGCGCAATACCTTCTGCAATCAACTTCGCATCAATCTCGGGCTTGCGAATTTCAACAATATTCAAGCTTACATCACTTTTAGCCAATTTGCTGAGGTCACTGCGCAATTTCTCAATATCTGTCCCTTTTTTACCAATAACAACACCAGGGCGAGCCGTATGAATTGTCACTTTTGCTTTCTTTGTCGGCCGTTCAATAACAATACGACTTACACCAGCTTGCTCAAGCCGCTTTGTAAGATAACGGCGCAATTCAAAATCTTGATGTAGCAATTCAGCATATTTACCAGCTTTCGCAAACCAACGCGAATCCCATGTCCTGTTAATTCCTAAACGTAGGCTGGTAGGGTTTACCTTCTGACCCATTAAGCATTCTCCTTCTACTGATTCTGTTCACGAACAACCAATCTTAGGTGGCTCCAAAATTTTTCAACGCGCGCACCACGCCCACGGGCACGTGCATGGAATCTTTTCATCACAAAAGCGCGACCAACCGTTGCCTCAGCAACATATAACCGGTCTACATCTAACTGATGGTTATTTTCAGCGTTTGCGATCGCCGATTGCAACGCTTTCCTAACATCGTGGGCAGCACGTCTTTTTGATAGGCGCAGATGTGACAAAGCAGGTTGAACGGGCAATCCACGGATCATTTGCGCAACTAAATTCAAGCGACGCGGGCTACCCTTAAGATTATAAACTTTTGCCACAGCTTCGTTATCTGCAAAGCTACGAACGGTCTTATTCTTGCTCATTTTTCTGTCCTTTTTGCTTTGCGATCACCAGAGTGACCGTTGAACGTACGTGTTGGGGAGAATTCGCCAAATTTATGACCTATCATATTCTCAGTAACAAATACAGGCAAAAACTTATGCCCATTATAAACCCCAAAAGTTAACCCCACAAATTGCGGCAAAATCGTCGAACGACGCGACCAGATTTTTATGACATCATTACGGCCAGAAGATCTAGCTGTTTCAGCTTTCTTCAGCAGATATCCATCAACAAATGGGCCTTTCCAAATTGAACGAGGCATTATTAATTATCTCCTTACCTAATTCACAGCATGACGACGACGAATAATATACCCGTCTGTCTTCTTATTATGACGCGTTTTATTTCCTTTTGTTCCCTTACCCCACGGGGTTTTGGGATGCGTTCCTTTGTTGCCACGCCCACCATGTGGATGGTCAACAGGGTTCATTGCGTTACCACGAACAGTCATGCGCACGCCCATCCAACGATGACGACCGGCCTTACCAATCTTAATATTTTGCTGATCTGGATTAGAAGCTGCACCAACTGTGGCCATACATTCTGCACGAACCACACGTAACTCACCAGAATTCATGCGCAACTGAACATAGGTACCGTCACGACCAACAATTTGGACATATGCACCTGCAGCACGAGCAAACTGACCGCCACGACCTGGTTTGAGTTCAACGTTATGAACTATCGTACCAACAGGAATGCTTTTTAATGGCATGGCATTACCAGGTTTTACGTCAACTCTCTCGCCGGAAACAACCTGATCACCAGCTTTAAGGCGTTGAGGGGCTAAAATATAGCTTAATTCGCCATCCTCATACCTAATCAGCGCAATAAAAGCCGTACGATTTGGATCATATTCCAACCGTTCAACAACTGCAGGCATATCAAATTTACGACGTTTAAAATCAACAAAACGATACAATTGCTTATGTCCACCACCAATACGCCACGCAGTAATCCGACCATTATTGTTACGGCCACCTGTTTTGCGTAGACCCACGGTCAATGATTTCTCTGGCCTACCTTTGTAAAGCTCGGCACGATTAACAAGTATTAGTCCACGCGTTGACGGTGTTACTGGTTTAAATGTCTTCAAGGCCATTTTACGAGACTCCTGTATTTACATCAATGGTTTGGCCTTCAGCCAAGGTAACAATAGCCTTTTTATAATCTGAACGCATCCCACGACGGCCACGAAAAATTTTTGTTTTTCCCTTTTGACGCAACGTATTAACAGCCAGCACCTTCACTTTAAAAACCGCTTCAACTGCTTCACGCACCAGCTTTTTTGTTGAGTCAATCGGCACATGAAACGTAAATTGACGGAACTGGGAAATAAATGTTGCCTTCTCGGTAATAATTGGAGAGCGTATAATATCGTACAAAGCAACTAATTTGCTATTATCTGGCGCAGCAACTGCACCTTGTTTTTTCTTACTCATGACAGTCTCTCTTCTAAGCTACGCACGGCAGACTGGGTTAAGACCAAAGTATCGTGGCGTAAAATATCATAAACATTAGCACCCTGTTGCGGTAGTACATCAAAATGCACCAAACTTGAAGAAGCGCGCTCTAAGTTTTCATTTACCTGATTACCATCAATCAACAAAACTGATTTCCAGCCAAATTTTTCAACTTTTGCAGCTAAATCTTTGGTTTTGGAAGAGGCCAAGTCTGCATTATCCAAGATTAACAACTTGCCTTCAGCCTGCTTTACAGACAAGGCGGTCTTAAGTGCCAATTTACGAACCTTTTTATTTAATTGATGTTCGTGGCTGCGCACAACAGGACCAAAAATAACCGCACCTTTACGAAATTGTGGTGAGCGCAAACTACCTTGACGGGCCTGACCGGTACCTTTTTGTGCCCATGGCTTTTTGGTTGTACCGCTAATATCACCAATTTCCTTGGTTTTATGAGTTCCAGCACGACGCTTAGCCAGCTGCCAATTAACAGCACGTGCTAAAATATCTTTACGATTGGGTAAGCCAAAAACATCGTCGGCCAAATCAATATTACCGACAGACTGATTATCTAATGAATAAAGTTGAACCTTCATGATTATACCTACTGTTTATGATGCTGCTTGAGCGGTAGAGGTTGGAAACGGAAGGTCCTTATGCGTTTTTTTAATTGCATCACGGACAATCAAATATCCCCCTTCACACCCAGGCACTGCACCCTTTACTAAAACCAAACCTTTTTCTTTATCTGTCATAACAACTTGCAGATTCTGAACCGTAATACGGGTTTGACCCATATGACCAGCCATTCTTTTACCCGGGAAAACACGACCTGGATCTTGACGATTACCGGTTGAACCATGGCTACGATGTGATATGGAAACACCGTGGGTTGCACGCAACCCACCAAAACCATGACGCTTCATGGCGCCAGCAAAACCACGACCAATTGTGATACCCGAAACATCAACAAATTGACCAACCACAAAATGATCGGCTGTAATTTCAGTCCCAGGTGTTATCACGGCATCGGGTGAAACCCTAAATTCTGCCACTTTGCGTTTCGGTTCAACTTTAGCCTTAGCAAAATGACCACGCAATTGCTTGGTAACATTCTTTACTTTTGCTTTACCGACCCCCAACTGTAATGCCACGTAGCCGTCTTTATCCTGGGTCTTGACAGCCACAACCTGACACGAATCAATCTTAAGCACAGTCACAGGTAGTGGCGTGCCATCTTGTTGAAAATATTGGGTCATCCCAACTTTTTGTGCTATTAAACCCGTACGCATATTAATCACCAATCTCAAATCTGTTAATCTTACCCAAATTACCTACGAAATATCACTAACAGCGTTAGCTTCTAAGCTTAATTTCTACATCAACACCTGCAGCAAGATCGAGCTTCATTAAAGCATCAACGGTCTGCGGTGTTGGCTCAACAATCTCCATTAACCTTTTGTGTGTGCGCATTTCAAACTGTTCACGACTTTTCTTGTCACCATGAGGTGAGCGCAGCACTGTATATCTTTCAATATGATTTGGCAAGGGGATTGGGCCACGAACTTTTGCGCCTGTTCTTTTTGCCGTATTTACTATCTCATTGGTTGACTGATCAAGCAGACGATGATCAAAAGCCTTTAACCGAATTCGTATATTTTGATTTTCCATTTTATGAAATCCACTTTATTGTCATTAAATCTTAAGCGTATTTAGCCTTAACTTCATCTGCAACAGATTGCGGCACTTGCTCATAATGGTCAAAGTGCATGGTATATTGCGCGCGCCCCTGACTCATCGAGCGCAATGTATTAACATACCCAAACATGTTGGCCAAAGGTACCATAGCAGCAATAACGCGATCATTTCCGCGCGCCGACATACCATTAACCTGGCCACGGCGGCTGCTTAAATCACCAATAATATCACCCATATAATCTTCTGGGGTAACAACTTCAACACGCATAATTGGTTCAAGAAGACGCGGTGCTGCTTTAGGCATTGCTTCACGGAAACAAGCGCGGCTGGCAATATCAAAAGTTAATGCGTTCGAGTCGACCGTGTGATATCCACCGTCAATCAACGTTGCCTTAAAATCAATTACCGGAAACCCAGCGATAACGCCAGATTCTTTAACAGCAGTTAAGCCCTTCTCAACACCCGGAACATATTCCTTGGGAACAGCACCACCAATAATCGCACTTTCAAACTTAAATCCGCTGCCTGGGGGCATTGGCTCAAAGCGGATCTTAACCTTTGCATACTGACCGGCACCACCACTTTGCTTCTTGTGCGTGTAATCATATTCAATTGAACGGGTAATTGTCTCACGGTAGGCAACCTGTGGGGCGCCAACATTGGCCTCGACCTTATATTCACGCTTCATACGGTCGACAATAATTTCCAAATGCAGTTCGCCCATCCCTTTAATAACAGTTTGGCCACTTTCGGGATCAACACTAACACGGAAAGACGGATCTTCTTGAGCCAACCGATTTAAGGCCATACCCATTTTTTCTTGATCGGCTTTGCTTTTAGGCTCAACAGCAACTTCAATAACCGGCTCTGGGAACTCCATACGTTCCAGAAGTATTGGGTTAGACATATCACACAATGTGTCACCGGTTGTTGTTCCCTTAAGACCAACAAGGGCAACAATATCACCTGCGCGCCCCTCTTTAATTTCTTCACGCTGGTTAGCATGCATTAATAACATACGACCGACGCGCTCTTTATTATCTTTAACAGTATTCAAAACTGTTGTGCCGGAAGCTAATACGCCTGAGTAAATACGAACGAAGGTTAGAGTACCAACAAAAGGATCACTCATAATTTTGAAAGCAAGACCTGAGAATGGCTCGCTGTCATTACACCGGCGCTCCATTTCCTTCTTACCATCTAGGCTCATCCCCTTAACCGCGCCAACATCTTGCGGTGATGGCAAATAATCAACAACCGTATCCAACAATGTTTGAACACCCTTGTTTTTAAAAGCACTCCCACATATCACGGGGAAAAAGGCAGCCTCAACCGTACCCTTACGAATCAGACGACGCAGGGTTGCTTCGTCAGGCTCATTTCCCTCCAAATACGCTTCCATGGCGGTATCATCAACTTCAACCGCCATTTCTACTAATTTTGCACGGTATTGATTTGCCTCCTTAAGCAAATTAGCCGGAACATCGCCTATAACAAACTCGGCGCCCAAACTTTCATCTTTCCAGATAATGCTTTTCATTTGAACCAGATCAATAATACCAACAAACGCACTTTCGGACCCTATCGGCAAATGAATGACCAAAGGTTTAGCCCCTAGCCTTTCCCTGATCATCTCAATACACCGCTTGTAATCAGCACCAATGCGATCCATTTTATTAACAAAACAAATCCTAGGAACACGGTATTTGTTTGCCTGGCGCCACACAGTCTCGGACTGTGGCTCAACGCCTGAAACACTATCAAAAACCGCAACCGCACCATCCAAGACACGCAACGAACGCTCAACCTCGATGGTAAAGTCAACGTGGCCAGGTGTATCAATTAAATTGATTCGATGGTCGCGCCAAAAGCAGGTCGTTGCAGCAGAAGTAATCGTAATACCGCGCTCGCGCTCTTGCTCCATCCAGTCCATGGTTGCAGTACCCTCATGAACCTCGCCTAATTTATACGCCTTGCCCGTATAAAATAAAATACGTTCTGACGTTGTTGTTTTTCCGGCATCAATATGCGCCATAATACCAATATTGCGGTATCGTTCGATCGGAGTTGCGCGTGACATGGTAAACCTAGTTCCTGTATAAAGTTTCTATCGCAATTACCAACGGTAGTGTGAGAATGCCTTATTGGCATCAGCCATCTTATGAGTATCTTCACGTTTTTTAACGGCCGTCCCTTTATTTGCCGAAGCATCGAGCAACTCGCCACATAACCTCTTGGTCATTTCGGTTTCAGAACGTGCTCGCGCGGCTGTAATAATCCAACGAATAGCCAAAGCCTGCGCGCGTTGGGCGCGAACTTCAACCGGCACCTGATAAGTAGCACCACCAACACGGCGCGAACGAACTTCAACCTGCGGCGCAACATTTTCTAACGCCAGCTTAAAAACCTCCATCGGGTCTTTGCCAGATTTTTCTTGAACCTGATCAAGCGCATGATAGACGATTCGCTCGGCAACAGACTTCTTGCCTTGGTACATCAAAACGTTCATAAACTTCGCAAGAACCGGATCACCATATTTTGCATCCGGTATAATTTCGCGCTTTTCGGCAGCATGACGACGCGACATTGAAAAACTCCTTTAACACTCCAAAATTATTTTGGCCTTTTGGCACCGTACTTAGAACGACCTTGTTTGCGCTTTTGAACCCCTTGGGTATCCAAAGAGCCACGCACAATATGATAACGAACACCTGGCAAATCGGGAACACGGCCACCACGAACAAGCACCACTGAGTGTTCTTGGAGGTTATGTCCTTCACCTGGAATATACCCCGTAATTTCATTCCCGTTCGTTAAACGAATACGCGCAACCTTACGAAGAGCCGAGTTTGGCTTCTTTGGTTTTGTTGTGTAAACACGGGTACAAACACCACGTTTTTGTGGACATTCCGCTAATGCGGGTGCTTTTTCCCTTCTTTTACGCTCCTGACGAGGATGGCGAATTAATTGACTAATTGTTGGCATTCAAAAATTCCTATCACCGACTAAAATAACAAACAATAACCGCTCAGAAGCAAGTATCTTCGAGCGGCCTAAACCAAAAAGTATTTTTTGGCAACAACTGAATAGAAACCACGTCTAAGCCTGCTCGTGCCTACTGCTAGTTTCGCAATGTCGCTGCATAATATTGAGATGTTTTATTTCAGTCAAGCACGAATCTTTGCAACCCCTAGATATTTATACGAATTATCATGTTTGTGTATTTTTTTTGGGGAAATAATATACTGCTAACAATAGCCTTATAGCTTTGTTTTGTTGATATTACTTACTGATCATTAGTAGAAACAGTGCTCTAAAAAAAAACTAAAAATGTTGGTAACCTTTTGGCTCGATCGGATAATTTTTACCATCTTTATCAAGTACGCTCAATTCAGAACCGCTAATAATATGGCCTATTTTATTAATAGGTACACCGAGCTTTTGACCAAATCGTTCAATAATAGGCCAAGAATCGGGTGACGCGGTAAAAAGTAATTCATAATCATCACCACCTGTTAAAATAATCGGCAGTATATCAGGATAAATTTGATATGCTGCCAATGCAGCGGATGAAAGCGGAATAGCAGTACTATCAACCTCGGCACCGACGGATGAAGCATTGCAGATATGCTTTAAATCACCAAGCAACCCATCTGAAATATCCATCATGGCATGAATCACTCCATGTTTTATAAGTTCCATCCCTAAATCTAATCTTGGACGTGGTATCCAATAACGATCTTTTAAAAAATTGTTATTCAGTTGCGAATCAATGTTTATTCTTCCTTTTAACAGCTGCAGTCCTAAAGCTGCATCACCAATTGTTCCGCTAACCCCAATAATGTCGCCTATTTGGGCATGACACCGTTGCGGAAGACGCGCTTGATTTGGTAATACTCCAATCGCTGTAATAGAGATGGTTAAATGGCCGGGTGTTGAAACGGTATCTCCACCCAATAGACTAATACCAAATTCATGCTGATCAATTTTCAGACCAGCTGCAAAATTTTCTAGCCAAAATTGTGAAGTCCCCGCTGGAATGGCAATGGTCATTAAATAACCTAGTGGTTGAGCACCCTTAGCAGCTAAGTCAGAAATATTAACGCGTAATGCTTTACGAGCGATTAGATCTGGACGATCTTGTGGAAAAAAATGCACCCCAGCAACAACAGCATCTGCCGTTAAGATTATTTGGGATTGTTTGTCAAGTTGCAATAAGGCAACATCGTCTTTTAAACCCAAACTAGCCTTGTTGCCTATGGCCAAAGGACGAAAAAACCGCTTGATAATTTCAAATTCGCTTGGGATATCACTATCGCTAAACTGTTCTTTTTGGCTGTTCATGGTTATCCATTGGCCTTATTTGCTGAGCCAGAACATCAAGGATTTTATTAACAAACCCCACTTCTTTACGGTCATAAAAACAAGCAGTGATACTAACATACTCAGTAATAATCACCTTTGCGGGCGTTTCATGACAAAATTGAAATTCAGCGGCGGCTGCTAACAAAATTGCACGCAATACATTTTCAAGGCGCTCGATTGGCCATTCTTTTTCCAAACTGGTCGATAATAGCGCGCGCAATATTTGCTGATGACGAACAACTTCGGATATAATATAGTTCAAAAAATCCCAATCCAGTTTAGCTTGTTGAAGAAAATCAGACCAATGAATAAGACCATGCTGGCGATATTGGCTAACGATCTCCTCGACAGGTTCAGCGGTCATATCATGCTGATATAATACTTGAACAATTGCTAGTCTTGTTAAATGACGTTGAAGAGGATGATAACGCTTAGATAAGGACGTCATTTTGACCCAGAAAAAAATTTATTTTTAATAGCAACCATTGATACACAAGCATGTGCAGCCTCAGCCCCTTTATTTTGGCGATTGCGACGCGCTCTTTCCCAAGCCTGCGCCTTATTCTCCACTGTTAGTATACCATTACCAATCGGCAGAAGAAGCTGCAAAGCCAATTGTTGTAGGCCACGAGCACTTTCACCACATACATAATCATAATGGCTGGTTTCACCGCGGATAACACATCCAAGTGCAATAGCACCATCTATCTGTGGCTGGCTGGGATACTGTTTTCTACCCATAAAAGCCATATTAATGGCAGATGGAATTTCAAAAGCCCCAGGTACTTCAAGTAAATCATGGGTTGCTTTTATCGTTTTCAGATATTCAGAAGCACACAACAAAAGCTCATCAGCTATATCATGATAAAATCGTGCAATAACTATTAAAATATGTGGTGGTGGATTTATAATAACCGATTGTGAAAGTTTACTTTTATCAATATTTTGATGTAAATGAGATGCCATAATTTATCTTCTGTATTCTAAATACTATGTAATATGCGGTGCCCAACTATTTTAAGGCCATGCCCTTCGATTCCCACAATATTACGAACATGATTGCTAAGCAAGGTAATCTCGCTAACACCAATATCTTTTAAAATTTGGGCACCAACCCCGTAATCACGCAACTCATGATTATCTGGTCTTGTGGGGGCTAAGGATTTGATAACCTGGCTACTTACACTTGTTGGCGATGGCTCACGGATCAGAACAATAACACCCCGACCTTCGGCTGCTATTAATTGCATCGCTGCTTGTACAGTATTATTGTCTGTTGCTGGTTTTTCACCTAAAACGTCTTCCAAGATATTAAGTGCATGCATTCTAACCAAAACTGGCCCTGGTGTTGTGATATCGCCTTTGATCAAAGCAATGTGCTCGGCATAAGCAAAACGATTGATATATACAATCATCTGGAACATGCCACCATAAATACTTTGCAACCGCTTTTCTGTTTTACGCTCTACAACTTTTTCATATTTACGTCGATAAGCAATAAGATCTGCAATTGTTCCAATTTTTAGTTGGTGATGATGGGCAAATTTAACCAAATCATCGCGGCGGGCCATTGTACCATCTTCATTCAATATCTCACAAATAACCCCTGATGGGTTTAATCCAGCAAGTCTTGCAATATCGACAGCTGCCTCGGTATGACCAGCACGCACCAATACGCCACCATCTCTTGCTATCAACGGGAAAACATGGCCTGGCGTAACAATATCACGAGAATCCTTGGTATTATCAATAGCTGTTGCCACTGTTCTGGCTCTGTCTGATGCAGATATTCCAGTTGCTATACCCTCTCGGGCTTCAATAGAAACTGTAAAAGCAGTTTGATGCCGCGTTTCATTACGCATCGACATTAATGGTAAACGCAATTGCTCAACCCGTTCACGCGTTAGAGCCAAACAAATAAGCCCCCTTCCATATCGTGCCATAAAATTAATTGCAGCACCCGTGGCCATTTGAGCTGGAATAACAAGATCACCTTCGTTTTCTCGATCCTCGTCATCAACCAGGATAAACATTTTTCCTTGCGCAGCTTCCTGAATAAGATCTGGAATTGGCGTAAAAACATGCTGAAAATTTGTCATAATTGTCGCTCTTCAAGATATTTAACGACATAACGCGCCATCATATCAATCTCTATATTCACAATAGCGCCGATATTCAGGCTACCCAAATTTGTCTTGGCAATGGTAATTGGAATAAGATTAACATAAAATAAGTTTTTCTCAATCTGGTTAATGGTTAGGGAAACACCATTAATAGTTATAGAACCTTTGGTGGCAATATACTTTCTAAAATCAGTAGGCACCTTAAACCCAAGGCGCAAACTGCCTTGATCTGGCAATCGTTTTTCTAAGATGGCTGTTGTATCGACATGCCCGCTCACTAAATGACCGCCCAGTTCTTGCCCAACCTTTAAAGAACGTTCTAGATTGATTTTACTACCTTTATGCCAAGTACGGATGTTTGTACATTGCTGCGTTTCAACAGATACATCAACACGAAATGAATGGTTGTTAACACTTACAGCTGAAAGACAGATACCATCACAGGCCACTGAACCACCAATCATCAGGTCATTTGTTGCAAATGTTGTCTTAACTTCAACCGATAATAATCCTTGGTTATTATCGATACGCTCAATGACTCCCTGATCACTAATAATGCCAGTAAACATTAGCCAACCTAAAAAACTGTAATTTAATCATAACATGAACTTCTTTATAGGTGTTTCATAACCAGCAATCAACCATATTATTTACAGTTTATGCTAAAGTCAGGCTTGCTGATATTCGTAATAGAAATCATTTATTAACTTCCGACTGTGGACCAATTTGAAGCGATATGGTTGTTCAATATCTGCCTTAAGTTTGGGTCCTGTCATATCGATACCTTGTGACCCCAGTAAAATCGGCGCTTGAAATATAATAAGTCTGTCAACAAGTTTTGACTGAAAAAAAGCACTGTGTAGTTTAGCCCCCCCTTCGACCAACACCCTTGTCAACCCCTTACCCGCCAAGTAACTTAAAATAACACTAATGTCGTTCATATCAGGTAATAAATGAACCTCTACACCCATTTTTTCAAGTTGTGAACGGCGATTTTCGCTGTCGTGTCTGCATAGCACCCAAGTTGGAAATTGTGCAGATGTTTGTGCTAATTTACTGGTACATGGTAGCTGCAATTGCCGATCAAGTACAATACGCAAAGAACGCCTGTGATCAAATCTTTTTAAACGGCAGTTCAACATAGGGTTATCCTTAATAACTGTTCCGATACCAACTATTGTAGCGTCATGAAAAGCCCTTAACAAATGCACCCGTCGACGCGAATAATGATTAGTAATCCACTGGCTATTACCCTTGCTATCTGCTGTTTTTCCATCAAGAGAAATTGCTGTTTTTAATGTAACCATCGGTCGCTGGTAGCGTTGCCGATAAATATATCCTTGCTGCATAGTATTTGCCTGCTTTCCCAAACAACCAACAGTAACAGAAACCCCTGCTTCTATTAGTTTTTGAACGGCAATACCATTGGTTCGTTGGTCTGGATCTTGGGATGCAATAACAACACGCTTAACCCCTGCGCGAATAAGACGATCTACGCAGCTTAGATTTTTTTGTTCATGAGCACAGGGTTCTAATGTAACATAAACTGTTGAGTCTTTGGCTTTTAGGCTAGGAATACTTAAAAGCGCCTCTTCTGCATGGGGCCTTCCAAACGCTGCGGTACGGGTTAGATGGAATTCGGTATTACCGTTATCCCCGACTGTTAACATCAAGCACCCAACAGAAGGATTAGGCCATGTCACACCCAAACCAAGAGCAGCATGGCGTAATGCCTTTGCCATCCAGTACTGGTCTTGAGGTTGTTCAGGCAGCAACGGCATTAACTATCCTTTTGCTTCTGTGGCCCACTAACAGCCAAGTTTTCAATAAAATTCTCAAAGTCTTTTGCTTCACGGAAATTACGGTAAACTGATGCGTAACGAACATACGCAACAGGGTCTAAGTGATATAAAGCATCCATAACCATTGTGCCAATTGTTTGGCTGTTAATCTCGGCCTCGCCAAGGCTTTCCAGCTGGCGCACAATACCGTTAATAACCCGTTCTAACCGATCTTGATCAATTGGTCGCTTACGCAAGGCAATTTGCATGGAACGTAGTAATTTATCTCGATCAAAGGGTTGGCGACGGCCATTTTGTTTAACAATCGTTAATTCACGTAATTGTATACGTTCAAAAGTTGTAAAACGCGCTCCACAACCAACACATTGGCGGCGGCGTCTAATAGCCGCATAATCGTCAGTTGGACGCGAATCTTTAACCTGAGTATCATCACTGCTACAAAAGGGACACCGCATAAAAATTTCCTATACTGAACAATCTGTAATAATCATTTTAAGCCTACCAAAAACTCTAGCGCTTGTTAACCTGTAGCGCGCCCATAAATTGGAAAACGCCCGCATAACGTTTGTACTTCCTCTAAAACATGCTTTTCTACTTTTCCGTTTGCATCGGGGTTTTGGATCAGACCCCTCAACACCTGGTCAATCCAGACAGCAATTTGAACAAATTCAGGATGCCTAAATCCCCTGGTCGTCATTGCTGGGGATCCTAAACGAATTCCAGAAGTGATCGTTGGTTTTTCTGGATCAAAAGGAATACCATTTTTATTACAAGTAAGCCCTGCCCGTTCAAGGGATTCCTCGGCTTGCTTTCCTGTAATTTTCCCTGACCTCAGATCAACAAGAATCAAGTGTGTATCTGTACCACCAGCCACTAAGCGCCAACCAGCTTGCTGTAAACACTTGCCCAAAGTTTGAATGTTATCAATAACCGCTTTGATATAATTTTTAAAACTTGGTTGTAAGGCCTCGCCAAAAGCCACTGCTTTTGCAGCAATTACATGCATTAATGGTCCTCCCTGTAATCCGGGGAATACAGCACTATTAACTTTTTTTGCCAAATCTTCATTGTTAGTTAAGATCATTCCCCCACGCGGCCCACGTAATGTTTTATGGGTGGTAGTGGTTACAATATGCGCATGTGGAATTGGGTTTGGGTGATAGCCAGCAGCAACCAACCCTGCAAAATGTGCCATGTCAACCAACAAATAAGCCTGAAGCAGATCAGCAATTTGACGCATACGAACAAAGTTAATTTGGCGTGGATAAGCCGATCCACCAGCAATAATTAACTTTGGGCGATGCTCTAAAGCAAGCTTTTCAAGGCCATCATAATCTATTCTTTCATCAGCAGGGTTAACTAAATAAGAAACAGATTTAAACCACTTGCCTGATAGATTTGGGGCAGCACCGTGTGTTAAATGTCCGCCAGCTGCAAGTGACATACCCATGATCGTATCTCCAGGGCTGAGTAAGGCTAGGAAAACGGCTTGATTGGCTTGTGCCCCAGAATGGGGTTGCACATTAGCAAAATTGCAGCCAAACAGTTTTTTTGCCCGCTCAATAGCCAAAGTTTCGGCCTGATCAACAACGTGACAGCCACCATAATATCGCTTACCTGGATAACCTTCAGCGTATTTATTGGTAAGAACAGAACCCTGCGCCATAAGGACAGCACGCGACACAATATTTTCTGACGCAATCAATTCAATCTGATCTTGCTGGCGTCTTTCTTCTGCTACAAGAATACTACTAATATCAGGATCACTCTCCTGCACCGTTGTTTGAAAAAAATTATTCATTTGGCTCATCACTGTTAGACTATTTCTAGTATCCTGCATAGACTTGTTGCTTAGGGTTTTAATCAGTATCATTCATGGCATGGAACAAGTTGTCAACTTCTCAACACGCCGTTGATGACGCCCTTCTTCAAACACCGTACATAAAAAGGCTGTAACACATTCCTTTGCCATCGTTTCACCAACCAATCTGGATCCCAAACACAAAACATTGGCGTTATTATGCGCCCGTGCTAAATAGGCAGATAAAGGTTCATGACAAAGGGCCGCACGTATATGTGTATATCGGTTGGCTGCAATTGACATACCAACACCCGAACCACAAATCAGGATGCCGGCCGCACCTTTCATAAGTTGGCGACATAAATCATATGCCATATCAGGGTAATCGACAGAATTTTCCGTATCAACACCCAGATTTGTTATGCGAATACCGAAAGGTGCCAACCACGCAATCAATTTGGCTTTAAGATTAAAACCCGCGTGGTCAGCCGCTAAAAATACCTGTGAAAAGTTTTTACTAAATTGTGTTTTGTTAAATTCGTGGTTCATGTATTCCCCGTATATTATTTGAAAAACTAATCTTAGAAACAAGCACCACTATAAAATAAAAAATAATATGACTACATCAGGTGCTTTGTTATAAGGCATTTTGTTTATTTATAAATGAAAAACCGGCTAAAAAGCCGGTTTTTCATTATACATGTGGTACAGAATAATACAATCACTATTCCTGGGTAAACTTACCATCTTTCCAAATAAACCAAGCATAAGTTGGGTTCTTTAGGTCACCTTTAGCGTCCCAGCCAAGTGTACCAATTACCGTATCCACGCTCATACCGCGCAAAGCAGCCGCAACTTTTTTGCCATCAAAGCTGTTAGCTTTAGTAACGCCAGCTGCCCAAGATTGGATAGCAGCATAGGTTGATAAAGTGTATCCTTCTGGCTCATAACCCTGGCTACGAAATTTATCAACGACCGGCTTTGCAGCGGGTAAATTTAAAGCTGAAGAAGCATCACTAAACCGGGTTCCTGCACCAGCAGGTCCACTAATAGCCCAAAAATCCGAGCTATTCAGCGCATCACCACCAATAATATTAATCTTTAACCCTTGTTCAGACGCCTGACGTGCAAGCAATCCAATATCGTTGTGATAACCACCGACATAAACCACAGTAATCCGATCGCGCTTCATCTTACTAATCAAGGCAGAAAAATCGCGTTCATTAGCATTATATGCTTCAAACATCTTCTCACGAAGGCCGGCGGCATTCATATTCTTTTTGGTCTCATCGGCTAATCCTTTTCCATAGGCTGATTTATCATGCAAAATAGCAACATTTGCATTGGCAAAGTTTTTAGCCAACCACTTTCCGGCAAAATCACCCTGTTTGTCATCGCGACCACAGGTACGCATAACTGTACTCCAACCTTTTTTTGCAGCATCATCCGTTAAGACAACATTGGTCGAAGAAGGGGTAATTTGTAAAATACCTTCTGCTGCATAAACAGCAGATGCAGGTATCGATGAAGATGAACAGAAATGTCCAGCCACAAAAACAACACCCCGTTTTACCATGTCATTAGCAACAGCAACGGCTTGACGCGGATCACATACATCGTCGCCAATCACCAAACGAAGCTTTTTACCTAAAACACCGCCACGGGCATTGATATCTGCTACAGCCATTTCTGCACCTCGGCGCATCTGCTCGCCAAAAGCGGCGACTGGACCTGTTATTGGCCCCGCCACACCAATTAAAATTTCTTCCTGCGCTACTGCAAGGGAAGGCATGGTTGCCAACCCAAATGCGATCATTAGATTTTTAAACAAATTCTTTTTCATGAATCCTACCCTTAGTTAAGTTTGTATTGATTGAATCACCTTAATAGCGCTTTAATTTTATAACAACCTATTTTTTTCACCACTGCTTTGTTTCCTAATAAAAAACTACTTGTTTTTCCAAGAAAAAATAAATGCCCGACGATACAGCCATGGGTATTGTCTAATCATTTTCTGAACCAATGTTAAACGATGGGCAAGTACAGAAATAACTAAAATAATAATTGTATCTGCAATATATGCCTTCAAGCTTAACAACACTCCGTCAAATAAAGCATAAATAATAAAGCGGTCAAATATCCCCAAAAGTAGGCTATACCAACAACAATATATAGGTGATTGCCACTTATTTGCTACAGCTTGCCCCATTGCGTAAGCAGCAAAACCAAACATCAATGTGGTTACGCCAACTAATTCCGGCCAGGTTAAATCAAGATTTGTCAATAAATTATCAAACACCTTATCCTCCGACCTTTTAACGATATACCATCTAACCGCCCAAATAAGCTTTGCTAACTTCGGGATTTGCCAGCAACTCTTGCCCTGTACCTTGCATCGTGATGTAACCATTAACTAAAACATAAGCACGATCAGCAAGTTGCAAAGCATGGTAGGCATTTTGTTCAATTAACAAAATTGTCATTTGCAATTCTTTATTTAATTGGCGAATTGTTGCAAAAATTTTTTGTACAATAATTGGGGCTAGTCCAAGTGATGGCTCGTCTAGCAGCAGAAGTTTTGGTCGACTAATAATTGCCCGACCAATCGCCAACATTTGTTGCTCACCACCCGATAATGTTCCACCACGCTGGGTACGTCGGTCATATAAGATAGGAAAAAGATCAAAAATTCGTTTCAAATCTTGTTTGAAAAATTCTTTGCTGCTTTCCGCAACACCCATAAGCAGATTTTCCATAACGGTCATTTTTGGAAATATATGGCGGCCTTCCGGACAATGTGCTATGCCAAGGCGGATAATTTCGTGTGTAGGCTTACTGACAATAGATTGATTAAGAAATATAATGTCCCCTTTTTGGGCTTTGGGTTTTCCACAAATAGTCATCAACAATGTTGTTTTACCAGCACCATTAGCACCAATAAGTGAAACAATTTCTCCAGCCTTCACCTGCAAACTTACACCGCGCAAGGCTTCAACCTGCCCATAAAAACTATGAACATCCTTTAGGGTAAGGATGTTTGCTTTTTCCTGTTTATTCATATCTACCATATTACTGATGAATCCCTGAATTATTGTTTGACTCAACATGTACGGCAGTATGCCCTAAATAAGCCTCTATAACCTGTGGGTTCTGACGAATCTCTGTCGGCGTACCCTGGGCAATTTTTTTGCCATAGTTCAAAACAATAAGCTGATCAGATATTTTCATAACTACATCCATATCGTGCTCAATTAATAGGATGCTGGTTTTATGTTCTTGGCGAATTTTTAATAACAATATATTTAAATCGCTTGATTCACGAGGATTTAGGCCAGCCGCCGGTTCATCCAAGCATAACAACACCGGTCTTGTACACATGGCCCGTGCTATTTCAAGACGACGCTGGGCACCATACGAAAGTGAAGAAGCAATCTCGTCTGCTCTGTCAAGCAAACCTACCTGATCAAGCCAAAAACAACAATGGTCTAAAGACTCTTGTTCACGACGCGCATAATAAGAAAGTCCAATTTTAGAAAAAATCTTTCTCCAACCATTTTTTAATTCAGAACCTAACGCTGTCTGAGATAAAAGCCCTGTAATATTATAGCCTGCAGCTCTCATTAACCCACCATGTTGCGATACCATCATATTCTCTAGAAGTGTCATTGCGGGGAACAGTCTAATATTTTGGAATGTACGCACTACTTTGGCATCCTTAGCAATTTTAAATCCTTCCATCTGTTCAAGCAACATGCGTTGATTAGAAGAATAAAGAGTTAAGCGACCAACAGTTGGCTTATAAAAACCCGTTAAGCAATTAAATAAGGTTGTTTTGCCAGCGCCATTTGGACCAATAATTGCCGTTATATGATTTTGGTAAGCAGTAAAAGAAACATCATCTATAGCTTTAAGTCCACCAAAACGCATCGTTAAATGTTCTACATTCAAAATCGGTTGCAGATTTTGCACCATATTAGGATACCCCTTTTGTCGACATATGGCGGTAAACCGTTGGCGACCGGTGTGATATCAGCCCGTGGGGACGCCAAATCATAACAAACACTTGTAAAACCCCCAAAGCCAACATCCGAAACATTTCAAGATCACGGAATTCTAGCATAAAAATTAGCAAGATGGCAGCCAATGCTATACCAAAAAGATTACCCATCCCACCCAAAACAACAATGGCTAAAATAGTTATGGATTCAACAAACGTAAAACTTTCAGGGCTTATAAAGCCCTGATAGGCCGCAAAAAAAGCACCAGCAAACCCAGCAATCATAGCACCTGTGGCAAAAGCTGTTAATTTAATGTTTGTGGGGTTCAACCCCAAGGCACGGCAGGCAATTTCATCTTCTCGTATTGCTTCCCATGCACGCCCAATTGGCAAGCGGCGCAACTTGCGAATAAACCAGAATACGCCAAAAGCCATACTTAAAACTAATAAATACATAAATATATAGAAAGTTTCATTACTGTATTCTATTCCAAGCCATTCGCTTACTGTGTTTCCATTACCATTTGGTTCATCAAATAAATAACCAAAAAGGGTTGGTTTAGGAATCTGGTTTATTCCATTAGGCCCACCTGTAAATTCGTACCAGTTCACAAGAACCATGCGAATGATTTCGCCAAAACCCAAAGTAACAATTGCAAGATAATCGCCACGAAGCCTCAGAACAGGAAAACCTAAAATAATTCCCAAGGCCGCCGCAAGTAATCCAGCTAACGGCAATGAAAGCCAAAAACCAAAATCAAAATGTAGCGAAAGAAGTGCATAGGCATAAGCGCCAACAGCATAAAAAGCAACATACCCAAGGTCTAGCAACCCTGCCAATCCAACAACGATACTAAGACCCCAACCTAAAACAATATAAAGCAATATCTGCGTTAAAATGTTCAAAATGCGCCGATCAATAATTTGTAAAAACGGCGCGCTGATTAATAGCAGCAAAAAAGCTATCATGAGTATCGTTTGGATATTTTTATTTAAACCGAACTTCCATTTCTTGCTTTGGATTCCATTATTTAACACCATTCTTTTTTTAAAAAACCGATAAATAAGATATAGAAACAGTCCTAAATAAATAACAATGGTCATCCAATTAAGTTTCATATCGCTATAAGGCAACAATAAATGGTTGCCGGCTTCGGATGATTCAGGCGTTTGCACAGATAGCAGAATAGCCGTTATCATGTAAGCACAGACAGCCATTGTAACAAAGATAGAGAGTAATCCAAGTTTTATTTGCTGCAACCCAAGACAAAAGCGCCCTAAAAATACAAAAAATGCTACGGCTAATACCTGGGATAGTCGCCAATCCAGTTCAAGAGATATACCGCGCGATTGAAGCTTAAAACCAATAAGTAAGGACCCTAAAACAGCTCCAAGAAAAGCAACTCCCAGCGATTGAAAGAATATATGTTTTAGATTTATTGATTTACTAGTATTTATATGCATGGTTAAACCTTTTCCACTTCAGGTTTTCCAAGTAAGCCAGTTGGACGAAAAATAAGCACGAGAACTAGCACGCTAAAAGCTGCCAGGTCTTTATATTCAACCGAAAAATAAGCAGAAAACAGCGATTCAATTACCCCCAGCAAAATCCCCCCCAACATCGCCCCAGGCAGTGAGCCAATACCCCCAAGAACAGCTGCACTAAACGCCTTAACACCTGCAATAAAGCCCATATAAAAATCAACAACCCCGTAAAATAGCATAAACATTAATCCGGCAACCGCAGCCAGTGAAGCCCCAATTACAAACGTTATCGAAATAACACGATCAACGTTGATCCCCAAAAGCGTCGCCATCTTCATATCCTGCTCGCATGCTCTTTGCGAACGCCCAAGTGCTGTTTTAGTAATAAGCATGGTGAAAAAAACCATCAGAACAACGGTTGCGATAATAATAAATAATCGCAGATAGCTAATTGAAACCGAGAAATCTTCGCTTTCAATCAGCGATATATTGCCCTGAATTAAAGATGGCACAGATTTAGGCCGTGCTTCTTGTAAAAGTTGTACATAATTTTGCAGTAAAACAGACATCCCAATTGCAGAAATCAATGGCGCCAATCGAAAAGAGCCTCGCAAAGGTCTATAAGCAATTTTTTCAATGGTCCAACCATAAGCCGAGGTTAGAAAAATGGTCACCACCAAAACAATAATTAAAGCCACTGGTAAAAGGGTTATCCCAAGCGCTTGTAATAACAAATAGGCAATAACAGCATGAAATGCGCCAATCATAAAAACTTCGCCATGCGCAAAGTTCACCATACCGATAATTCCGTAAACCATTGTATAGCCAATAGCTATTAGACCATATATTGAACCAAGACTTAGGCCGTTGATTAACTGCTCAAGAAAATATCCCATTTTTACGCCATTTTTTAATTGTACATTTGTTCGTGATTTATTTTGGCATTTTTGTAAACAACCACACGATGTGGTAAGGCTATTATAAAGCCATCAACTATGGCAAGATGATTTTGCTATTTATTGAAAATAATATGAATAGTTCATAAGCATTTACCAATAATCAGTAGCTTTTTACGTTGCCATGGTTATTTTAGCTGCCATATTCAGTATTGTTTCCAAAATCATTATTTTGACTAAACACAAATCCAAGGTTATTTTTAGTTGATAAAATCTAATTTTTTAGACGAGTCTTAATATGACAACACAGAAAAAAAACCAAACTTCTTTCAATTGGCAAGATCCTTTATTACTGGAAGAACAGTTGGCCGAGGACGAAAAACTTATTCAAACCACAGCCCGACAATACGCCCAAGAACAGCTATTACCTAGGGTTTTGGAAAGTTTTCGCCATGAAAAATTTGACCCGGCGATTATGCGTGAAATGGGTTCTTTTGGGTTGCTTGGCGCAACAATTGATGGTTATGGCTGTGCTGGTGTAAATTATGTTAGCTATGGGTTAATTGCGCGAGAGATTGAACGTGTAGACTCGGGCTATCGATCAGCGATGAGTGTTCAATCAAGCCTGGTTATGCACCCGATCGATGCTTTTGGTACAGAAGAACAGAAAAAACAATATCTGCCGGCACTGGCCAGTGGCGAAAAAATTGGTTGTTTTGGCTTAACAGAACCCAATCATGGCTCTGACCCTGGCAGCATGTCGACGCGCGCTAAAAAATCCGGCAATGGTTATATCATTAATGGCAGTAAAACGTGGATTACCAATTCGCCTATTGCGGATATTTTTATTGTTTGGGCTAAGGATGATCAGGGAATTATTCGTGGCTTCATTTTAGAAAAGGGCATGAAGGGGTTATCGGCACCTCAAATTGAAGGAAAAATGTCTCTAAGATGCTCAATTACCGGTCAAATTGTCATGGACAATGTCAAGGTTGGTGCAGAACATCTGTTACCCGAAGTTACAGGTCTTAAGGGTCCTTTTAGTTGCCTTAATAATGCACGTTACGGTATTGCATGGGGTGCCCTTGGGGCGGCCGAGGCTTGTTGGCACGCTTCGCGCCAATATACACTTGATCGTCAGCAATTTGGACGGCCATTAGCAGCCAATCAGCTTATCCAGCTCAAACTGGCTAACATGCAAACAGAAATTGCCATCGGACTGCAAGCATGCCTACAAGTTGGCCGATTGAAAGACCAAAATCGGGCAAGCCCGGAAATGATTTCTCTTATAAAACGTAATTCCTGCGGTAAAGCCCTTGAAATAAGTCGTATGGCTCGTGATATGCATGGCGGGAATGGTATTGCTGATGAATATCATGTTATTCGCCACCTGCTGAATCTTGAAGCAGTTAATACTTATGAAGGTACGCATGATATTCATGCCTTGATTCTGGGCAGAGCCCAAACCGGTATTCAGGCTTTCAGTGCCTAAAATAACCAGTAGTATTTATTTCAAAGCAAGAATTATAAGCAAGCCATAAGTTTGCCGTATTCTTTGCTTGGGTTCTCTACATGTGTTATCTTATCTAGATTGTTTTATGCAAAGCCAATCAAGATATAAGGGAACATGTTAGATTATGTTGATATTGTTTATCAAGAATGTCCACCTGCGATATACCAGGATATTGTGAGGGTGGAAGAAAGGAAACAACCAGCGGAAGAAATGGTTTTCTTTTCGCCAATTACCTCTATCCTGCTGACAGATTCTTGTGCTTATGGTGTTGTTAGATACTTATCAACAAAAATGTCTACAGAACGAACAGACATATTTAAGGCAAATTACTTGTCTTTAGTAGGCAAGTACGAACATGTCTTAAAAAATTATGGTGCTGTGATTATGCAAAAGCAGATTAAAGATGAAATCGCTCTTAGTCTTCATGTCATAATTGATGACATTACCAAATCGCATCTGCGCGGCAATATGTTAACCGTACTGCGTATATTTAAGATTAATATGCTTGATGAAATTGATAAACGAATTGACTATAAAAGCCTTACATTTAAAGGTTATATGGGCGATTGGCAGTTTAATGAATATGCCGCAAGCATGGGCGATGCCAAAGCCCATGAAAGATTAGCACTGGTTTTTGCTAAAAGCAGTGCACAAGACTTACGCCTGATTTTCACTGAAATTCGCGGTAAACATAAACGTGGTAGATATAGTTTGCTCCCTGAATTAATTAAAAAGCTGGTTCAACCCCATCTGTTAGATCACCGAAGAACTCAAGATGTTACGGGCGATGGCCCAGCAGTTGCGCACTATGCACGTGAACTTCTCGACAGCTTGGAATAATAGCAGACCTATTGCCTAGTTTGACAAAAAATTAACTTAACTACCAACCAAATTATAACCTAAAAAATGACTGTAAGCGAAAATTGGTTAATCCAAGATGCCGCACAACTCGAACCTTTTGCACATATATTATCTTACAAAAGATAGGCATCGATTTTAATAAAATCAATTCAGTTTTAATTTAGAAAACCGGTCGATTATGAAATGGAACGTAAGCATGTACTTTCAAAAAAATCTTCTGGTAGGGTTTTAGGATCAAGCACCTGACCCGGCAACCCATTTTCAAGGCGCTCGTTTAACATGCTGTTCCATTGATCCAAACTGACATGACCCACATAATACTGCCCTGAAACACTAAGCAAATAGGTATTTTTTGTTAAATCCAAAGCTGTTTGCCACTGAAGAATAGCCTGTTCCTTTAGGCCATTGCGCCAGAGAATATCGCCCAAATGGAACCGGATTTCTGGACTTCCTGGTTCGTTCAAAACCGCGGTACAAGCAGGTTTAATGGCGTCCTGATATCGCCCCATTTTAAACAAACCCCAAGCATAAGTGTCTAAATAAGCGGGTTCATCTGGAACGTAATATAAAACTTCTTTAATAAGATCCATGGCTTTGTCTAAATTGCGGTTAGAATCAATCCACTCATAAGCCAGGTTATTCATAGCCATTAGATTACCGCCAGTAGCAGCCTCTTGATTCCAATACTCGGCCTTGCTTTTATCCTGTTCAATTCCTAAACCAAGTGTATAGCTAAAAGCCAATGCGGCCTGAGCAGGTGCATACCCTTCTTCGGCAGCTTGGAGATATAATTCAGCGGACTTTTTAAGGTCTTTTTCAACACCTAATCCGTAGAAATATAAGTAACCAAGTTCATACTGCGCCTGCACGTTACCAGCGTTTGCCAAAACCTGAAAGATACCAGCCGCTTTTGTATAATCACGTTCCTGTAATGCCAAATAAGCATCGTTTAAATCAGCAGACCTAGCAGCTCCAATGCCCAATAAAAAACATACGCAAAACAATAAAACTAAGTGTCTTAAAATTCTTTCTGTCTTTCGTACCGGAATCATTGAACTCATTTCCCTAAAACTCATACATTATTGTGAATCTGCAACCTATTTTTACACCTGATGCAGGGCTTCCTTTTCCCGTGCATTCAAAAATATAAACTTCGGCTTTCCAGAATCGATATCTATTGTAACATACCCACCCTTAGACAGTTTACCAAAAAGCAACTCCTCTGCCAAGGGTTTCTTAATATAATCCTGAATAACACGTGCCAATGGCCTTGCACCATACACAATATCATAACCAATATCAACTAGCCATTGTTTTAACGCCATAGTAAATTCCACCGAAACCGCTTTCTCAATAAGTTGCCGGCTTAATTCAAGTAAATATTTATCAACCACCTTCATCACAACAACTGGTACAAGGGGTTCAAATGAAATTATTGCATCCAAGCGATTCCTAAATTCTGGTGCAAATAATCGCTGGATTGCTTCTTGTGTTTCTTCAAACTGCTGCTTGCGTCCAAACCCAATTGCCTGGCGATGCATATCTAAGGCACCGGCATTTGTTGTCATAATAAGAATGGTATTTCTAAAGCTGACAGATTTACCAACATGATCGGTCAGTTTACCATGATCCATAACTTGTAAAAGAATATTAAAAAGGTCTGGGTGGGCTTTTTCGATCTCGTCAAGCAACAAAACATTGTGCGGGTGCTGATCTACCGCATCCGTCAACAAACCGCCCTGATCAAAACCAACATAACCAGGCGGGGCACCAATTAGCCTTGATACAGTGTGTTTTTCCATATATTCGGACATATCAAACCGCAGTAATTCAACACCAAGGGATTTTGCTAACTGACGGGCAAGTTCTGTTTTTCCAACCCCAGTTGGCCCAGCAAATAAATAACTTCCAATAGGTTTTTCTAGTTCTCGTAACCCAGCACGTGCCATTTTAATGGAACTAGCAAGCATCTCTATTGCTTTGTCTTGACCAAAAACAACCTGTTTTAGCTGGTCTTCTAAATTTGCCAGAATCTGTAGATCATTCTGACTGACATTCGCTGTAGGAATGCGCGCTATCGTTGCGACAACTTTTTCGATTTCGGCTACATCAATAACTTTTTTACGTACGTCAATTGATAGCAACCGTTGTGCAGCACCTGCTTCATCTAAAACATCGATCGCTTTATCCGGTAATTTGCGATCTTGAATATGTTTTACTGATAATTCAACAGCCCGTTGAATGGCCTGATCGGTGTACTTAATTTGATGGTGGCGTTCGTAAGATGGTTTAATACCCTGTAAAATATGTATTGTATCACGCGGACTTGGCTCATGGATATCAATTTTTTGAAAACGCCTTAATAAAGCGCGATCTTTCTCAAAATATGTTTTAAATTCACGAAAAGTGGTTGATCCAATACAACGAATATTACCGGCTGCCAACGCTGGTTTAAGCAAATTAGCTGCATCCATGGTGCCGCCACCGGCTGCACCAGCACCAATAATTGTGTGAATTTCGTCTATAAACAGAATAGCATTAGGCTGCGCAAGCAACGCGCTAATGACAGCTTTTAATCGTTCTTCAAAATCGCCGCGGTAGCGAGCACCAGCAATTAACGCACCCATGTCCAGACTGTACACAACCGACTGCGCCAACGGTTCTGGAACTTTATTATGAACTATGTTATAAGCCAACCCCTCAGCCATGGCCGTTTTACCAACACCTGGATCACCCACATAAAGAGGATTGTTCTTTGTCCGGCGGCACAAAATTTGTACCGTCCTTTCCAGTTCGTCGTACCTGCCAATTAACGGGTCAATTTTGCCGTCTTGGGCTTTTTTATTAAGATTAGTACAGTATATTTGTAACGGATTATTCTTATTGGATTTTTCATTCTGGTCTGATGGAGCTTCATCTTCGATACGTCCAGCAGTTTTCTGCTGACTAACCACCCCTCCCTTAGTAATACCATGGCTAACAAACTGCATAGCATCAAGCCGCGACATATCTTGCTGTTCAAGAAAATGGATCGCCGCACTTTCTTTTTCTGCGAACATCGCAATCAACAAATTTGCCCCCGTTATTTCCTGCCGACCAGATGACTTAGCTTGCAAGACAGCCCGCTGAATAGACCTTTGAAATGCTATTGTCGGTTTTGACTCTTTAAGCTCTGATAAAGTTATCGACCCAAAATGATCTTCAATAAAATTGGTAATATCATCTCTTAATTTCGGTATATCAATCTGGCAAGCTTGTAAAACCGGCAATGCATCCGTATCCTCGGTTAACGAGAATAATAAATGTTCAAGCGTTGTATACTCATGGCCATACTTTGATGACAAATCAAATGCACGACGAATTGTTTTTTCAAGATTGATACTGATCATGATTACTCCTTCTCCATAGTGCATTGTAGTGGAAAACCTCGTCTTCGGGAATATTCATTAACCTGGCTCACTTTCATTTCAGCGACATCATAAACATAAACACCACATACACCAACCCCCCGGCGATGAACTTGAAGCATAATGAAAGTAGCCTCTTCATATCCTTTTTCAAAAAACATGCGCAACACACTAACGACAAAATCCATTGGCGTAAAATCATCATTCAGCAGTAAAACCTTATATCTTGGAGGTTTTTGTGCTTGTGTCTTTGCCTTGTCCTTAACAGCGATTTGCGTGTCGGTCTTTATATAATGAACCATTTAGTATACCTAGATTAATAACACTGATGCTCTAAAAGTCCCAGAGGCACCAGAAAAACACTTTATGACATTAAGTAATATAATGTTTTTATTATAAAGTCTCAAGATATCGTTATTGTTTTCCCAAAGGCATTTTGTAATAAGGACTAAAATAGCAACCACCTTATTTTTTATTTGCACTTAAGAATCAAATCACTTAGCGTTGTTTGAATATCATCACTTAAATGTCCTTCTTACACATGAAATATCGTCAACCATTTTCGTTGTTAGTGCTAATAACAATGTTGGCTACTGTTTTTATTACATCCAGCAGTTTTGCTCGTAAACCTGTTCAGGCTTACATTGTAATTAATGCGGAAAATGGTGCAATACTCGCACAATCAAAGGCCACAAAAACAACATATCCTGCTTCGTTAACCAAGGTTATGACTTTATTGGTTTTGTTCGAGAAGCTTGATCAGGGACATATTAAGCTTAACCAACAGTTTTTAGTATCGCGCCATGCTGCTTCAATGCCATCAACAAAAATTGGGCTAAAACGGGGCGATAAGATAACTGTTGAAGACGCTATTGAGGCCTTAATTGTTCATTCGGCTAACGACGTGGCTGTCGTTATTGCTGAAAATATTGCCGGTAGCGAAGCCGGTTTTGTTCAACTGATGAATGCCAAAGCCAAACAAATTGGTCTTACTCAAACGACCTTTGCGAATGCATCGGGCTTACCCCATTTTCGACAGGTTACAACAGCATCTGATATGGCAAAGTTAGGTTTAGCTGTTTTTCGTGAATACCCTGAATATTACCAATATTTTGCTACAAAAAGTTTTCATTATAACAATCGGTATTTTTTTAATCACAATACATTGTTGCAGAAATATGATGGTGCCGACGGCTTAAAGACAGGTTATATCAGGGCGTCTGGCTATAATTTAATAACATCTGCGAAACAGGGTTCAAATCGGTTAATTGTTGTTGTTATGGGTGCACAATCTTCTGTGCAGCGACATCAGAAGATGGTCCAATTATTAAATACAGGTTTTGCCAAGTTGAAAAATGATGCACCTGCAACCACCCCAACTTTGATGGTTGTGGCACCCCAAAACCATGCAAGGAAGTTACCTGATTTTCCACCAGTAAAACCAACAAGGCAAACAACACCCTCAGCAACAAATGTACCCCATACAATAGTTAAAACAGGTGATTGGGGAATTCAGATTGGTGCTTTCGGTACAACAAAAATTGCCCAAGAGAAATTGCAAAAAGCCCTAAAAATTTTAGGTCCAGCAGGCTTTTATCAATCAGCCATTCAACTATATAAAACCACAAATGGCAAAACACTCTATAGAACCAGGTTAGTTGGTCTAACTCAGCAAAATGCCAAAAGTGCATGTGCCAAATTAATTAAAAATTCTTTTGATTGCTTTGTTGTTGACTACAAAAACAAAACTTATCTGCAATCAGCCTCAAATTAATTTTTGACAGGTGCTTGATAAAAAAATTTATTATTTTAGCTTGTCTTCGTTTTTGTCGTTATTGGTTCTTGGGTCAAGGTTGCCTGTTTCTAAAGCATTCTCGGGTAAAGGCATAAAAACAGCTTGCTCGGATATGGGTTTTGATTTGCGTCTTCCCATACGGTATTTGACAAAACATGCTAAAGATAAGGAAATAAATGCTGCATATAAAAAGAACCCTTTTTGACCGGTCAGGCGCATCAGCAACCCAACAATAACTGGGCCAACAGATGCCCCTAATGCCCAGCCAAGTAACAAGCCACTGTTGGCCGATACCAAACTGCGCTTTTCAACATAGGTAAAGGCGTGTGCTAATGATAATGGATACAAGGTAGCAGCCGCACCACCAAATAATAACGCAATAAAAGCAACAAAATAAAAAGAATAATTGCTTAATGTTCCCCAAATAAAAGCAAAGCTTGTGATCAAAACAATGGTTAGAGAAATCCACAAAATAACATGACGTCGGTCATACCGGTCAGATAATTTGCCTACTGGCCACTGGATCAGTAAACCACCTAAAATTGCTGCAAATAAAAATAATGATTTTTCAAGTGTTATAAAACCTGCTTGTGCAGCGAAAATAGCACCCATCCCATAAAATCCACCGCTTAAAAGCCCAGCACCAATAACACCTATGATACCCAACGGGGATAATTGATAAAGTTGCCGAAACGATAAAGGTGTAATTTCCTGAATATCTGGTGATGGGTTTTTGGTCAGTATCACTGGAACAAGTGCTATGACCAGTATTAAGCCAGCTAATGCAAACAATTCAATACCGTTTGTATCATAAATGTTGACAAGTAACTGGCCTGACCCACTTGCAAAATAAGAGGTAACCATATACAGAGACAATATGCGTCCGCGATTATGATTGGCGCTACGCTCGCTCAACCAACTTTCAACAATGGCAAATAACACAGCCATAGCAAAACCGTTCAAACATCTTAGTAAAGCCCATGTTATCATCCCTGGCAAAAGACCATAAGATAATACAGCAGCAGAAACCAATGCAGACAAAGCAGCAAAGGCACGAACATGCCCTAAATTGCCAATAATTCGTTGTGCCAATCTTGCTCCCAAAGCAAAACCAACGTAATAAAAAGCCATCACCAATCCTGATATTTGTTCAGAGTAAAGCAAGCTAGACATTTTAATTGGCAAAACAATGCCAGCTAGCCCATTACCCATGATCAGGATGCCTATCCCTAATAACAACGGCGCAATCGTGCGGATCATGATAAAACCCGTTTCATCGTTCTTGAAGTGTTATTTTTAATGTCTTTTGGCCACAAATGACTTATGATATAACCATCTAATAGCATGCAATGTAGCTAAAAATACTACGAGACCAACCCGGGAGCAAGGCTATCGCCTATGTAATAAGCAAACATTATATCTCAGATTCCTTTTTTATAACTAAAAAACCACAATAACTAAACGGGTCAGATGCTAAGTTTACATGCTTTAAGTGATGATGTATTATTAAAAACACCAATAAATTCTTATATCAAAGACAAGTATAAAGTTGGTATAAGCCAAAAGAATTTAATGCCCTAAACGGTTTGAATATTAAATCTGCCTAAAAAGAGCAAAACTAGATAACGCGCGGAAGGTATAGCAAGCAAAAGATGTGCACATATATTCGCTTAACAACATCTTCTAACGTTTGCGAGGGCGCCACGTTTCAAAACCAACATTAGAACTGCCAAGAATAGTGTAGGTACCATCAAAAGTTCTGTCTTGGTTAACCTTGTAAACAGCTACCATTGGCGGTATATCTGAACCAGAACCAATTGTAACTATGGCAAAAGAATCACCATGTAAAATACCTGTCCCAATATATTGTGAATTATCAATAATCCAAGCTACCTTGTAAGTTTTTCCAGAACGCGTAACCGCGACAACCCCCTCATAAGGACTACCGTCAAGATTCGATCCTGTTGCTAAATAGTCACCTTCAATAACAACATTAATTGGTAAAACCACAGAAATTGATACGTCGCTGGTTTGATTGGTACTTTGTGCATGACCCAAAGTAATCCAACCCATATTAACAATCGAGATAAGTATTAGAATAATTTTCTTCATGACATCACCTACCAACTTTTTAAAAACAAGTTTCTTTCAATAAGAATGATCCAAACATTAATCAGGGAATAAATTAGCGATAACTCTTATTGATTATATGTATTTTACATACAATTATTTGAATTTGCTAGTTTATAATTTAGAATATAACGTTAACTAGGTAATTTTTGCTAAAAATGTGTTGAAAAACATAGGATGCATAAATTTTTATGTCAGAAGAAACACCAAAAATCTTAAAACGCGGTTGGACAACAGGAAGTTGCGCTACAGCAGCAGCAAAATCGGCTTGTGTAGCCGCTTTTACGAAAAATTTTCCTGACCCGGTATCAATAACATTGCCTAATAACCAGGAAGTAAGTTTTTGCCTTGCTACCAGCAACTACTTATCAACCCATGCAGAAGCTGGGGTCATTAAGGATGCCGGGGATGATCCAGATGTAACGCATGGCGCGCTTGTTTTATCAAAAATTGTACTAACCCATGATAATTCAGAAATATCTTTTAAAGCAGGTCACGGAGTTGGGATTATTACAAAACCTGGTTTGCCGCTTGCAGTTGGAGAGCCAGCAATTAACCCGGTGCCACGCATGATGATCAATAGTGAGTTGCAAAAAATTTTTTGTCAATTCCAGCATCACGGAGGAGCAATTGTAACAATTAGTATAGACAATGGATTATCGCTTGCACAGCAAACATGGAACCCAAGATTAGGAATTGTTGGTGGCCTTTCAATTCTTGGAACAACAGGCATTGTTGTTCCATTTAGCTGTTCGGCTTGGGTGGCTTCAATCCATCGTGGTGTTGATGTGTGTCGGGCTAATAAGATTGATCATGCTTTTGCCTGTACTGGTCGTACATCTGAACAAGGCGTGCAGGACATTTTTATACCACCGCGTGAAGCTATTATTGATATGGGTGATTTTGTTGGTGGTTTGTTAAAGTATTTGCGGCGCAACCCAATTCCCCGCCTAACAATTGCCGGTGGTTTTGCCAAAATATCGAAACTGGCTGCCGGATTTATTGATTTACACTCGGGACGCAGCCAAATTGACCGCTCATATTTAGCTGGTGCTTTAAAACGATGTGGCGCAGATAAAAAACTGCAAGAGTTGGCCTGGCAAGCTAATAGTGCCCTTGACTTGTTATTAACAGCGCAGCAACATCACATTGCTTTGGCAGATATTATCGCCAAAGATGCTTGCGCTGTTGCTGTCAATACATGCCAACAACCTTTGGTTAGCATTGATGTTATGGTTTTTGACCGCCAAGCTAAGTTAATTGGTCGATCAACTATGTAATTAAATTTTTGATTACCACCTTGACTTGTTATAAGCATCTGTTATCTCTAATCAGACTAAAATAGTCTTATTTCTATCCGCGGGCTTATTATATGATTAAACTAAGTCGTCTGGCTGATTACGCTGTAGTGATTATGGGGCAAATTGCCAAAATGCCAACCATTAGTCATAATGCGCAAACGCTGGCACACTTAACCAATCTTCCTGAACCAACTGTGGCCAAAATTTTAACCCGGCTGCGGCGGAAAAACATTTTACAGTCCCAACGAGGGATGCATGGTGGCTATGGACTGGTAAAAAAATTAGATCAAATATCTTTGGCTGATATTATTACTGCAATTGATGGCCCTATCAACCTAACTTTATGCACATCATCTGATAGTGGACGTTGTTCGATTGAAAATCTTTGCCAATCTAGAACAAGTTGGCATAAGGTCAATCAATCCGTACGTAATATATTATCTTCCTTTGCACTTACAGATTTTATCGACACTCCCCCATTACTATGGTCTGAGCAACAAGGAAATGTTAGCCATGGGGTACAACCATGAAGTCAGCAACCGACACACAAAAAGAAATGGAAAAACAGCATAAGAATCCAGTTGAGAATTTAATTGCCGAAAAGTACAAATATGGTTTCGTTACCGATATCGACAGTGATATTGCACCCAAAGGACTAAACGAGGATATCGTTCGCTTTATCTCGGCCAAAAAGAATGAACCATCATGGCTATTATCTTGGCGCTTGAAGGCTTTTAGACTATGGCAAACAATGTCTGAACCAAGCTGGGCTAAACTCAACTATGCTAAAATTGATTATCAAGATGCACACTATTATGCAGCACCGAAGGTAAAACCGGATATTAAAAGTCTTGACCAGATCGACCCCAAAATTCGTCAAACTTATGATAAGCTTGGAATTCCTTTACATGAGCAACAGCAGTTAGCTGGGGTTGCCGTAGATGCGGTATTTGACAGTGTATCGGTTGCCACAACCTTTCGTGAAGAATTAGCTAAAGCTGGTGTTATTTTTTGTTCAATATCTGAAGCAGTACAAAAATATTCTGAAATTGTTCAAAAATATCTTGGCACTGTTGTTCCCTACAGCGATAATTTTTATGCCACACTGAATTCGGCGGTTTTTACCGACGGTTCGTTTGTTTATATTCCACCTGGTGTACGCTGCCCGATGGAGTTATCAACATATTTTCGTATTAATGCTGCTAAAACCGGTCAGTTTGAACGAACATTAATTGTGGCAGATCGTAACAGTTATGTTAGTTACCTTGAGGGATGTACAGCACCGATGCGCGATGAACATCAATTGCATGCTGCTGTAGTTGAACTGGTTGCTTTAGATGAGGCGGAAATTAAATATTCAACCGTACAAAATTGGTATCCAGGCGATGAACATGGTCGTGGCGGTATTTACAATTTTGTTACCAAGCGCGGTGCCTGTCGCGGTTTTAGGTCGAAAATATCATGGACGCAGGTTGAAACAGGTTCAGCTATTACCTGGAAATATCCAAGCTGCATTCTCCAGGGCAATGAATCGGTTGGCAAGTTTTATTCAATTGCTTTAACAAATCATTTTCAACAGGCCGATACTGGCACGAAAATGATACATCTGGGCAAAAAAACAAGGTCAACGATTATATCAAAAGGTATATCAGCAGGGAAAGCCCAAAATACATATCGTGGGCTTGTTCGGATTCAACCAGGGGCAGACCAGGCACGCAATTTTACACAATGCGACTCACTGTTAATTGGTAATATGTGTGGGGCACATACAATTCCCTACATTGAAAATCGAAACAAGCAATCACATACCGAACACGAGGCCACAACCTCTAAAATCAGTGAAGAACAACTTTTTTATTGCCAGCAACGTGGCTTAAGTGCTGAAGATGCCGTATCTTTGATTGTTAACGGCTTTTGTC
>CAYPXH010000003.1:0-4650 GCA_964414755.1 uncultured Rhodospirillaceae bacterium | reverse complement strand
CAACGTGGCTTAAGTGCTGAAGATGCCGTATCTTTGATTGTTAACGGCTTTTGTCGACAGGTTTTGCAAGAACTACCAATGGAATTTGCAGTTGAAGCACAAAAATTGCTTGGCATCAGCTTAGAAGGAAGCGTGGGCTAAGGAACAAAAAGATGACAAATATTGTTTTAGATATTCAAAACTTACATGTAATGCGTGACAGCAAAAAAATTTTAGATGGCCTAAATTTATCAATCACAGAAGGATCGCTTGATGCAATTATGGGGCCTAATGGATCAGGTAAAAGTACACTTTCTTATGTAATTGCCGGACACCCAAACTACCAGGTTACACAAGGCACTATATCTTATTTGGGACAAAATTTATTGAACATGTCTGTCGACGAGCGCGCCAGAGCCGGTATTTTTTTGGGCTTTCAATATCCTATTGAAATACCCGGTGTATCGATTAGCCATTTTTTGCGCTTAATTTATAATAGCAGAAGTCGTCAGCTTGGTGAAAAAGAAGTTGACTCATTTACTTTTCTAAAAAAACTTAAGGAATTGCGCCTGCAATTAGGTATTTCCGAAGATATGATGTCCAGATCGCTGAATGCAGGTTTTTCAGGAGGTGAAAAGAAAAAACTAGAAATGCTGCAAATGGTCTTGTTACGACCTACTATAGCTATTCTTGATGAAGCAGATTCCGGCCTCGACATTGATGCCCTAAAAATTGTTGCATCTACCATTAACCAACAAAGACAACAATCAAAAGCAATCGTTTTAATAACCCACTATAAGCGTTTATTAACATACACTGTTCCTGATAAAATTCATATTATGTCTAAGGGAAAAATTGTTAAGACGGGCAATCAAGATCTTGCCTTACAGCTCGAAGAAAAAGGGTATGATAAAGTGATCAAAGCACCAATTGCGGGGAGTGTATAAAACCCCATGCCCTCGAAGAAAAAACAGATTGGGTCAGACAGCAACAACTTAGAAGGCGGTATATCCCAAGTTCAAGACCAAATTGAACAGATCCGTTACAACCTGCAGCATCAGACACAATTAACTAATCTCCCCTCACCCAGTCTTGAGAAGTGGCGTTATGTTTTACCATCAACCTTCACCAAAATGGCAGAATATTTAGAAAAAAAACCATCAGTTAAAGATGATTGTTTTGTTTTAGAACAATTATCACATGATAAGGCAGAAATTCATTTTGATGGTAAACAATTAATTGTTCCCAAGCACCTTAAACAGGCAGGTGTTTTGGTTCAGCCAATTCTAAGTAGCAATATGGAACAATTGAAATTACAACAATTACTTTGTTATCTAAAAAACATATCTGGTAGCTCGGAAGAATGGTTAACAATCTATAATGCTGCGCAATTTGCGAATGGGCTATTCATTCATGTTCCAAGTAGTTATAAGTCCGACACACCTATTTGCATAAAATTATCCGGATCAACACAAAAATTTCAAAATTGGTGTCACCTGATCGATGCCGCATCACATGCCAATGCAAGCATATTGATTGACGCGTTAGGCGCTGATGAATCTTGGCATAACCAAGTCTTTCATTACAATATATCAGCAGATGCACATCTGCAGGTGTATAATATTTCAACCGGTCAAAAAGATTCACTATCAACGCAGCACCACCTGGCTTCTTTACAAGAGTCAGCATCGTTTTTGATGTCCAGCTTAATTAAAGGCAGTGGTTTTGTCCGCCAACAAACTACCATTGATTTACGCGGCCAACACGCCAGTTGTGATGTGACAGGTATGCATTTAACACAGGAAAAACAACAACATCACTACGTCACAACCGTCAATCATCTTTGCCCTAACACACAAAGCGAGCAAACCTTTAAAGGTATTCTCAAACATACACATACACTAAATGATGAAAAAGTTGCGCGTGCTTCTTTCCTTGGAAAAATTCATATTGCACCACAAGCCATTAAAACAGAAGCACACCAATCATATAAAGCTTTATTGTTAGCTCCTGAAGCGGGAATCTACGCTAAACCAGAATTAGAAATTTACGCAGATGATGTTAAATGCAGCCACGGTACAGCAACCGGTGCGATTGATGAAGATATGCTGTTTTACCTGATGTCACGGGGTTTTAGCAATGAAATAGCTGCGACTTTGATCACCACAGGCTTTTTAGAAGAAATCACTAATAAAATACCTGATGGCTTGTTACGCCAATCGTTTTTGTCCCCCATATCATTGTAATAGATGCCCATGCCAATTCAATCAACACACACACCCTCTATTAGCTATCGTAACGATTTTCCCGTATTTCGGCAGAAAGAAAACAAAGATTTAGCCTTTCTTGATAGCGCATCCAGTACCCAAAAGCCAGATTTTGTTTTGGACAATATGCAAAAGTTTTATCAATCCTCGTATGCTAATGTACATCGGGGTGTATATGGATTAAGTGCTAAAGCTACAGATGCTTTCGAATTAGCACGCCAAAAGATTCAGCATTTTATGGGTGCATCAACCAAAGACGAAATCATCTTAACAAGTGGTTCAACCGAAGCTATTAATTTAGTAGCCCATAGCTTTGGCAACCAAGCTGTTAACCAAGGGGATGAAATAATCCTATCCCAGTTTGAACATCATTCAAACATTGTTCCCTGGCAACTTTTAGGGCAACGCCGTAAGGCAGTTATTAAGGTTGTCAAACCCCAACCCGATGCAAGCTTTAATCTGGAAAGCTTCCGCCAGATCATTTCTAAACGCACGAAAATTATTGCCATCACACATATCTCGAATAGTGTTGGCTCTATATTACCAGTTCGCGATATCTGCACGCTGGCGCATGAAGTTGGTGCCACCGTTATTATTGATGGTTGCCAGGCAGCACCACATATACCCGTGAATGTGCAGGAAATCGGTTGTGATTTTTATGTTTTAACCGGACACAAACTATACGGACCAACCGGTATTGGTGCCTTATTCGGCCGTAAAAGTCTTTTGGAAAGCATGCCACCCTTCTTGGGTGGCGGGCATATGATTCGTTCGGTAACTTTTGAAGAAACAACTTTTGCTGAACCACCAGCGCGCTTTGAAGCCGGTACATCCAACATCGTCGGAGCTGTTGGTTTGGGATTTGCCATCGACTACTTAAACAGCATTGGATTTAATACGATCCAACATCATGAGGAAAAACTGTTAAATTATCTGCTGCAAAGACTTTCCAGCATCAAAGGTCTTCGTATTTTGGGCAACATGGAAAAACGCGGGCCTGTTGTATCAATTATTATGGATTCAGCCCACCCGCATGATATAGCAACTATTCTTGATCAACACGGTGTTGCCGTAAGAGCAGGACACCATTGTGCCCAACCCACAATGAAATGGTTTGATATTGTTGGTACCACCCGCATATCGCTTGGTCTATATAATTCGATGAAAGATATAGACCAGTTAATTGATGGCTTGATACATGTTAAGAAAGTGTTTGGATAAATGAGTGATTCATTACATGAACTATATCAAGAAATTATTCTTGATCATAATCGCCACCCGCGTAATTTTAACAAAATTACTCCTTGCAGTCACCAAGCTTATGGCCATAATCCTTTATGTGGTGATCAAGTAACCGTTTACCTTTTTTTAAACCCAAAGAACATGATTGAAAACATAGGTTTTAACGGTAAGGGATGTGCCATATCGATCGCTTCTGCTTCTCTGATGACTGAAAAACTAAAAGGCAAATCTGTTCCCGAAGCACGGCAATTATTTGAACATTTTCACAACCTTGTAACTGGTAAAACCAATAAAACAGACCTAACCGAAGAAGAATTAGATTATCTACAGCCATTAACAGTTTTGTCAGGAGTAAGCGAATTTCCAATGCGGGTTAAATGTGCTACAATGTCCTGGCATACTTTGGTTGCCGCAATCGATTCGCCCGCGCTACCCACAATCAAAAACCAAATTCCATGAGGTAATTATGGTTGATTACCCTACTAGCAAGAATATGGTTATACATGATGAAACAATACCTGACAGCGCGATCTTGCACCGTGGTGTTCTGGCTGCTTTGCAAAGCGTGTATGACCCTGAAATACCCGTGAATATATATGAATTGGGATTAATTTATAAATGTCAGGTCGAATCAAGTGGTGATGTTTTTGTTGAAATGACCCTGACAGCGCCTGGTTGTCCAGTTGCAGGAACTATGCCAGGAATGGTTGAACAAGCCATTCGCCAAGTTCCAGGTATTCATAAGGTAGAAGTGAAGTTGGTATGGGATCCACCTTGGGATAAATCAATGATGTCTGATGTTGCCCGTCTTGAATTAGGATGGATGTAACCCATAATTTTTAATATGAATTTAGACCAATAAAGCAGGAGAATATAAAATGTATAAGAACCCTATCACCTTGACCACAGCCGCTGCTGAACGGATAAAATTTTTACTATCACAACAACCCGAAGCGAAAGGATTGCGCGTTGGTGTAAAAACCAAGGGATGTTCTGGGTTAAGTTATACCATAGAATACGCCAAAGAACCTAATTCGCTTGATACAATTGTTTTAGAGCACGACGTTGCTGTTTATATTGATGCTAAAGCAGCCATGTATATTTTTGGAACAGAAATGGATTATGTTCAGGAAAACATGAAATCGGGTTTTATTTTCCGTAA
>CAYPXH010000002.1:36787-107197 GCA_964414755.1 uncultured Rhodospirillaceae bacterium | reverse complement strand
GACTCACTAGCACGCCTCAACCCACTATTTAGCAAGGCAGTTATTAACACCCATGATACAATGACTGGTGCGTTTACCCAACAGCCCGATTTAGTTTTTCCAGCAGATCAAATGGTTAAAGCTCTTGAAGATACGATTGGCTCGGGCTCTATAGACCGTTTTGATGCCGGGGATATGGCCTTAAAACTGGTTGGTGATACAATTGCCACCAATTTACTAATGGTTGGATATGCCTTGCAAAAAGGGCTTATTCCCCTATCGCCCGAAGCTATAGAAAAAGCTATTGAACTGAATGAAGTTGGAATAGAAGAAAACCGCAAGGCTTTCCGACTTGGTCGGCAAGCAGCGCTTGATTTTCCTAAATTTCTACAGACAATTCAGCAACCCCAAGACGAAAAAAAGATCGAACACCTACACCCTACCCAAGCACTTGACTATTTAATTGATCGGCGGGTCAAATTTTTAACGTCATACCAGAATAAAGTTTATGCACAGCATTATCGTCGATTTATTGACCGTGTCCGTCAAGTTGAAACAGCTAAAATACCTGGGTCTTTATCACTAACAAAAGCTGTTGCAACCTATTATTATAAGCTTATGGCTTATAAAGACGAGTACGAAGTTGCAAGGCTGTATACCAATGGCGATTTTCAACAAGCCATTTCCAGCCAGTTTGATGGTTCCTACAAGATAGAATTTAACTTGGCGCCACCACTTTTTGCCAAGCGTGACCCCGAAACAGGTCACCTAAAGAAGGCAAGTTTTGGTCCTTGGATGATGTGGGCTTTTCGCCTATTGTCAAAATTCAAATTTATGCGTGGCACCCCTTTGGATATTTTTGGATATACCAAGGAACGCCGCACTGAACGGCATTTAATTCGTGCATACAGGGATCAGATTTCGCAAGTTCTGGATTTGTTAAACAAGGATAATCTAGCACTAGCGGTTGAGCTTGCCCAAATTCCCGAATATATACGTGGTTATGGACATGTGAAAGAAAAACATCTTGCTGCGGCTTTGAAAAAACAGGCTGATTTATGGCAAAAACTTCAGAACAATCAACCACTTAAACGTGCTGCATAATTCGCAAGAGTTACAATTATCTATAATTAGTTTTAAAATATTTGGGGATTAAGTTTATACCGATGCAAGTTTTCAAATATAGCGTTAAATCGATGTAAATCCTGCTGTAATTGTATTTGTTTCGTTGTTTCATTTTTGTAAAAGTATGCCGATCCCCTGTTGACCTTTTGTAAAATAGTCGTTAATGGATATAATAGTTTTAGAATCAAAGATATTCGTTATGTTATGATAATTAGGGAAATTTACTGTGAGCAATAATCATCCTTTGCCTGTTTTACAAACAGCCATACAAACCTTTACCAAAGGGCTTGGTTCCTTATTTACCCATCGTCAGTTCTTATTTTATTCGTTTATGACATTTGTTGCATATTATGCTGTTGGCTTCTTGTTTTTTAATATAGTCTACGCGGCGCGGGATTTGACAGTGATGGACTTGATGCTGCGTTTGTGGCTTGGAATTGGTTTCTTTGTATCTGGCGCTTTGTTTGTGATTATGCTGAAATGGATTGCCAAAGACGAATTACCACAGGAAAACTTCTTTAAAGCTTTTATTAACAGCACCAATTTAAAGTATGGCTTATTTATGATGGCCGTGATGATCGCTTTGCTGTTTCCAGGTTTTTTTGCCTTTTTAGTTATTGGGTCGCCAGTTTGGGCCTCTATTTTTCGAATTATTTTTATCGTACCGATGATTTTTGTATTGGTTCGCTTCGGTCTTAGCGTTACCAACTGTGGTGTTCAAGACCAATGTATGCACCTTAAAACTTCCTACCAATATACCAAAGGGCAAACTCTTAATATTCTTGCCAGCCTTATATTAGTATGTATCCCTATTGTTTATCTTGCAGATTATGGGTTAGATATTGTTGGTTTCTTGTTAAAACCACTAGTAATGGCTTTTATTGCACTGGATACTCCTATTAATTACTTATTCAGTGCTGGCTCGTTGGGGCAAACAAGCTATTTAGGGTTCGCCCTAGTTGTGCTGCCCTTAGTCAGTTTGGTATTTTTACTGTTGACTCATTTAGTTGCTGCCTTTACAGCTTTAGTTCACCGGCATGTAGCCCAAGAATCCGCAGTAGAGCCAGCAGCACCCAATGGTGCCCCAGCTGAAGCTTCCAATTCCTAATATTTGGTTTCGCGCCGTCGTAGCTCAGTGGTAGAGCACACCCTTGGTAAGGGTGAGGTCGACAGTTCAATCCTGTCCGACGGCACCATTTTGTGAATGGTTTTAGGTTTTTGTTAATTTCGTGCTGGTACGTTGGTTTATGTCGATAATCAGCCAAGGGAGATTAAAGTGGCTTACGTAGTAACTGAAGCATGTATTCGCTGTAAATTTATGGACTGCGTTGAAGTGTGTCCTGTTGATTGTTTCTACGAGGGCGAGAATATGTTGGTGATCAACCCAGATGAATGTATTGATTGTGGTGTTTGTGAACCTGAATGCCCGGCAGAGGCCATTTTGCCCGATACTGAACCAGGGACAGAAAAATGGTTGAATCTTAACCGTGAATTCGCACCACAATGGCCAAACATTACAAAAAAAGGTACACCACCTGGTGATGCTGATACATATAAAAAAATACCTGGCAAGCTTGAAAAATACTTTTCGCCCAACCCGGCAAAATCTAAAAAATAGGGTGCCTTACCGTTGTATCATCTACTATCCATTGACTATTCGGATAGTGGGCTTTATGTCGTTGAAGTTTAATGACAAATGCAACAATAGATTTTAGCTAATTTATTATAGTTTATATACACTTAGGGTAAGGAAAAATAGACATCATAACATTGTGTTATAAAGTTATTTTCCAATAACCACGTCAATTGGTTCGAAACGCCAAATTAATAAAATAACCCGCTATAAGTTAGTCTGGCGGTAAAAATCTTTGCAACAAACATCGCGGTACATAAACCAACAAACCAGCGTTCATTCAAAATATACCTTAATACTAAATGTACTTTTTAGCTTTCCTTTTAATTTTTACCAAACATTGATGAAATATCATCCAAACTTACCGAAAATAGGTGTTATATATAAAGACAGGGAATCGCCAAGATTTCTCAAATTACTCCAGCGTCAACTACTTTATATATCGGCTCTTCGGATATTTATACACTAAGCTGGGTTACTGATCACAATTGGCAACACATGTGGTATGAGGGATAACTTTGCCACCACAGCCCGCAAAGCAAGAACGATATAAATCGTCGCATTGATCCTGACAGCTATTTTTAACATTGCTACATTGGAAAGAATTATAAAAACTATCTGCTGTTTTTACAATTTTTTGTCCTTTTGCACGTTGTTCCTCGGCATATGCGTAGTATTCATTTTGTGCTCTTAGACGCTCGTTATATTCACACATTTGGACTTGTGAATTACAATTCTGCCGGCAAAATTGCTGGTTTTGCGCGCACTGATTGGTACAAAAACGACCCTCGCTGCTTAGTGGCGGACGTAGCTCGTAGCTGGTCTCATAAATTGGACCACAAGCACTTATGATAAAAAAGGAAAATAAGGACAATAAAAAGCGTGATATACTCATGATGATCCCAACAGCGATTAATTATTATGGTGCTTATACTAAGCTATTTACGCAATATGTAAATAATTTTATTAGTGACACCTAAAATCATAACGCTATAAAATTTTCTTACTTTACCACTTCGCTGTACATTTATTATCACATTATTCACAGAAATTAAGCATGATATTTAGGATAACTTAATGATGGTTGATTTTTACAAAAAATTTGATATAGTTGGTTACAAGCACATATTATGCCTTATTATACGTTTGCCTTATATGAATAAGGGGTTGTTGATGGTTAAATACTTTGGGTACTTCCAAGATTTCCGGCAATGGTTGCGACACAGTTTGGTTATTTTGTTAGTAATCGCTTTTGCAGGCTCATTTGGTACAGGTTATGCGGCTAGCCCAGAGCATAAAGAATCACAAAAAACCGATGGTACTCCTGGTCCTGTTCCCGGTCCTAGCCCGGATCCATTCCCGTTATTAACAAGGGAACCTATTGAAGGCCGTGACTATTACAACCAGTCGTTAGCTGCGCCCGTTGTTTCGGGCTATGGTTACGTTCATGCTTTTGGCCAAGACCGTCTTAATTATTTCTACTTCAAAACACCTCAGGAATTGATGATTTTTATTCATGGGGCTGAGCAATTATTAAGCACGGATAGTTTAGCTTCAGGTAAAAATATACTACACCGGCAGCAAGCACTTGAGATCGCAAATCGATTGTTGGTTGAATTTGATCGGACCGAAGCTGCTGGCTATATACCAGCACCAGCACAGAAAATTAGCCGTGATTTGTTGGATTATTCGCGTAAGAGACTCTTGATTTCCATTTCAGGAAGGTAATGGGGATTAACGTAAGTTTATGCAAATGTGCTGTGTGATCTTTTAGGGCTTTTACCTTAATAAAAAACATAAATAACACGTTCTATTAAACCTTGGTGATGGAGAACGCGATACGAATTGGTAACGGGCAGCGGGTTTGCCTATAATCTAATCAGCAAAAGATGTGTCATTTCTTTATTGTCTCAGTTATAGCGAGTTGTGTCCGGTATTTTAACAAGTAGCAACCACCAGATCAGGTTTTTTTAGGCCCACTACCCTAAATAATTTTTAGGGCTGGATCAAATAACTAGAGTTGATGAAGTTTAGACCAAAGGCTTTAGTTGACGGAGTAGCGATTGGGGGCCTGGATTATTGAACCGCCATGCACATTCTTTTAGGAATACAAAAAACTACTCTTTGGCATGCTATTAATTTTTCGCACACGCCTTTTGACTAATTCTTAACAGCCCCTAAACCAAATTCCCAAATTTATTACAAATATTTCTATGTATTTTTAATAAATACTATAATTTAAGCCTGTTTAGTTTCTCGATTATTGATGATGTCTATTTATAAGCTTTTTATAATAAAATTCATAAATATACAAACCTGTTGTAGAAAACTTAATGATCACATTAGTGAATGGATTTAGGTTGATGTTGGCTATCAAGTGAAAAAGCAGGTATATCGACAGAAAAAGATTCCCCCAAAGAATTATGCATTTCGTATCGTCCAACCATAAATCCTGATGGTGTAGATAAAGGGGTACCACTTGTGTATTCAAAAACCATTCCCGGATTTATGGTAGGTTGTTGGCCAATAACGCCCTCCCCTTCAACTTCAACCTGATGCCCATGGGCATCAATAATCTTCCAATACCGGTTCTTTAACGTTACAGTTTCTTGTCCTGTATTTTCAATTGTCACCTGATACGCCCAGAAGAATTTATGTTGTTCTGGGCTGGAACGCTCGTCCAAAAAAATGGATTTGACCGTAATCTTAATTGCGCGTGTCGTTTTGGTATACATAGAAATTCACATTAAGATCAAAACTATATAAAAAAGGGGTGCCGATTTGTGGCACCCCTTGCTGTTTCTTTGCTTATAAGGCAAATTACTGCATCAAGACTTCGGCACGACGGTTGCGACGATCAGCAACACCGTCTTCCGTTGGAACAGCTGGCTGTTCTTCACCACGACCAGATGTTGTAATCTGTTCTGGTGCCACACCGGCATTAACCAATGCACTACGCACGGCATCAGCGCGACGTAGCGATAAGGTCATGTTGTATGAGGCAGGACCGCTTAAGTCCGTATGACCAACAACAGTTACGTTTTTAGCATTCTTCTGCTTAATTTCGCTGGCCAATGCTACAACGATATTCTGAGCAGCTTCTGTTAAATCTGCACTGTTAAACTGAAAGTAAATCACATTTCCTGCTGGTTGTACATAGCGTCCACCCAAAGCTTCCATGGCTTGATAAAAACCATCGCGGCAAGCAGCTATGTCTTTTGGCTGATGATTCTCTTCTTGTTGTTCAACCCAACAATCGAAACGGGCTTGAGCACGGGCAGCAACTTTTGGCATACGCTGACCTGCGCCACCATTAAGAGCACTTACCAAACGAGCACGTGCCTGGGTTAATTCATTGACCTTATCCGCTGGCAGATGCCAATTTTTTAATTCCTCTGGCTGCACTGCTTGACCGCGTGATGCAGCAAGGCCTTTACGTGCCCAGGTGTTTGCGTCAATCCAGTCACGCTCATACTCGGCCTCTAAGGCTGTTAGCTGCCGATATTCTTCTGTCAGAGATGCTGTGAATTCATTTCCGCCTTTTGGCTTTACAGTTTTCATTTGGTCTATATTGGTTGCACAACCGGCTAAAAGCCCAGCAGCAGCCATTGCCAAAAATAATTTAGTTTGATTCATGTTTATTCCTCTTTCTTAGTTAAAGCCTACTATAATTGATTTACCCACTCGAGAATTATAACCAACCACTTATTAACAAACTCTTAAAAACTCGCTTTACTATAACTATAGCCTAAAAAAGCAAGTTGCGATTCCGATATACGAATTCCTTAGTCATTTGTCAAAGGACTTTATTAGTTTTTCCAAGCTTTTTAGCGACTTGATGCTAAAATGTCACAAAAAATAAAGTTTTTATAAAATAATATAAAGTAATTTTGTGTTTTATAGTTGTCTTTACCCTGCGGCCATTATAGAATTTCTGTGCTTTTTACATCTATATCCAGTTTCTCGTAAAATTAACCCTGTTTATCAGCATCTAGAAAAATTATTTGAGGATACCATGCACCAAACACCAACCACCGGTTATGATCTTGACCCTATTAATCCGGCTGGAACAGATGGTTTTGAATTCGTTGAATACGCAGAACCAAATGATAGTAAACTACTAGAGCCCCTTTTCGAGCAGATGGGTTTTTCACGTGTTGGTTTGCACAAAACCAAAAAAATAATATTGTATAAACAGGGCGATATTTATTTTATTTTAAATCAGGATCCATCAAGCCATGCAAAAAAATTTGCTAACATGCATGGTCCATGCTGCGCCTCAATCGGATTTCGCGTTAAAGACGCCAACAAAGCATATCAGCGTAGCATAAAATTGGGCGCCAAACCCATAGCCACTGGCACCACGCTTTTAGATAATGTTCCCGCCATCGAAGGCATTGGCGGTAGTCATCTTTACCTTGTAGATCGCTATGGTAAAAAAGGTAATGTTTATGAATCGTCTTTTACCAAAACAACTCCTTCTAACATACCAGATATGGGATTAGCTTATATTGACCACTTAACCCATAATGTATACCGTGGAAATATGGCTAAATGGGCTGATTTTTATCAACGACTGTTCAATTTCCGAGAAATTCGCTATTTTGATATTGAAGGGAAGTTAACTGGCCTTAAATCCAAAGCAATGACCAGTCCATGTGGTAAAATTCGCATTCCCATCAATGAAAGTGCCGATGATAAAAGTCAGATTGAGGAATATTTAAAACTCTATAAAGGCGAAGGAATCCAACACATCGCCCTTGCCACCGACAATATCTATAAAACTGTTGAAAGCCTGCGTCAGCGCAAAATTAAGTTTTTGGCTGCTCCTCCCGCAACATATTATGAAATGTTACAAAAAAGATTACCAAATCACGGTGAAGATGTTGCCCGCTTGCAGAAAAATGCTTTGCTGATTGATGGATCACCGGCTGGTGGATTGCTTTTACAAATTTTTACGGAAACTGTTATTGGCCCTATTTTCTTTGAGATTATCCAGCGGAAGGGCGATGAGGGGTTTGGTGAAGGAAATTTCCGGGCATTGTTTGAATCCATGGAACAAGACCAGATTCGTCGTGGGGTTTTAAAAGCTTAATTAGGGGTCGACGCAGAATTAGGAAAAAATACTAGGCTAATGTTTTGTGCTTAGAGCTGCTGCGACCCGGCGAAGTATATTGGGAATTTTATAAGAGTTAGAAAACCCTTCTAAGGTGTCCTTTGACGAAAGGGAAAATAAAGCACCTTAAGACGATGGGAAGGAGGGGCAAAGGCCTAAACTTCAAACCTATTGCAAAACCTTAGCGTACTATTTTTTTCTAATTCTGCGTCGACCCCATCCTAAGTTTATTTTATGAGCTTCGGTAACTGATCATCGCTACGCCTGCAATCGATAAGATAATACCAACTATATTAATAAAACTTAACTGTTCTCGAAGAATAAGCAACCCAATAGCCATTAACATAATATTGATAGCAACTCCGGTCACCAAATTCCCTACACTTAAATCCCACCCATACCGATACATTAATAAAAAGCCAAGCTCCATCAAGATGATGGCTAGCGCAACTGCCACCTGAACCCAATTCAATTGTTTAATATGCATGGCAAGTCCTCCCTGGATAGGGATTAACAATAAAATCGGAATACAAATGACTAATACTGCGACATAAATACCAACAACCGAAACAAGAGGATGAATGCCAGAAGGTATCTTTTTGACGAAAAAGTGGTACCCAACGGTACCAATAATTGCAATAACTGCTGAAAGATAATACAAGAAACTACTTTTTTCTGGCATAATAGAAGCATCCTCTAAGATTAGCCTGTTGATTTATTAATACATTGATTTAACAAGAATTTTAATTGGTGTTTTATTTCTGATAATCCCGGAAGGTAGTTGTCTCATAGAATCTCTTATTCATATAGTCTCCAGCAATAATTGGATCATACTTAGCAGGACGATTTTTCGATTTGCAACTAGGTAGACACTCAACGTTTGCATGATAATCAGGATCCATGAAAAAAGCGATAGAATAACGATCCCGACTGCTTTTGTTGATGACACGATGAAACGTAGCAGTGTATTGATCATTTGTCCACCGTGCCATAAGATCACCGATATTGACTACTAAAGATGATGGAACGGGAGGAATGTCAATCCACTCTCCCTGTTTATTTAATACTTCGAGGCCACCTATCTCATCTTGAGCAATCATAGTTATCCAACCGAAATCTGTGTGTTCTCCTGCACCAATTTGTTTACTATTTGGATTAGGGGTTTGGGGATAGCGTAGTAGTCTCATTTGGGCCATTGGTTTACGGAATTTGTCGTCAAAGAAATTATCTTCTACTCCTAATCCCCGAGCAAAAGATCTTAAAAGTAATCGACCTACTTGTAACATACTTGTATAATACTCTGTTGTAACTCTTTTGAAATTTGGCAAATTTGCCGGCCAAACATTTGGCCCATAAAATGCTAGTCCTGCTTTCACATATGGATCATCTAAAGGAATGTCACTGGCCATATCAAAACCCTCTTTAATATCCCCATGAATACCATCAGATTTATCTGCACCAAAACTAAAATATCCCCGCATGTGCTTTGATTTGTGGATATTTATTAATTCCTTTTCTTGAGCAGACATATTAAAAAGCGCCCTGCATTCTGAAAACACGTTATCAAAGATAGTATGAGAAACTCCATGATTAATAATATAGAAAAATCCAATTGAATTACAGGCCGCCGCAATAGACCTTGCTAAGTTATCAGTTTCACTCTTTTTATTACTAAAAAGTGAGGAAATATCGATAACTGGGACTGTGTCACCTTTAATTTTTTTATTTAGCATAATGTAAAGCCTTTGAATTACTGTTATTGTCCTATCCTAGAAGATTATCTGTGAAAGCACCCGTAAAGTCTTTCATTGAAAATCTAAGTTCATCATTATAAGGTCTTCCTTCGTTTGTAGAAGTAAGCCTCTCTTTTAGCTTCTTATGATAACAATAAATTAATTCTGAGAACCTTACATAATGAGGTTCTCCATTAATTTTTAAAGAACCCTTCTCAGTTATTTTATAGTTGAGAATAATCTCATTGATTTTAGGTAAATTATACCAAGGACAGCCGGGTACAGCATGATGGGCATTGTGAAATCCAAAATTTAATATAATAAGATTTAAGAATTTAAACTGACGCGCAACAGGGTATGAAAAAGTATTTTTCTGTTCGTACAATTTGTCTTGAGGTTTATTTCTATTGGAGGGATCAATTTGCACATAACTATGTTGGAAAGCGTCTACGAACCTAACAGAATGAATTCGTATAATTACAGCAAAAAAATATAGAAATGGTGACCACCAATGAGTTATTGCTAACCAAAAAAGAAATAACAGAGAAACTAACCCTACCAATATCACTCGAATAATGTAACTTATATTTTTGCTCTGAATAACACCAATGATGTTGTGAATTTTTATTATGAAAAAAATTATTGGGATATAACATTGCTCTAGAAATATTGTGATTTTGCCACATGGGTATGGTAGCTTAGACAAAACTTTAGAAACATTTACTCCAGCAAGATCAACTTGTTCTAAATGATGCCTTAAATGATCTTTGCGATATTCGTGAAATCTGAAATATGCGAGACCGTTAATCCACGACAGTAATTCTCCAAGAAAATCGTTGTATTTTTTGGCTTTGAAAACTAAAAGATGAGCGCAATCATGACTTAAATACCAAGAAAGAAGCATTGATAAACTGAGCGAGATCGTTCCAAATACAAGAAATAAAGGTTTATCGGTAATTATTAACCCTATACCACCACTATACAAAGCTATAATGATTGTAATAATAGCCCAGTTTATAGCATCGAACGATGCTTACAAAGAACCTTGATCTTTTCTCTGATCTGCTTGTTTTCAAGTGCAGTTACGTACTGCAATTTTAAGGGATACAACATGTTGTTTAATTTTCCAGTCTCAATCTTGAATGTTTCACCATATTAACATTACTGCCTATGGCCAAATATGCTCTAAGACTCCACAAAAATACGAACTTCAATGCTTGGGTTGCTTTAAAGTCCTACCAAGGACAATCGAATTATATTTTTTTGAGTTCGATGATTTCAGTGCTAAGCCAAACTTCTCCGCTATTGATGGGCATAAAAAAAATCTAAGTCAGATTGAAACCCGCGTTTTATTATGTAATATGGAATATGTAGTAAAATAATAATTATTTAACTTCGTTTTAAGTATTTTGAGGAATAGTGTTATTCCAATAACCAGAGTCAAAATATAATCTAACCCCTTTTAAGAAAGAAATAGCGCTCAGAAGAAAAATGACGAAATGGGAAGATAGTAGCTTGCCTGAGGTGGTAAAAAAACTCAATTATCGGTCCTAGATGAAATGAAAATTCTGATCCAAAAGATTCATATAGGAATCGACGCAGAATTCGGAAAAAATAGTACGCTAAGGTTTTAGCAATAGGTTGGAAGTTTAGGCCTTTGCGCCCCTTCCCATCGTCTTAAGGTGCTTTATTTCCCTTTCGTCAAACGACCCCTATTTTATCGATTCCAATCTGTGGATTAGCACGGGGTATTGAATGCAGATGGTTCGTGGTATTGTTAACCAAGATTATTTTGGCTTTTTGGAATCGCCTCAGGAAACGAAAATAAAGCACGCTAAGAGAAGGAATAATAAGCTGATAATTAATCTTAGCGTACTATTTTTTCCGAATTCTGTGTCGACCCCAATTACTAATAGCTTTACTTAAAGTATTTTTGTTGACGGATTTTATGTTTAAGGGTAAACAACTGGTACCCATAAGCCCCTTTGGCGGAATTGGTAGACGCGCCTGACTCAAAATCAGGTGTTGAGAGACGTGCTGGTTCGAGTCCGGCAAGGGGCACCATCCTTGGTTAAGTAATAGCTTATTAATAATAAATATAATAATGGGCTGGTCTTGCAAGAATTTAAGCAAATTTTCGACAAAAACGAGCAGATTTTCTGGCAATCCGGACCTAAATTTATGCCATTTTTTATAGCCAAAATCTTTGAATTTTCGTTTGGCTTAGGCACAGCAATATTAATATTTGTAATTTTTTGGGGGTTTTTTGAAATTGCTGAATTTCTAGAGGTGAAAATTGGTTTTGGGCTTTATATAATTATTGGATTTTGTATTCTCATCGCCCTAAGATTCCTAATTCCCTTTCTTATAACATTACTAAATTTTAAATATATTAGATATGCTATTACCGATAAAAGAGTTGTTTTGCAGCGAGGGATTATCGGCCGTGATTTTGATGCGATAGATTTTGATAAAATTACCAATATCCAGGTCAATGTTGGATTAGCAGACATAATAACAGGCGGCAACAGCGGCAGCATTATGATTTTAACTGCTGGCAATTTTTCTTTTGATAAATACAAAACATTTACAAGCAAGCCTTTCATTATATCACATATTCCCGATCCTTATGAAGTTTTCAAAAAATTAAAACAAATTTCTTATGATATTAAGACAGATATTGAGTATCCAAACCAATTAAGGCCAACTGATAATCCGGGTTATCATACAAAATACCGCCCTAAATAACTTCAATGGGCTATATACTGACATTTTCATATTGTTATTTGTTGTTACTATATCCTTAGTATAATTCTTGTGTTTTAATTGGTTCTATAATATAAAACTCGTCAGAGTGCGGGTGTAGCTCAATGGTAGAGCAGAAGCTTCCCAAGCTTACGACGGGGGTTCGATTCCCCTCACCCGCTCCAAAACCCTTAAAATGTAAAAAAACCACCGCGAATAATTGCTTGTTTTCTAGCAGAGATAGAAATGAACATATACGATAAAGCCGATTGGCATGCAGGTGGTGATGGTTTCCCGGAATATGTGCCCCAAAAATGCGCTGCTACGCATATTGCTTTTTTTATTGTCTGGGCTATTCAAAATAATATTGCCAGCGCCCCATTTTCCAAAGATTGCAACCAGGGTCTTGAAAAGCTTTTATCGCGCCAAATAACCCCTGGAGCATTTTTTCTAGAATATTGTGATGGTGTATTTTCAGATAATCATTTAACCTCTATGGGCAACGATTTTACAAAATTTTACTATGAAAATAATCTTTATTTAGATGATTATGAAAAAGTTCTGGGGCAAAATTTGGCAAGCCTTTATGAAGTTAAAGATACCTGGGATAATTTCGATTTGATGGCTGCAACAATCAACAAGCAGTGGCTTAGTTTCTCGAAAAAAGGTTCTAGCAGCTGGTTGTTTTGGAAAAAATAGTTTTTAATGTCTTGGTGCGTGGTGGCGTGGATGGATATGATTAAACCGTATATGTTTGGTGCTTCCAGATGATCGCTCCCAATCATTTGCGTTGGGCGGCTGGCTGCTGGATTATCACCGCAGGACTGTTCAAAATTCCACTAACACCAATTGATCTTGGTGTTGCAACAGTTTCTGGACTAGCTCCAGACTTAGATACACCAAAAAGCAGTATTGGCAAACGTTTTCCCTTTATTGCCTACCCACTTGGTTTTTTAGTTGGCCACCGGGGCTTTACTCATAGTTTAATAGCTATTTTCATATGTCTAGCCGGTCTTACGTGGTTGCTACAACACCCCCAGTTGGTTGGATGGCAACATTTTGTTATTATTCCTTTTCTGATTGGCTATCTGTCACATTTGTTAGGTGACATGATGAATCCGTCTGGCATTCCCCTATTATGGCCACACCAGCAACGCTATCGTTTTCCTTTCCACTGGTCGTATAAATCACCAGTTGAATACATTTTTACTTGGTCTTTTTTGTTTTTTGCCCTTTATATATGGTGGATAGCAGGCGGTTACCCGCTATCCAAAGATACTTTATTAAAATTACAGAACTTGTTTTTTTAAGCAGATTGGGACGAAGGACTTATACCCTCTCCTAAAGAACGGCGATGATGGCGCGCTAACAACATATACGCAGCTGGCACAACAAACAAAGTAAGTAATGTACCAAAGGTCATACCGCCCACGATAACCCAACCAATTGGCTGCCTGCTTTCAGCACCAGGACCTGCTGCTAAAGCTAATGGTAATGCCCCTAAAACCATGGCTGCAGTGGTCATTAAGATTGGGCGCAACCGCAGGGTAGCTGATTCTATAATTGCTTCTTTAATTGTTTTACCAGTATCGCGTAACTGATTGGCAAATTCGACAATCAAAATTCCATGCTTGGTAATAAGACCAATAAGTGTAACAAGACCTATCTGGCTATAAATATTTAATGTGCCACCCGACCACCCTAAGGTGTATAAGGCACCTGTCATGGCCAGTGGGACTGTTAACATAATAACAAACGGATCGATAAAACTTTCAAACTGGGCGGCCAATACCAAATAAATAAACAGCAACGCTAACCCGAAAATAAAAATAACACTTTCGTTGGATTGTTTAAATTCGCGTGTATAACCCGAGTAATCGATCTGAGTTTTATTATCAACATCAAGCTTGCGCACCAACCCTTCCATATATGTAATGGCTTCTGGCAAGGTATATCCTTCCGCAAGATTCGCCGTCAAAGTAACCGAGGCCAGTTTGTTAAAGTGTCGCAATTCGCGCGCGGCTGATGTTTCAACAACTTCAACAATATTAGACAGGGGAACCATTTGGCCATCACCAGCACGTATGTAAATATTCAACAAATCTTGGGGATTAGCACGCTCCTGGCTTTCCAATCGTACAATGACGTTATATTGCTCGCCATCCAATTTAAAGCGGGTTACGATGCGCCCTCCTATCATGGTTTCTAATGTACGGCCGATTGTATCAATACTAATTCCCATATCCGCTGCTTTGTCACGATTTACAGTAATACGTAATTCAGGCTTATTTAGTTCCAGGTCGCTTTCAAGCTCGGTAATACTGGGATTTGAACGTGCTTCTGCCATTATTGCATTAACTAATCTTTGCAATTCCTGGTGTGACCCGGTGGTTTGAACAACTAATGATAATGGCTTACCGGTAGATTGCTGACCCAGCGATGGTGGCATTACAGGAAAATTCATGGTCCCTGCTACCCCCCCAAACATAATGGGGCGCAATCCGCCGACAATTTCTTCTGCACTGCGCACGCGCTTATCAATTGGCTGCAACTCGACAAATGAAATACCACGGCTAACTGTTGGGAAGCCTACCACAATAAAATAACTTACCATTTCAGGTACTTTTTGATAAATGGCCTCTATTTGCCGCATGTATTTATCCGTATAAGCGGCGGTTGAACCTTCGGGACCAATTGTGATGCCTATCAGAATGCTACGATCTTCTGTGGGTGCCAGTTCCTGAGGCAAATTTGTAAGATTAGTGTATCCTAAATATGATAAAACCACAATCAATGGTAATACAAAAAGCCGAGCCTTAAGAACGGCCTTTAAAAATTGTGGATAAAAACCTTTATTTACTGATGGTGAATCGGATATTTCTTTAGCAACCTCGGTTGTGTTTGTTAGATGTTTTTCGACAGTCGGTACCTGTTGATGGTGTTTTTTCTTATGCTTTAATAACAAAGCACACATCATGGGTGAAAGAGTCAGGGCAACAAACCCCGAAATTAACACAGCACCGGCTAAGGTTAGTGCAAATTCGGTAAAGAGACGTCCGGTTGTTCCTGTTGCAAAGCCAATCGGGGCAAAAACGGCAGCCAAAGTTAGTGTCATAGCAATAACAGCAAATGAAATTTCCCGCATACCTTTGAAGGCAGCTTCTACAGGTTTCATACCTTTTTCGATATAGCGATAAATATTTTCAAGAACGACAATAGCATCATCAACCACAAGACCAATCGCCAGTACGAAGGCTAATAATGTTAAGGTATTAATGGAAAAACCAAATAGATACATTAAAGCAAAACTACCAATTAATGAAACAGGTATCGTGACAATCGGAATAATCGTTGCGCGCAAGGTTCTTAGGAAAACAAAAATTACCAAAACAACCAGCAAAATGGCTTCTAAAATTGTAATAAAAACCTCGTGAATTGATTGATCAATAAAAACCGCCGAATCATAAGCTATATTAAGTGCCATACCGGTTGGTAAGGACTTTTGAATTTCTGGCAAAATTGTGCGCACACCCTGTGATACTTCTAGGGGATTGGCTGTTGATTGCTTAACAATAGCCAAAGCAACGGCAAAATCACCTTTATATCTGGTAATTGTTCGCTCACTTTCGGGTGCAATGCTTACGTCTGCAACATCGCCTAAGCGAACAAGATAGTTTTCCGAACGCCTGATAATAATATTTTCAAATTGTATAGCTGTTTGCAAATCTGTTTCGGCACGTACAGTAAATTCACGAAAACGTCCTTCAACAACACCTGCAGGTATTTCAATATTCTGCCGGCGCAAGGCTTCTTCAATTTCCTGAACTGTAATGCTATAGGCAGCCAGAGAATCGCGCCGCAAATTAATGCGCATCGATTGGCGCCGCTCGCCAAAAACCTGAACCTCAGAAACCCCGGACACTGTCTGTAGCCGGTCACGAACCACCCGTCTTGCATAATCTGTCAATTCGATCGGTGAATGGCGATCACTTGAAAAAGCAATATAAATGATGGCTTCAGAGTCATCTTCGGCTTTTGTGACAGCCGGCTCATCAACACCATCTGGCAAGAAATCACGCGCCTGGCTAACTTTTTGGCGCACATCGTTTGCCGCAAGATCAATATTTCTATTTAAATTAAACCGTAAGGTGATATTACTCTCACCCGCACGGCTATTAGATGTCATCACGTCAATCCCTTCAATACCAGACAAAGCGTCTTCTAAGGGTTTTGTTACTTGGCTTTCCATAATTTCGGCATTAGCACCAGAATAGCTGGTTGATACCGTAACCACAGGTTGGTCAATATTAGGATATTCACGAATGACAAGTCGATCATAACTAATAACGCCAATTAAAATAACCAAGATACTTAAGACAGTGGTAAAAACCGGTCGCCGGATAAAAACATCAGATAAGGACATATTGTTCTCTTTAATATCAAATTTCCACAATTATTGTGGCCGAGGATTTTGTGGTAATGGTGCAACTGGAGCATGATCAAATATTTTCATCATGCCGGCTGTTATCACAATATCACCTGAAGACAACCCCTCAACAATTTCGATTTTTCCAGTGCTTCTCTCGCCAGTCTTAACCGCTGTTAACGATGCTTTTCCATCAACAATACGGTATACAAATTTTTGCTGCCCCATAAAAAATACAGATTGTTCTGGGATTAGCAAAGCTTCTGCGCGAGTTTCATAGACTAGATTTATCCGTGCAAACAACCCGGGGCGTAACTCACCACTGTCATTAGCCAAAGTTGCGCGAATAAGAATGCTTCGACCGTTTTGATCAATTAATGGATCAATGGCATAGACTGTTCCTGAGTATTCTTTTGTTGGCAACGCATCAATTTTAATGATAATTTGCTGATCAACACGAATTTTGCTTAGATAAATTTCAGGAATCCGAAAATCAACTTTTAACGGATTGATGGATTCAAGATTAAACACAATTTCGCCAGGGGATAAATATTGCCCAATACTGGCGCGCCGTAATCCCAAAATACCATTAAAGGGGGCGTTGATTGTTGTTTTTGTTAAACGTGCTTTAGCTAGGGCTAAAGCTGCTTCATCAGCTCGGAAACGGGCTTCTGCCTCATCGCGCGCCTGTTGGGTTCCAACGCGTTTTTCAAAAAGTTCGGCAGCTCGTTGGTAATTCGCCTTACTCAAAGCTATGCTGGCTTCTGCTTGCGCCAATTCGGCCTGATAAATCGATGAATCAAGCGTTACAAGAACCTCGCCGGCTTGCACTGCCTGTCCTTCTTTACCAATAACGGCTGATAAACGGCCTGGAATTTCCGGACTTATCGTGACGGATTCTGCCGATTTTAAAGATCCAACGGCTGGAATTGACAGAACAACTTGACCAACTTCAACCTGGACAGCCTCAACAGGCATTGGCGGCCTCTCTTGGGCACCATTAGGGGCCTGGGCAATTCCCTGATGTGTCAACAATAACTGGCTTAAAGCCAATAAAAGCAACTTATTTTTTGTTTTGAGCATTGAACAACCCTTGCTTGATAACCCTTAATTCTATGAATATTAGGTTTGTTATAGTCTAGATATCAACAAGTAACAAAAGATTTAGTTTATTAACCTAATGTACCAAAACTATTATTGTCTATATTAGATTTGCTTAATTATATCATTCTATAAAAAGAACAAGTCCATAAAAAACACCCAGCACTAAAGAAAGAGCTGGGTGTTTATTAGCCAAATAATTATGAAATTCTAAAAGAATTTAATTACGATTGCTGTTCATTAAGCGCAGCAAATGAATAAACATGTTAATGAAGTTAACATAAAGCTGTAAAGCGAAGATAATTGATTTCTTTTTGGTAATCTCAGCAGTTTCATCTTCTTGATAAGAAGCTTTAGCCAGCTGTGTTTCATAAGCTGTCAGGCCTGTAAAAACCAGAACAGCAACAATGGAAATCAAGAAATCCAACCCGCTGGAGCGCAAGAATATGTTAACGATCATCGCCACCAACAAGCCCCAAACACCCATAATAAGGAAGGATCCAATTCCTGATAGGTCTTTTTGAGTTGTATAGCCGTAAAGACTCATCCCACCAAACATTGCAGCGGCAATAAAGAAGGCTTTAGCGATCGATGTGTCGGTATAAAGAACAAAAATTGGCGCCAAAGCCACACCAATTAAAGCTGCATAAACCCAGAACAGCAGCTGGGCTGTTGAGGCCTTAATGCGGTTAATACCCAAATTCAACCATAGGGCAATGCCAACTGGTAGGAACATCAGCAGATACATCATTCCCTGCGAACTAAACAGTGATAAAAGTAACTGTTCATTAGTGCCAATAAAATAAGAAACTAAGCCTGTCAGCAAAACACCAAAACCCATATAAGTGTATATGCCCAACATGTATTGGCGAAGCCCTTCATCAACATTCGCGGCAGAGCGACTGATTGTCGTTCGTCTTAGATTAGGTTGTAAAGCCATAGTATCACCCTTTTAATTTAGAAAATCATCCCTATTTCTGTTAAAGTAACAGTATTCACAGCTATAATATGGTTAATGCTTAACAAGAATCAAGTGTCTTTGAGAAATTCTATCAATTGTCACTTAAATAAATGAAAAAGGTTTCAGTTGTTCCCACAGATTCCAAATATTGCTGATTTCCAAATTTTGGCCGAGCAATCGCTTCATACCTTACCTGAATTATTTCGTGACCAGCTAAAAGGGGTTGCCGTTATTGTGGAAGAATCCCCAACCATAGAAACGCTTCAGGGACTTGGATTAACATCGCCCTTCCAATTAATGGGTTTATACCATGGCATACCAATTCCTAAACAACATCACGGCATGTTATGGTCAGACCACCCACGCATTTTTCTTTATTACCTACCTATTATAAGATATTGGCAGCAAGAAAAACCTTTTCATTCTCTTGCTCAGATTATTCATCATGTATTGATTCATGAAATTGGTCATCATTTTGGTTATAGTGATGCTGATATGGACAAAATTGATCAAGAAATTAGCTAACTGCTAATTATACCTTGAACGCGTTCTTGAAGCCCTGTAATTAATTGCTTCATAACAACTGTTTTTTTTAACAAATAATTGTTATGCCGGCTGGGATATGGCAAAACCCAGTATTTAGGAAGGTAGTCACACCATTTTTCAAGAGTAAGCTTTTCAACGGTTGTTTGGCTGGTATTGGTAAATAAAATCGCTGCGCATATATCCCGATCAACAAAATAATTTCAATATCTGCCAAAAGTTTTAAAATTTTCCATCGCTGGTCGTTTGCTCTGTTCTTTACTAATATTATTTTAGCTAATATCAAAGCTGTGGGTTGATTATTGTGTTATATTAATCTAGTTTTAGCATATAAAGTACAAAATTAAGTTTTCTAACCTTTGGCGCAAATCAAAAATTGTAATGACATCAATTCAATCACAAAAACCATCGCTTATTATTCCGATCGAATTACAGATCCGCGAGTTAGATGCAAAACTTTTGCTGGCCTGCCTAGCTGCCACTAGGGGTTTTAATGTATTTTTGGGCAACCAATTCGATATTCATTTAGAGATTGGTAATTTACCAGTTGGGACTTACTTAGCAAAAGATATAACACCGCAGCGTTTCAAAGTTCTTAGCTTTATTAAAAGTTTTGGTTTTAGAATTTTTGGCTGGGATGAAGAAGTTTTAGTATATTATTCTCAAGAATTATATAGGAAGCGCCGCATTTATAAGCCATCCATGGCTCTTTTTGATGGTTTGTTTGCTTGGGGGAATGATAGTGCAGCTATCTGGAACATGGATAATGACACCAATGTTCCTGTTTACATTACGGGTAATCCTCGTGGTGATCTATTGAGGAGCGAATTTGAGTCATTTTTTGAACAAGATGTCTCTAATATAAAGAAAGAATATGGGGATTTTGTTCTTTTCAATAGTAATTTTGGTAGCGTTAATCCATTTGCTACCCTCTATAAAAAATTGCCTGTGCCAGGAGAAAAAGTTATTCTTTCCAAAATAAACCAAAAAAATTACGTTGCAGATTTAGCTATTTATAAGAATGCGTTATTTCAAAAGTTCTTAGAAATTATACCTCAACTTGCCAACAACTTTCCTAAACAGCGTTTTGTTATTCGTCCTCATCCAGCAGAAAGTCACGAACCATGGATAAAGATTAGTAAAGATTGTGCAAATGTTTGTGTTGTACGCGATGGTAACATAGTTAATTGGCTGAAAGCCTGTAAACTGGTTTTGCATAATGGCTGTACAACGTCCATAGAGGCGCGTATTATGAATGTTCCAGTAATCTCTTATAACCCCTTAGTTGATGAGCGCTTTGATCCGTTTTTGCCAACTCGACTCAGTCTCCCAACTTACAGTGCGGATGAGCTTGTAAGCACCCTAAAATCGCTGATATACGCTAACCAAAATAACTCTTGCCTACCTTATAATACGCAAAAAGATTTTTCGGAAATAATTGATAATTATATAACTAATCCTAGAGGTAGGTTGTCAAGCGAATTGATTCTCGACGAGATTCAAAGACATGCGAATGGAAAGCAAGTGAAAACATGTTGGCTTTCAAAGTTAAAGGCTAGAATGGCTTATCTTAAGCGCAAGCGTCAAAAACTGGCAGCTATGAGAGATGTTAATAGCCGTTACAGTGATGACATGCGTAAGAACGATTTTCCACCCCTCTCGTTTGAGACGATCCAAAAAAAGATAGCCCTTTTATCAAGATGTCTGAATGGTTGCTTTGATACTTTAGAGATTAGTCTACACAAAGAAAATATTTTCAATCTTTCTCTGAGAACGGATAGATAATGAAATCAATAACAACCATTGGTAATCTAGTTGTTTCCGTTGAGTCGCAAGTGCGCGAATTTGATGCAAAACTGTTGTTATCCTGTATTGCTGCCGAACGTGGTTTCAGGGTCTTTATTGGTCAACATATAGAATTAAGAAATAAAATCTTGGGAAATTTGTTCAACACAATCTATATATCCAAAGCTCTAACAGAAGGCCACCATAAAACGGTTGCTAGCCTACAAAGGGTAATAACACCAATTATTACAGGATGGGATGAAGAAGCCCTCGTTTATTACTCACCAGAACTTTATCGCCAGCGTCGTGTTCACAAAGACACTTTACCTTATTTCAAACTTATTTTTGCTTGGGGTCAAGACAACAAAGAAAATCTTGAATATTTTCACCCAAATCCCGGGCAAATTGAAATAACCGGTAATCCACGGGTTGATATTTTACGACCAGAGTTTAGTGGCTTCTTTGACCACGAAGTCAGTTCAATTAAAAAAAAGTACGGAAGTTTTATTCTTTTTAATAGTAATTTTGGTAAGGTCAATCCCTTCAATAAATTATATAAGCACCTACCATTGCCGGAAGAATTAGGGAGCATAGCAGCTGATGCCAATCTTAAGAATTATGATCCTGATTTGGCAGTTTACCGCCACCAACTGTTAGATCACTTCATCCAAATTTTACCGTCGTTAGCAGAAAAATTCTCCAACTTTAGAATTATTATTAGACCACACCCAGCCGAGGGTTATGACTTATGGGTAGCAGTAGCTAAAAAACACCCCAATATTGTTGTCATTCGCGAGGGAAATGTTATTCCTTGGCTTAAAGCATGTTCTGCTCTCATACATAATGGATGCACAACTGCAGTCGAGGCTGCTATCCTAGGCCTACAGCCAGTAAGTTATAGACCAATATCACATGCTTATTTTGACCCCATGTTACCAAATAATCTGAGTTACCAGGTAACTACTCCTGATGCATTATTTAAGTATATAACAGTGTTAAGCAACAACCCCCAAGCAATAGTTTCAACCGAACAACATGACCGGATCTCATTATACCGAGAAATTTTATTTAAGAAATTTGTTTCTAATTTCAATGGACCAGAACTGGGGGCTGAAAGGGTTATTTCATTAATCGAACACTATATTGAAGAACACGGATTTCCTAAGATATCTCCCTTGTCCATTTTACACCGCAAAATACGCTTCTTAAGACACCGTTTAAAATCATCTTTACGCATGCGTAAAGAAAATGGTCGAGTCAATCCCGCAAGCCGACTCAACGAGTTCGCTCCCTTAACTGAAATCCAAGTTAAAGACAAGGTTGCCCTTTTATCATCTTGTCTAAACAGTCGTTTTGATCATTTGAAAGTCAAGGAATGGAAGAAAAACATTTTCATTATTTCTCAATAGTTTTGAAATGACTAAAACAACATTCTTCCTCTCACTATCACACAGCAAGAATATTGTGTATTATTTGTTTTTAACTTGCTAATCACCCGTCAAAAGCCGTTCAATTAATTGTTGAACCGTTGGGATAAACCCGTTTTTATAGAACGGGTCGGTTGCAAATCGATATGCATTATGTCCAGCAAACATGAGCTGATTTTCTGTATCATTTGAATGGCTAATGGTTTGCAGGGTTTTTTGAATACAGAATGAACGTGGGTCTGCCTTCTTGCCTGTTGTACCTTCTTTATTCTGAGACCAATTTGAAAAAACACACGCACTAAGACATCCCATGCAATTAATTTGATCCGTCCTTATTTCATTAGCTTTTTCAGAAGTAACAAAAATCAGGGTCGAATCAGGGGTACGCAGAATCTCGTCATACCCTTGATTGAGCCAGCTGTCAGCCCGCACCTTATCAGGTGCCGTGACATATACAATCCGACCACGAATTCCAACAGCTAATTGTGTTTGATGTTCCCCTACTGGATCAAGTGTATAGGCAATTTGGCGTTCGGATCTCGCCTTAAGCTCGTGCAAAAAGGGATTGTTAACCGCCGACGAATAAAAGCCTGTCGGGCTAAAGCGATTAAGAAAAACATCGCCCTTTTTAAGGTTTAAAAGTCTTTTCTTCCAAGCATGTGATATAGGGCTTTCAACGGTAAGGAGCGGTCTTGTACCAAATTGAAAAGCTATCGGACCAAGATCGGGGTTGTTGATCCAATGTTCCCACTCACGCAGATACCAGACCCCACCTGCCATGACAATCGGTGTATCTGACAAACCACATTCCTCTCGCATGACGCGCCGAAGTTCAAGAACACGGGGATAAGGGTCTTGAGGTTTTAGTGGATCTTCATTGTTGGATAATCCATTATGACCACCTGCCAGCCATGGATCTTCATAAACAACGGCCCCAAGACGTTCGCCAAATTTGTAATATGCCCTTTTCCAAAGCGCCCTAAAAGCACGAGCAGACGAGACTATGGGATAGTAATACACTCCAAATTTTGAACATATTTCGGCAATCTTATAAGGCATACCAGCGCCACAGGTTACACCATGAACTAATCCTTTTGCACCTTCCAAAACACCTTCTAGAATTTGCTCGGCAGCAGCCATCTCCCATAAGATGTTCATGTGAATCCGGCCTTGGCCAGAAGCCAATTCATGCGCTACACGCGCTTGATGAATTCCACCCTTAATGGCAAAACGAATAAGTTCTTCATGTCGTTCGCGCCGTGTCTCGCCGTAATAAACTTGGGGGATTAGCCGCCCCTGATCATCGTACGAATCAGCATTGACTCCAGAAAATGTACCAACCCCACCGGATGCAGCCCATGCACCAGAACTCTCTCCATTTGAAACAGAAATTCCCTTGCCACCCTCTATCAGGGGTAATACCTCCCTTCCAGATAACAAAATTGGCTGCAAGTTTTTCAAATGAACACCCTTTCTTTTTAACACTTAGCCTACGCAGAACAATTTAAAAGTTACTTAATACCCGTTGGTGTCTCGCCGGACAAATTGCGCGCACGTAGTCCCGCAAGAACCATAGCAGGACAATCACTGAATAAACCGTTGACACCTAATTCAATTAATTCACGCGCGCGCTTTACATTATTTATTGTATAAACAGCAGCTTCGTATCCAGCATGACGAATAGCCTTTACCCACTCTGCTGACGCAAACTGGTCAGCAATATTAATCGTTAAACATTGAAGTGATCGGGCTTGTAGCAGCCAACCATCTGGCTGACCCCACAGTAACAATCCACGTGGAAGTTTTGGAGCTTTTTCCATCAAAACCCGCAAAGCCGATGTCGAAAAACTTGAAATCAACAATGGCCTATTCCTTGTCCAATATTGATCAATTATAGAGATAGTCTTGGAAACAGTTTTTTCAATATATACCTGATCTTCCATATAGGCATCCGGTATCTTAATTTCAACATTGGCGTTTAGCCCTAAATCTAGCAATAAAGCAAATGTTTGCTGCAGATTTGGGACACGAATACCCTGCCATTCCTTTGAAAACCAACTCCCTGCATCCAGAAGCTGGATACGTCCCCAATCGGTATTCCGAATCGCACCTTGACCATTACTCGTTCGACGTAAATCATCGTCATGAAAAACAACGACTTGGTCATCCCTGGTTAACTGAACATCAAACTCAACCCAAGAAACACCCTGTAGCCAAGCCTGCCTAATACTTTCAAGTGTATTTTCAGGCGCGACAGCTGCCGCCCCTCGATGACCAATTACTAATGGCAACAGCATTTCACACCCCATCAAACAGTCATTTTTGAGTTTTCAGAGGCAGGATCAATTTTTTGATCAATATTTTTCATGCTTAACTTAATTTTACCGCGATCATCAACTCCCAAAACTTTTACACGCACGGTATCACCCACAGCCACAACATCACTTGGTTGCTTAATGCGCTGATTTGCCATTTCACTAACATGCACCAAACCATCGCGACTACCCAGAAAATTGACAAAAGCCCCAAAATCCATGATCTTCACCACTTTACCGGTATAGATAGTACCAATTTCGGGTTCTGAAACAATCCCGCGAATCCAGTTAATAGCTGCCTGTGAAGAAGCTGCATCAACAGCAGCCACCTTAACTGTTCCGTCATCATCAATATCAATTTTGGCCTTGGTTACTTCACAAATTTCACGAATAACTTTGCCGCCTGTTCCGATAATTTCACGTATTTTATCTTTTGGAACACTAATAACTGTAATCCGCGGGGCTTTTTCGCTAACAGCAGGGCGTGATATTGGCAATGTTTTAGCCATTTCTGCCAAAATATGTAGCCGGCCTTTTGCGGCTTGCTGTAAGGCTGTACGCATAATTTCCGAAGTAATTGAGGTAATTTTAATATCCATCTGCAAGGCTGTAACACCCTGTGATGTTCCAGCTACCTTAAAATCCATATCACCCAAATGATCTTCATCGCCAAGAATGTCTGAAAGAACAACAAACTTTTCTTGTTCCTTGATTAAACCCATGGCAATGCCTGCAACCGGCCTTGGTAAAGGAACACCAGCGTCCATCAAGGCCAGGGAAGTTCCGCAAACCGTTGCCATCGACGACGATCCATTCGATTCTGTAATTTCAGAAACAACCCGAATGGTGTAGGGGAAAGACTCTTTTGCAGGCAGAAGCGGGTGAATGGCGCGCCAAGCGAGCTTACCGTGGCCAATTTCGCGCCGCCCCGGCGAGCCAAGTCGACCAACTTCATTAACCGAGTATGGTGGGAAATTATAATGTAGCATAAAGTTTTCCCGGTACTCTCCTTGCAACGCGTCAACTATCTGTTCGTCTTCACCCGTACCGAGAGTCGCAACCACCAAGGCTTGTGTTTCACCGCGAGTAAATAAGGCTGACCCGTGCCCCTTAGACAAAAAGTTTGTTTCGGAAACGATTGGTCGTATAGTTACCGTATCACGTCCATCAATTCGGCGTCCTGTTTCAAGAACGCTTTGGCGAACAATTTTGTATTCCAACTCTTTAAATATTGCGGAAGCTTGCTGCTGTTTAGTCTGTTCAACAGAAGCTGTAATTTCAGCCTTCAACGTATCAAGAGCTGCATAACGCTGCTGCTTGTTGGCTATTTTGTAGCAATCTCGAATACGCTGGTGGTATTTTTGATAAAGTTGGTCTGTCATCAACGTTAATTCCGAAGATGGCGTCGGTAATTCCCAAGGATCTTTGGCACATTGCTCAGCCAATCCAATAATAGCTTGAATAACCGGCTGAAAATGGCGATGACCAAACATTACTGCTTCAAGCATAACTTCTTCCGTAAGCTCTTTGGCTTCGGATTCAACCATAAGAACACCCTCTTCAGTCCCTGCCACAACCAAATCTAAGTCACTTTTGGACATTTGCGATAAGCCAGGGTTAAGAACAAGCTGACCGCCAATATAACCAATACGTGCCGCTGCAATCGGCCCAAGAAAGGGAATACCCGAAATTGTTAACGCTGCTGAAGCCCCAATCATCGAAACCAAATCTGGGTCATTTTCCAAATCATGGCTTAAGACCGTGCAAATAACCTGAACTTCATTAAAAAACTTCTCTGGAAAAAGAGGTCTTATTGGGCGATCAATTAACCGTGATACCAAAACTTCGCGCTCACTAGGGCGTCCTTCGCGTTTAAAAAAACCACCTGGAATCCGGCCAACTGCAAAACTTTTCTCTTGATAATGCACGGTTAATGGAAAAAAATCTTGCTCGGGTTTTACTTCTTTTGCTGCCGAAACGGTACACAATACAACCGTATCACCATAAGTTGCCAGAACTGCTCCATCAGCCTGCCTGGCAATACGCCCCGTTTCTAGGGTTAACTTTTTTCCACCCCAATTTAACTCTTTACGAAATATATTAAACATTTTGTACTATAACCTTTCATGATTTACTCCAATCAACAGGCCCCGAGCATACCTGTTACCTGGAAAATTACCTAACGCCGCAGCCCAAGCTTTTTAACGATATCTTGGTATTTTGCTAAGTCTTTTCTTTTCAAATAATCAAGCAGCCTGCGACGCTGCCCTACCATAATCAGAAGTCCACGCCGTGAACTGAAATCTTTTTGATGTGATTTTAAGTGTTCCGTCAGACTGTTGATTCTTTCGCTAAGCAAAGCAACCTGAACTTCTGGTGAGCCAGTATCTTGCTTTGAACGAGCATGTTCCTGAATAATTTCCTGTTTACGTTCTTGATTGATCGACATCGATCCTATTCCTTTCTTCAAAATTTATGTTTAATACACGTGTTGATTTTAAATACCCCTGAACAAAAGATGTAATCGCAACAAGGCGATCCTGAACCCTTGCCTGGAGTGTTGGCACAAAGCCGTCACGAAAGCCGGAAACGTTATGGTCATAACGTTCTGCAGTCAACAAAACGGGCTTCCCACAGCGCAAATCTTGATATTCTTTGCTAGTAATGCACACCACCGGGATGTCGTCCAGACCTGTGTGCAATGGCCGAAGAAAATCAACCCCTGCCCCTGAGGATGAAATAATATGCCCGATATTTTTTAGAGTTTCCAGCGAAATCGACTCAATGTCTTTAAAGATTCCAACTCGCAAGCGCCGCAAACTTTTTACACAGCCACCTGTTCCAAGATTTCTACCCATATCACGCGCCAAACTACGGACATATGTTCCCTTGCCACAGCACAGAAAAAATGATGTTTCCCCCTCTGTATGAGATAATATTTCAAGTTTAAACACACGAACCAATCTGGACTTTAATGATTCGATAGGTTGATGGGCACGCGCCAACCTATAAGACCGCTGACCATTTATTTTAAGAGCACTATAAATCGGTGGTACTTGCTGAATATCGCCAACAAAATGTTGAACAACCTTTTCAACAGCTTGTTGGGAAGGCATAAATTGATGCTGGGAAATTATCCGTCCGGTTATATCATCCGTGTCTGTGTTAATACCCCAACTAACGGTAAAACGGTATTCTTTTTCCTGATCAACGATATAAGGCATTAATTTGGTTGCTTCTCCAACCGCAACGGGCAATACACCACTGGCGAATGGATCTAATGTTCCTGCATGGCCAAGTTTTTTAATTGATAATAGCCGTTTAACCTTTGTCAACAGCTGGGCTGAAGATAATCCAGCCGGCTTATCAAGGTTTAACCACCCGCTATTAGGTTGGCTTGTAATTTTTTCAGCCCTGGAGATCACCGCGACCACGATCTGCTTCCTGAACTTTTGTCAAAACCTTTTGAATGTGACTAGCATAATCAAAAGAATGATCAGGCCGAAAATGAACAATTGGTGCGACACGCAACTTCAAATGGTGGGCCAAATATGTTCTGAAAAACCCAGATGCTCGCTTTAACCCACGAAGAACCTGTTCCAGATCCTTGCCACCCAATGGCAATACAAAGGCCGTTGCTTCACGTAAATCTGGTGTAACGCGTACCTCTGTTACGGTTATGCTTACATTATACAAATCGGGGTCTCGCAGTTGTTGCTTTATAAAAACATCCATCAACAAGCGCCTAATCTCGTGTCCAACTTGTAATTGTCGTTGACTTAATTCCACTACACTCACCGAGAACCTCTTGTATCAACTTGCCAAAGTTCTGGCTATTTGTTCAATTTCGTAGCACTCAACAACATCACTTTTCGAAATATCTTGATAATTATCAAATGCCATACCGCACTCATAGCCCTCTTTAACCTCGCGAACTTCATCCTTAAATCGCCGCAAGCTTTGCAAATTACCCTGATAAATCACAACGTTATCCCGCAACAAACGAACCTTGGCGCCGCGCTTGACGATCCCCTCGGTAACCATACAACCAGCAACTTTGCCAAAACCTGGTACCGAGAAAACCTCGCGGATTTCGGCGTAGCCCAAGAATTTTTCTTGCAAGGTTGGTGCCAAAAGTCCGCCCAGTATGGCTTTTACATCATCAATAACGTTATAGATGATCGAATAATATTTGATATCAATAGCATCACGACGGGCAATTTCACGCGCTAAGGGGTTAGCTCTGACATTAAATCCCACAATAATCGCGCCAGAGGCACGGGCCAAGGTAACATCCGATTCATTAATTCCACCAACGGCAGCGTGCAGAATTCGAACCGCAACCTCGTTTGTATTTAATTTATTGAGACTATTGCTTAAAGCCTCCAATGACCCTTGAACATCAGACTTCAGAATAACCGCTAATTCACGCAGATTACTGTCAGCCGCCTTTGATAGCATTTGCTCGATATTACCGCGCTTACCCAAAGCAGCAGCAACTTGCATTTCGCGACTTTTGCGCTGACGCGTTTCACTAACCTCACGCGCCTTATTTTCACTTTCAACGACAACAAACTGATTACCGGCCATTGGCGTCCCCTGTAACCCTAAAACTTCAACCGGGGTTGATGGACCAGCTTCTTTTAACTGATGACCATAATGATCATGCAGAGCACGCACCCGCCCCCACTCATTACCCGCAACAAGAATATCGCCAACCTTTAATGTACCTCGCTGAACCAAAAAGGTTGCCACAGAACCACGTCCCCGCTCGAGCCTAGCTTCTATAACCGTACCGGTCGCGGGTCTATGTGGATTTGATTTTAAGTCAAGAATTTCAGCTTGTAGTAATATTGCTTCTTCCAGCTTTTCAAGATTGAGTTTGGCTTTAGCTGAAACGTCCACTGCAAGTACTTCACCACCTAATTCTTCAACAACAAGCCCATGATTAAGCAATTCACGCCGAACTTTCGTAGGATCGGCTTGGGGTTTATCAATCTTATTAACGGCAACAACAATCGGCACCTTTGCAGCCTGGGCATGGTTAATAGCCTCGATTGTTTGCTGCATGATCCCATCATCAGCCGCCACAACAAGCACAACAAGGTCTGTTACATTGGCACCGCGGGCGCGCATTTCAGAGAATGCAGCATGACCAGGTGTGTCAATAAAAGTTATTTTTTGGCCAGACGGCCTTGTTACTTGGTATGCACCGATGTGTTGGGTGATACCGCCCGCCTCGCCCGAGGCAACATCGGTTGAACGCAAGGCATCAAGCAACGAGGTTTTACCGTGATCAACATGCCCCATAACAGTTACAACGGGGGGACGCGGATGTAACTGGCTGCTTGAATCTTCCGCCAAGACATCAACTAGGAAACTGTCTGATTCCTTAACACGCTTAACACGATGACCAAATTCACTAACAACTAGCTCGGCTGTATCGGCATCAATAATCTGATTTAATGTAACTAACATTCCCATTTTCATAAGTGTCTTAATAACATCAGCGCTTCTCTCCGCCATACGGTTTGATAATTCCTGCACCGAAATTGTTTCTGGTAAAACAACTTCCCGAATAATTTTTGTAGCTTCGGGTTGATTTTCCTTAAGAAACTTTTGTTTCTCTTTCTCACGCGCCCGACGAATAGAAGCCTGACTGCGCACGCGAACCTTCTCTTCATCATCTAAGGCCTGATCAATCGTTATCTTGCCCCCACGCCATTTAGAAGGGGTGTTTTTACGTAGTTCGCTAATCGGCGCAGATGGAACCGCTTTTCCTGGCTTTCTAGCTGAAACAGGCTCGTCATCACCGTCTTCGTCATAAGAAAATTTCGCCGTATTTCCTTTAATTGGCTGCTTCTCTTTTTCTTTGGTTTTTTTAACGTCTCCACTGACTGGTACTGATTTATTTGCTGGTTGCGCAACAACCGCTGGCTTAACTTCGGATACTTGTTGTTCCTTGCCTTTAGCCGTAAATACACGATCCGGCTCTGTCTGAGATACTAAAGAGGCAGGTTTTTCAGTTAAGGCAATGGCTTTGTGTGCTTTTTCTTCCTCAGCACGCTGCAATTTCAATTGTTCAGCAGCTTTTGCCTGTTCTTCGGCAAGTTTTTGCTCTATTTCGCGTTGACGTTGCTGTTCAATTGCTTTTCTTTCTTCCTCTTTACGCGCCTCTTCGATGACTTTGGTGCGTATAGCACGCTCTTCTGCTGTCAGATGATGGTGTCCCTCCACATCGGTCAATTGCTCGGCTAACTTAACTGGTGTTTCAGTAGCTGATGGTGTACCAAGAGTTTCGGTTGGCAAAATCCTGCGACGTTTTACTTCCACTGTTACCGTCTTGCTGCGGCCATGAGAAAAGCTTTGGCGAACTTGGCCCATGTCAACTGTTTTTTTAAGCTCTAACTTACCGCCTGAGGATAAACCAAGAGTCTTTTTACCTAAAGATGGATCGTTGTTCGTGGTCATATTGTGGGAAACCCTTGTTCATCATATATTCATTACAGTTCAGATAAAAACCTATTTTTTCACCTTATCAAGCATATGACGTGCCGCCATAATCATTTGATCAGCGCTTGCCAAATTAAGCTTATGCTTTCTCAACAACCCATCTTCGGAACTAATAAGTTCGTCACTTGATAAGTCGGCAAAATCTTGCAAAGTTTTGACACCCTGCTCACCTAGGGTGACCAATAACTCTGGTGTAAGACCTGGGACATCCGCCAACATACTATCAACACCTAAATCCTGCCAACGAGATGCTTGCTGCTGCTGCTGCTGTTGAATGTAGTTTTTGGCGCGTTCTTGTAATTGTTGTGCCAAATCTTGATCAAAGCCCTCTATTTTTTCCAGCTCATCAAGACCGACATAAGCTACTTCTTCAACTTTGGTAAAACCTTCCGTAATCAACAAATGCGCAATGACCTCATCGATGTCAAGCGCATCAACAAAAACCTGGGAAACATTCTTGAATTCTTGGGCACGACGTTCAGACTCAGCGGCTTCTGTTAAAATATCAATTTCCCAGCCAGTAAGCTCGCTGGCTAATCTAACATTTTGACCTTTTCGGCCAATTGCCAGGCTTAGTTGTTCATCTGGAACAACTACCTCAATTCTCTTTGTTTCCTCATCCAAAACAACTTTACTTACCTCAGCTGGAGCCAACGAATTGACAACAAAGGTTGCCTGATCAGATGACCAAGGAACAATGTCTACCTTCTCGCCCTGGAGTTCGTTAACAATTGCTTGCACACGACTGCCGCGAATCCCAACACAAGCACCAACCGGATCAATATTACTGTCGCGTGAATAAACCGCCATCTTTGCCCGACTACCTGGATCACGGGCGACCGATTTAATTTCAATAATTTTGTTGTATATTTCTGGAACTTCCTGGGTAAACAGCTTGGCCATAAACTCTGGGCTAGTCCTTGATAAAACGATTTGCGAACCCTTGCTGTCTGATCGCACGTCAGCTATCAGGGCGCGTACGCGGTCACCAGGCCGGAACGTTTCCCTGGGAAGCATCATGTCACGCCGCAACATCGCTTCGGCTTTGCCAAGTTCGATAGTTACATTACCAAACTCAACACGGCGCACAACCCCATTGATAATTTCCCCCTTACGATCTTTGTATTCCTCGTATTCATGCTGGCGTTCAACCTCACGAACCTTCTGAACAATAACCTGCTTTGCGGTTTGTGCAGATATTCGTCCTAAATCAATTGGTGGTAACTCTTCGGTTAAAAAATCACCCAACTTGGCCCCTGGCTGTTGTTTTTCTGCTTCAGGAAGCGAAATTTGCGTTACTTCATTCTCGACATTATCAACAACTTGTAAATAGCGGAAAAGTTTCACCTCACCCGTTCGACGATCAATTTTTGTACGAATATCGTGGTCGTTGCCATACTTGGCCTTGCCAGCTTTCTGAATAGCCATTTCCATGGCCATTAAAATTTCTTCACGGTTAATATTTTTTTCCCGCGCAACTGCATCGGCAACTTGTAACAATTCATGGCGTTGAATATTTGAAAGCGTTGGCATTTTTGTATCCTAATTTGAAACTTTCTTTTTTTGGTTCTCTGGTTGTTGGCGGCTGATTCTTTTGGTTGCTGCTCGATTTTTTTTACCTGCTGACCACAAGTTTTTTTCCAACCGCAGATGGGCTTGACGAATTCCCGAATAAGGCAGCTCGAGAACTTCTTCCAGGGCATCAACCCTTAATAAAATTTTTTCTTCATGTACTCCAGCTAAAATCCCTGTCAATCTTTTTGTCTTATTTTCCGGCAAGGCTACTTCAACAAAAGCCTCCTTGCCAACAAAACGTTGAAAATCCTGTTTCTTTACTAATGGCCGGTCAATTCCTGGTGATCCAACCTCAAGCTGATATGCGTGGGGTACTGTATCGTGAACATCCAAAAGGGTTGAAACAAGATTATTTAGCAAGACACAGTCATCAAGTGTTAGCGACATACCACTTTGGCGCTCTGCCATAATTTGCAAAACAGCTGGATTACCTTGCAACCATTTGACCATTACCAAATCGTACCCCCGTTCTTGCAACGGGGTTTCCAATAATTTTTGAACCGTCTCTATATTATTCATTCTCAAACGTTACAAATTCCGCTGTCACTAAAGACAAAAAGTTTTGACTAATAGCACCTAACAAAAAGGGCGGGCACCAGGCCCACCCTTTGTGGTAAGGATGATTTCGTGTGGGATGATATCACACGCGTTAGGCCTTGGCAAGAATTTATTTAAATTCAGCATTTATTTATCATTTTCCATCAAGAACAAATACATTGCGTCTGTGCACTTTGCACTTATATTACAAGCTCTGTTACTAGCTATAATGGAACATTGTTGATGATTTTACCATACCCAGCTGTTGCACAAAAGGTTTTATCTGATGTGGTACTTCAGCCCGAAGAAAAGATAAAATATGCACTATTAACAACCAAACAACCTGTTCCACCGATAGTTAATTTGTTTTTAATACTATTTATCGTCGTTGTAGCTATTTCCGTAAAGAACAGTCGAAATTTTACAGCAATTATCGCTTTTCTTACCTCTATTTGCTCGCTTTTGGGTTTATGGTTTATTCATAGCACCACCAATTATGTTCTTTCTGTTACCAACCAGCGGATTTTATTAACCCAATTTGTTTCTCTGAATAACCCTGCAATTAAAAACCAGTGGGCATCTTCTTTATCGGACGCGCATGTTGTATTTGGTGAAAGTGGATTATTTTTTACAGATGTTGATATTAGGTTTTATAATCAGAATTGGTCACTAAAAGTGAAGCATTTGGGAATAGATAAATCTATTAATATGCAAAACCTAAAAGAGATGCAAAAATTATTCCGATCGACATAGCGATTTGATAAAATGGGGGTCATCTAGATTATTCAGAATACATGTTGTGCAGAAGAATTAGATATTCAATCATTATCTTACCTATCATTAGTAAAGTTGGTAAAAATTTACCAAACTCTCTTGCCAAAAGCATGGGTTTAGCCACTCATCCAAATAATCTATTATTATCTAGATTAAAAAACTTTATGAAAAAACAAGTTAATATGATTTACTTGCCATCATAAGAACATATTCTTTAATATGTCGATCACGCTTGTAACTTACAAAAAATTTAAAAGCAAAATGGGTTGTACTAAATTTTCCAAATATCTTGTAGAATATCATAAAGATACCTCAACAATTGAATGTATTTGGAAAAATCAACGACGAACCTTTCGAGAAATTTTCTGCTATGCTATAAGCATTATATACACTGATAGTGAACCCAGAAGGTGCTTGATTGAAGCTAAGAATTTTATTGAAGTGATTATTAAGAAATCACTTGTTAAAATTTCTGATCTAATCTTTTTACTAAGAAAACAAAGAAGCTTTAATATTGAAAATTTTCTAGAATATTTTGTAGCCCACCCGAATGTTAACGAAGTAACGTTAATCAAAATAATTCGTTCACGAAAACTTATTTTAGTGACCAAGGGTTATAATAATTGGATCGACTGGCCATTGCGGGTTTTAGCAAAAAAACTATTACAGCGCTTAGACAAGAAGTATAATTGTCAACAATTAATCCCTTGCGGTATAAACCGAAATAGGTTTATAGCTGAATACGTTTTAAGCTGGGCTTTTGAAGAAGATAAGCTTTCAAAAAAAGGTATTCTCACTTTTCAAACCCAGTTCCCGAAAAAATATCAAATGCTGGTTGACATAAAAAAACAGGCTTCTCTTTTGAATCCTCTTAAAGAAAATCTTTTTTCATGAAAGATCTAATATCTAAAGCTCTTAAAAGCAAGAACCCTACCCTACGCCTTAGGATGATCGTCAAAGCATTAAACGCTAAAGGCATCCCTAAAGAAGAAATTATCCAAAATTTTTACCAGTATATGAATAGCTTATCTGAACAAGATAACGAGAAAGAAATAGCTATATTAGGAAACATTCTGGATATGATGACTGGTTGGTATGTGGGTCAAAATTTATATCTTAAGTGATGCGTACATTGTTTTGAACCCATCATTACAATATGTTCCGTTCCATCAACGGGATTCTAGGTAGAAAAATTTAATTTTGTGGTAACAAGTTTTGGGTGATTAAATGGCTAATAAACTATAATTGTCTTGATTAGCGGTATTCCTAGTGATAGCACGCAAGAGTGGGCTTGAAGATCAATTTATTAGCTATTTGTGTAAATTCGGGTAGGTATAACCTTTTTAAACCAGCCTGTAAATTTTTATCTATTGAGCACGAACTGCTGGGTAGAATCATAACCCTTAAGTTTAATGGGCTTAAACAAACCATGTGGCGAATTAGGTCGTTTTTCTTTTTACTATCCGTAACAGAAGCTAGGAGTAATTCTTGCTAAAGAGGTTAGTTTATCGTGATAATTTAGTTCTTTCACTAAAATTAAAAGATGATCTTTTCACTTTAACACAGCTTCGTACTCCTACTTTGATGGAGTTCTTTAATATTAAAAGTGCCTTTGAAAAATTTGAAGGAATTGATCTTAACAAAACCGAACAGCTTTTTTGTGCCGTAGCTGCCCCTCAGAAATTTCGCCCCCTCATGATTGCGAGAATGCGGTCTTCAGATGTTCTGCCAAACTTACGCCCTCTTCCTAATAAAATACTAAGCCCCATCATTGAGCCAGGACGTTACGGGGCTAATTTAATAGAACATCATCCAGCGTCCCGTCTTTTACCAGAACCTGTTATCAAAGCTGGCTTGAATATTAATCAGGATCTTGATCTTATAGAACTTGCAGGAATGATTGGTGATCCCGGTAAACTAAAGAAGAGATTAATATGTTATTTTGAGAGCGGTGTTAATTGGGACGAAAGCAAAGAGTTTTTATTCAAAGGTATAAAATCTCCACCACCCCACTATCAATCCCTTGTATTGACTTCAGTTTCTTCAAGAGACTAGTTTTGAGCTAAACAACTATTCCTTAATACGCTTTTTTCTTGTGCAAGCCGTTAACACAAGGGTAGCGATCAAATCCGAGATAATCGTTCAAAACGCCAATAGACCGGTTGTATTCCTTTGTTAATTGCCTTCTCTTCATATCGACTTGACGGCCAGTCGGCTGGCCGAGCTAGCCAGTCACCAGCAGAGTCAGCAAGCCAACGGAAATTTTGGCTGCGCATCATGTGCTCAGTAATCCAGGTAATCAACCCAGGATCATCGCTTGCCATGCGCAATTCCCCGCCATCCTTTAAGATGCGGCCCAGTAATTCGATAGTTTCAGGTTGGACAAAGCGCCTGCGAGCGTGCCTTTTTTTAGGCCAAGGATCAGGAAAAAGTAAAAATATCCGCCCTATTGATTGATCTGGCAACCGCTGTAACAATGGTTGGGCTGGTTGCGGAAAAATACGAATGTTTTCCATATTCTTTTCTGCAATCGCGGACAGAAGATGACCAATACCATTTTCAAAAACTTCACATCCAATAAACCCAATATCAGGATTGCATTCAGCTAAAATAGCCAAATGCTCGCCGTAACCAAATCCAATCTCAAGCCAGATATCTTTAGTTGGCCTTGAAAAAAATAGCTTTGGGTTGCAAAAGCTACTTTCTGGTAGATTAAAAGAAAATTTTGGCAACAACTGATTAAAATCCTGTTGCTGCCGCACACGCATACGCCGTCCCTTACGGCGACCATAGAAGCGGTGGTCAATTAAATCTGCCATAATAATATTTTAGCACGCAAAAGTCGACTTCAATTCGGCAACCAAGTCCAATTTTTCCCAAGAAAAACCGCCATCAGAATCGGGCTTCCGGCCAAAATGGCCATAAGCAGACGTCCGAGCATAAATCGGACGATTCAGTTGCAATTTTTCGCGAATGCCGCGCGGGCTCAAATTAACCATTTGTTGCAGTTTTCTGGATAGCTGCTCTTCTTCCACTTTACCAGTACCATGGGCGTTAACATAAACAGATAATGGCCTAGCAACACCTATGGCATACGCTAGTTGAATTGTACAAGCATCCGCCAAGCCTGCAGCTACCACATTTTTAGCTAAATATCGAGCTGCATAGGCAGCTGAACGATCAACCTTGGTTGGATCTTTGCCAGAAAAAGCCCCCCCACCGTGTGGAGCAGCCCCGCCATAAGTATCAACAATAATTTTGCGGCCGGTTAACCCTGTATCACCATCTGGCCCACCAATTACGAAACGTCCTGTTGGGTTGACGTAAAACTCTTTTTCATCACACATCCAACCTTTCGGCAAAATTTTTAAAACATGTGGACGCACAATTTCGCGAACCTCTTGTTGGGTTAAATCGGCATGATGCTGGGTTGAAACAACAATCGAGGTTGCACGAACAGGTTTGCCATTAATATATTGTAAAGTTACCTGACTTTTGGCATCGGGAAATAAGCCCAAATTTTTGTTCTCGCGCCGCGCCATTGATAATGATTTCAAAATAGCGTGGGCATAATAAAGTGGCGCAGGCATTAAATCGGGTGTTTCCGTACAAGCATACCCAAACATAATTCCCTGATCACCAGCCCCTTCTTCCTTATTTGACGTGGCATCAACACCCATGGCAATATCGGCAGACTGTTTATGAACATAAACGTCAATATCAACCGTTTTCCAGTTAAACCCCTCTTGCTCATAACCGATATCACGAATCGCCTGTCGGGTAATGTCCCGCAATTTTTGATGGTTTATCTGATCAGGTCCACGAACTTCACCAGCCAGCACCACTTTGTTGGTTGTAGCCAAGCTTTCCAAAGCAACACGAGCATAGGGATCAACAGACAAAAACGCATCTACGATGCTGTCGGAAATGCGATCACAAACCTTGTCTGGGTGCCCCTCGGAAACAGACTCGCTGGTGAATAAATAGTCCTTTTTTTTGCTTTGCACGATACAAAAATCCTTTTAATATTCATTACTGTACCAAAAACGTTAGACTATCTATATTTCCAAAAAAGAAAATAGATTTTATGCATATCAGTAAATTTTAGGATTGGCCTGCAGGTTTCCTTCTTATGGTCACTCTGCTCCAAACAAGGAAAATAGCCAACATCCCTAAGAGGACCAAAAACGTGCTGTTACCAAATTTGGAATACCATGTCCGTGTAGGATGTGGTTTTGGCAAAGGTGCATCAACAACACCAACCTGATTAAGGGGCATCAAGGCCAAGACGCGACCATACGGATCAACCACACCACTAATTCCGGTTGCCGCAACTCGAATTAGCGGAATTCCTTCCTCGACAGCACGCGTTTTAGCCATCTCAAAATGTTGATATGGGCCACTGCTAAGGCCAAACCAACCGTCATTAGTGATATTTAGTAACCAGGTTGGTCTGTCTGTGTAGGATTTAACCTGCCCGGGAAAAATAACCTCGTAACATATAAGGGGACTAAACGGGGGTAATATATCGTTTTCCAAAGTTAATGTTACATGTCCGGAACCGGCTGAAAAGTCAAGCACTCCCGGCGTTATCTTGTTAAGCCATGGAAACCATGAACGTCCAGGCACATACTCTCCAAATGGTACCAGATGAGTCTTATCATAACGCGCCAGTATATCACCAACCTGATTAATTACATATAGACTGTTCCAGGCTTGAATAACTTGGTCAACCTGCCACAGCAATCGATTAGCACCAAAGATTAGTTTTCCGCCTTCGGGTACGGCACTTGATAACAACTGGCGCACTTCTGGATACCGCTCGACATCGTAACTAACAGACGATTCAGGCCATATTACATGGGTAACCTGGTGAAAGTTACTTGTATTACGGGTTAGGCGCAAATAATCATTTAAGTTGCGCTGATAATTATCGGGATTAATTTTATCCTGCTGGGAAATAGCTGGCTGTACTAATCTAAGCAGAATACCTGGTACATAAGTGGTAGGGAAATAGTGCAGTCGCTGCACACCATAGATCACAATCCCTAACCATATAAAAACCATACCTGCCAAAAAAGTAATGTTTTTAAGATTTATGACTGTTTTTTTTGTTGGACTCCAAAACAATACGGGCAGCATTGCTGTTATTAATGTCAGTAGCCCCAGCCCCAAAACCCCAATAATATTTACGCTTTGTAAAACTGGTATGTAATTTGACCAAACATACCCAATAAGATTCCATGGATAGCCTGTTAACATCCAGCACCGCAGCCACTCTGACAAAGACCATGCAAAAGCAACCGATATAACTGATACCGTAATATCAGGAGACTTGCGCTTTGACCATACAACAGCACCTAACAAGGCCGGCAAAGTAGCTAGTACGGCACCTGGCACAAAAAGCGCAATAGGATATAGCCACCAAAACTCGTCAGCCCGCACCAAAATAGCATTTGCCATCCAAGCGTTACCAAAAACAAAATGCCCCAGACCAAACCACCATATTGGTGCAAAAACAGATATGCGATTTGTTTGAATATCAAGAAACCAAATTAAAAAACTAAAAGCTGGAACCAATAAAAAGACCAGATGGTATGGTGCAAAAGCTAACGAAGATATAACCCCTAACACGACTAGAACCAAGCGCAATAGCCAAGGATATTGGTTAATCAAAAGAAAAAAATGACCAGCAATTTTATTGGGTTTCATAAGGTATTTCAGTAATTCGGTATTGAACGTATGATACGCAATTTTTTAATTCGCCGCGGGTCGGCCTCAATAACCTCGAATTGCAGGCCCGAAGGATGTGCTATTAATTCACCACGACTTGGAATACGCCCAGTGATCGAGAAAATTAGTCCGCCAACAGTATCAATATTTTTTTTCTCTTCTTCCTCGGTTAAAACCTTACCAACCTGCTGCTCAAGATCGTTGATTGATAGGCGGGCATCTGCAAGCCATGAACCATCAGAACGATGTACAAGATGGGAAGCTTCTGGAACATCATGCTCGTCCTCGATATCACCAACGATCGATTCAATTACATCCTCGATAGTTATAAGCCCATCGGTACCACCAAACTCGTCAATAACAACAGCCATATGAATGCGGCTAAGACGCATTTCAAGCAACAAATCCAATACTGACATAGTTGGGGCAACGAACAAAATATCACGTTTTAAAGCGTCAAGCTGATATTCACGTTCATGAATAGTACAAGCCAATATATCACGAATATGCAAAAAGCCAATAACATCATCTAAATGATCGCGGTAAAGAGGCAGCCGCGAATGACCTTCACGGCTAAAAACTTTTAATAATTCCTGTAGGCTTAAGTTATTTGAAACAGCAACAATATCGGCACGAGGTATCATAACATCATAGGCTGTTAAATCACGTAATTTTAATATGTTACGTAGCAAACTACCTTCATCAGCACCAAAAGCCGAAGAATCAGGATCTGCATCATGTTCTTCAATCAAATCCTCGATAACTTCACGTAGTTCTTCGCTACCATTTTTTTTGCGCCAAAACCCTAATAAACGCTGCCAAAACCCTCGCCTTCCAGGATCTTGGTTTGAAGAAGAAGATGTTGCAGAATGTGATGAAAATGATTGGTCTGACATTGAATTTTCGTTAAAAGAATTTTTAAGACTTTGATTGAATAATATATGGATTTTTAATGTTAAGTGAAGCCAATATATCTATTTCCAAGCGTTCCATAATTTCTGCCTCTTTTGTTGTTTGGTGATCATGTCCAAGTAGATGCAGCAATCCATGAAACAATAAATGGGTTGCGTGATCAAGAACTGTTTTTTGTTGTGCACGCGCTTCTGCAACAATCAGATCATGACCCATAAAAATGTCCCCAAGGAAACTTACGGTATGACCATTGGCATTCTGGTATAAATATGGTATCGGAAACGATAACACATTGGTCACTTTGTCATGCCCCCTGTATTGAGCATTTAGTTTCTGCAAGTGTTGGTTATCCGTTAAAACAACAGAAAATTCTGGGATGGCAAGATCACGTGGTCCTGGATAATGACATGCCACAATCTTTCTAATATATCTGCCAAAACTGGGTAAAGTCCGGCGCCAATTCCTATCTAGAACCTGAATATGCAACTTGATTGTCGATTTTCTGATTATATTTTTCCGCATTCTAGGAACGCGATTGTTCAGTTTGATTTGGGTTTCGTCGATCATATGCCTCAATAATCCGCGCTACTAAAGGATGACGTACGACATCATCTTTTGTAAATTCAATAACTTGAATATCTTTAACCCCACGCAAAATGCGCAGCGCATCGGCCAATCCGGAAAGGCTCCCCCCTGGAAGATCAATTTGCGATAAATCACCCGTAACAACCATTTGGGCATTCTGTCCAAGACGTGTCAAAAACATTTTCATCTGAACAGGGGTTGTGTTTTGTGCTTCGTCCAAAATAACAAAGCAATTTGATAAAGTTCTGCCACGCATAAACGCCAGGGGCGCAATTTCAATATCACCGGTAGTTAGCCGACGCTCTACCTGCTCGGGCGGAAGCATATCATAAAGAGCATCGTAGAGCGGCCTTAAATAAGGATCAACCTTTTCTTTAAGATCACCGGGTAAAAAGCCCAAACGTTCCCCAGCTTCAACAGCAGGCCTGGATAAAATAATCCGATCAATCTTACCGTTAATTAGTGCTGAAACTGCGGCTGCAACCGCTAAATACGTTTTGCCTGTACCAGCTGGCCCTAATCCAAAAACTAGGGGATGTTGTCGTAAAGCCTTAACATAGGCAACTTGATTGGGTGAGCGTGGAATAACATGGCGGCGAATGGTTTTAATAACAGCTTCACTGCTTTCATCGGGTAATAATAATTGGCCTGAAGCCATGTTATCAGCATGTCCATTAGAAGTAATATTCTTGTCCTTGACAATTCGAACCGCCCCTTCAATCTCGGCAAGATCAACGTTTTGGCCTTTCTTTAGACGCTGATACAAAAGGTTAAGAACCACTTTTACAATTTCAACATTAGAAGGTAGACCTGAAACCAACAATTTATTACCCCGTGAAACAATCGATAGCTGCAATAATTGTTCCAATCGTGCTAGGTGCTCTTCATGTTGACCATATAATGATGGTAAAAGACGGTTATCATCAAACGATAGAACTGTAGGTGGTAAAAGCGACGAGTCAGAGGTTTCAACCATATTTTAACCTGTATATCTCGAAGAAACTGGCTGCAAGGTGCCAACCAAGCTATGTGGATGAGCAAGATCGACACGAACATTTCTGATATGTCCGATCAGCTCGTTTGTAGCTATTACATGCACCAACTGCATATAAGGACTACGACCCTGTATTTGGTGATCATACCGGCTCGTTTTTTCAAAAAGAACAGGTACAATTTGTCCAACCATTTTTTGGTTAAAATCATGTTGCTGTTGATCAAGCAATGCTTGCAGTTCCTGCAACCGATGATCCTTAACAACCTCGTCTACCTGTTGATCATGTGTTGCTGCAGGTGTTCCTGGCCGGGCACTATATTTAAACGAAAAAGCTTGGGCATATCCTATCTTGTTAACAAATGCCAAGGTTTCTTTAAAATCATGGTCTGTTTCACCCGGAAAGCCAACAATAAAATCCGATGATAGTGCTATATCCGGCCTAACAAACCTAAGTTGATTAATCACACGCTCATAGTCGTTCGTATTATGCCGCCTGTTCATTAATTTTAATATTCGATTTGAACCAGATTGAACCGGTAAATGCAAATAAGGCATTAAAATATCAATTTCACCATGCGCCTTAATTAAATCATCGCCCATATCAAGTGGATGTGATGTTGTATAGCGCAGCCGACGTAATCCACTAATTTCTGCCAATTCATAAAGTAATCGCGCTAAACCCCAGCTTTCAGCATTTTTTTCAGATATTCCATGATAAGCATTTACATTTTGGCCTAATAAGATTATTTCCTGTGCACCATTCCTTACCAGCTGTTGTGCTTCTTTGACAATATCACTAACGGGTCTCGAACTTTCAGCACCCCTTGTATAAGGCACCACACAAAATGTGCAAAATTTATCGCAGCCTTCCTGAATTGTTAAAAAAGCCGAAACGTTTGTTTTGCTGCGGTTTTTTGGTAAATGATCAAATTTTGACTCGACCGGAAATTCGGTATCAACAACCCCGAAAGCAGAAATTTTCTCATCAGCGTTTTGATGGGCTGGCGTTTCAAGAATTTGCGGCAAGCGATGATATGCCTGCGGACCAATAACAATATCAACATAAGGTGCGCGTTTTTGTATTTCTTCCCCTTCGGCTTGAGCGACACACCCCGCTACCGTTAGAACGGTTTGTTGACCTTGTTGCTGACGCCTGTTTTTCAGTTGATTCAAGCGCCCCAAATCAGAAAATAGCTTATCAGCAGCTTTTTCACGAATATGGCAGGTATTTAAAATAATCATATCGGCCTCTTCAACCGATTCGGTTTGCTGAAAAGCCAGGGGGGTCAGGGATTCAAGCATTCTCTCTGAGTCATAATGATTCATCTGACAGCCATAGCTTTTGATAAATACCTTTTTCATGATTGATCTGTTTTCCGCTGATCTTTAGATAATAGCTGTTCTGGACCAGTCCAGGGCCGGCCGGTTATGGCATCATAAAAGCCCTTTTCAACTTTTTTAAAACAGTAATCACTCATCTCCTTACGGGACTTAAATTGTGTTATGTTTACCGGCTCATGAAATTCTATTCGAATAGTAATTCTACCTAATCTAAGCAATTGCCACATATGTTCGGCAAAACCAATATCACCATACCAAGCAACAAGATGACGCCAGCTATACCCCAATGGCAACCCGTTCAAATGGGTGTATGATATTGAAACTGGTTGTACCCAAACATATGAAGATGTCACACGTTGATCATGAACTAATGGTGTTTCAGCCACAGCAAATAACGAGCTGCGGAAGGGTAATAACCGGTTTCCATCATTGGTTGTTCCTTCAGGAAATAACATCAGGCTGTCTCCTTCTTGCAACCTACCTGTTATTGAATCACGATGTGCATCCGTATTATGACGTTTACGATCAATAAAGACTGTTCGTTGAAGCTTTGCTAATAACCCAAAAATTGGCCAATTCGCAATTTCTTGTTTACCAATAAATGAAATTGGCATCAGCGTGGCAAAAGAAATAATATCGGTATAGCTGGTATGGTTTGCAACATATAGGGTTGGACGGTGTGGTGATTGCGTCCCTTTGGTGATAATATCTAATCCTAAAACACGACAACATAAGCGATGATAAAAAATTGGGAATCCCGATATTTTATCGCCATTAATGGCACGAAGTACCAGTTGTGTGCTAATAAAAACCAGATTAATTAGCGCATATAAAAATAAACGCCACGCTGCTAAAACACGTGATCCAAATGAAAAGAGATATGGCTTTTTTTGCGAAAGTTGCATGGAATCTTTTATCATGCTCTGCATTGTATTCAAATTATTCCGTACGACCATAATAATGTTTTACATACTTATCGGTTACCAAAGCCATTTTTACAACAACATTAACGTCAGTTGTATTAAACTGATCATCAATAACGGCACCATCACCAATAAATCCACCTAATCTAAGGTATCCTTTAATCAACGGGGGTAGTGTGAGCATTGCATTTTTTTCGTCAATTTGATCTTTCGGTAGAAGGTTCATATTAACATAACGCTTAGCCAGTGCTTTTGCCCTAAGCTCAGGAGGTGCTTGATGAAAATGGTGCAAATAAGAAAGAGACACCGCAAGATTATCGATTGTTGTTCCAGGCAAGCTAGCACACCCAAACATTAATTGCACATCATAAAAACGCACATACTCTACGACACCCCTCCATAATAATTGCATCACCAGTCCATTACGATAAGGAAGGGAAACACATGACCGCCCTAACTCCATAATTTCACCGGCATGATCAATTAAACAGTCGATATTATATTCATCTTGTGAATAAAACTGACCACATTTTTTAGCTGCTTCGCGGCGCATGAAGCGATAGGTAGCAATAACAGGAGGGAGGTTTGTTTTCAGATCATGGTCTAGGATAATCAAATGATCACAAAAGGCATCAAAATGATCAAAATCACGCTGCTGTTGCTTCATGTTGGCACTTGGCTTTGCCGACATTTCTTGGTAGAATACCTGGTAACGCAATGCTTGGGCTGCATCAATTTCAGCACGGCTACCGGCCATTTTTATTTCAAGGTTCCGAACCCTAACAGGTGCTGGACCTGGTTGGTTTGCTGTAGATAATTGGTGCATAAAATTTTAACCTATGTGCATATAAATCACGGTGTAATTATTTCTTCTGCTTAGGTATAGCATAAAGTTCAAGGCGATGTCCAATCAGTTCGTAACCAAGACTTTCTGCTACTTTCTTTTGTAAAATTTCAATTTCTTCATTCTGGAATTCGATAATTTTACCAGTTCTGATGTCAATCAAATGATCATGGTGGATTTCTTCCGTAATCTCTTCGTACCGCGAACGGCCATCCAAAAAATCGTGTCTAGCAACTATTTGTGCTTCTTCAAAAAGTTTTACTGTACGATATACTGTGGCCATACCAACGCGGGCATCAAGGTGCTGAACACGCTGAAATACTGTTTCAACATCAGGGTGATCTGTTGCCTCGGATAACACTTGTGCTATTAGACGGCGCGCCCCAGTTAATTTAATACCTTTTTGTAGACACGCTTTTTCAATTTTTGATATTGGCGTTTCCTGACGTTTCACCACAAGAACTACCTTCCTTTTTTTATAAAGAACTAATTGTGAACAATATTAATCAAATATTCCAGAGTTTTTATTATTATGTATGACAAAAATACTGCATAACAATTGCATTTTCTGGTGGAGATGGCGGACTATAATAGTAATTTAATCGCATGGAAATAGGTTTAAAACCCAATATCTGATAAAGACGTTGGGCTGCCATGTTATTACAACCCACTTCTAACAATATATTGCGCACACCAAAATCTTGCATCTCTTTCATAAGTTCTTTCATCAATGCCTTAGCTATCCCCTGCTGTCGGTAAGAGGGTAAAACAGCCACAGAAATAACATCTGCCATATCACCGAAATGCCGGATAACCGCATATCCTATTGGCTTTTGCTTATCGTAAGCTAATCTTACAATAGTTCCAGGAACTTTTAATAAATCTTGCCAATCTTTTAATGACCAGTGGTTCGTGAAACTTTGTTGTTGAATGTCACATATAACTTGGCCGCCATTAATATCAGCTTGCTGGATTACGATCATTGATCAACCAAAACTGTTTTTTAGCCACGGAAACATCTGCCGATTTAAGATAAATTGGTATAGCAGGCAAACACGACTCCTGGTTCTGTATTTGATATACTGCCATTTTTGCAAGCATGGAAACGTCAGGAATGGTATTTTTAACTTCATAGTCCTGCACTAATTGGTGCGGCAATTGGGTAATTGCGTTACCAACAATAATTGTTGGCTGCTGTCTTATGATTGTGGGTAATAATTCTGGTTTTACCAAAATTTCAGAAGTTAAGGGGTATGCATCATCGTTAAAAAGTTGGGCAAAAAATTCAGACCGTTTCGAGTCCAAAACAACCAGAATGTCTTTTCTTGTTCCATTTTTTTGTGCTGTTTGCCAAGCTACCAGTTTTAGAGTGTTAATTCCCCAAATAGGCCTTGATAAGGCTAAACCAAGTCCCTGAACAGCGGCTAACCCCATACGCAGTCCAGTATATGGTGCAGGCCCAACAGTAACAGCGATATAGTTGATATTAGCAAAATCTTCAGGCCAATTATCTTGTATATGCCGCAATTGCTTGATTAGGATAGCCCCCCCTTCCTGACCTTGGTGCTGCAACAAGTCAATAACCAACCCTTGGCGGAAAAAGCAAACAGCCGTCTGATTGCCACTTGTTTCAATTGCTAAAATACGCATATTTGTCTTTAGTTTTTTCTAAAATCATTATTCATGGTAGTAGTATGAGCTTGAAATTTTTTATGTTCTATCCAATAAATACTACACGAAATCAAGCGAAACAAGCCTAGAATGACACTAATCCTAATTAACCCTTCCGAATTCGACCTGGAAATATCTTTAGCCTACGCTACACCACACAACGTTACTGGGAAGAAAATATACCGTCACTCGTTTTGCTATTTACACACAGACGCAGCAAAGTGTCTTAAAAAAGCCTCAGAGCTTGCAAAACATATTGGTTATCGGCTTAAAATTTTCGATGCTTTCCGACCAACCGAAGCCCAATGGATTCTTTGGCATCAGTTTCCTGATCCAGGGTTTGTTGCAGATCCGCGAAAAGGATCACCTCATTCGCGTGGTGTAGCAGTTGATCTAACTTTAATTGACCACCTAAAGCGTGAGCTGGATATGGGAACAAAATTTGACGATTTTACCCCACTATCTCATCATGGCGCAATGGAAATAAGCGCAAAAGCTCAAGAAAATAGAATGTTGCTGATGGGTATTATGACTGCTGCAGGTTGGGATTTTTACCGCAATGAATGGTGGCATTACCAACTTTTTAATTCACGGCGCTACCCGCTTTATAGCGACCGCGCAGTTCCCAATCGATTAATGGAATGAAAGAACAACCCTCAGCTGATTATCACCCCACAACCACCGCTTAAACCGCCCGGACTTGCTTTACCTCGGGAACATAGTGACGCAACATATTTTCAATACCTACTTTTAACGTTGCAGTTGAACTTGGACACCCAGAACAAGACCCGCGCAAATGCACATAAACAATACCTTCTTTAAAATCAGCAAAAACAATATCCCCACCATCTTGGGCTACGGCAGGACGAACCCTTGTTTCTAATAATTCTTTAATTTTTTTTGTTATATCATCATCATGTTCGTCTAGTTTTGAATCAGCAATTTTAGCCGATGACAACATCACGGGCTGACCACTGGTAAAATGATCCATGATAGCTGCTAATAATACAGGTTTTAAAACCTGCCATTCTTTCGCATGATTTTTTGTAACGGTAATAAAATCATAACCAAGAAAAACCCCTTCAACTCCTTCTATCTTAAATAATCTTGTCACGAGGGGCGAAGAGGTAGTCTTATCCGAACGGCAAAAATCAACACCAACACCACCAGTTACTGTTTGGTTTGGTAAAAATTTCATGGTTTGTGGGTTAGGTGTCGTTTCAGTTTGAATAAACATGGTTACTATCCTAAATTTTAAAAAACTATTTTGAAGATAGGTCAAAAATTTTTATCTTCAAGTCCCTGTCTAGGTGACGCGCTGAATGTCTTCTTCAGTTAGGTTATTAGGAACAATGATTAAGGGCACCTTAAGCCGTGCCGATAGCTTGGCGTTCCATTGTGCGGAAATTGTACCAGATGCCTTGCCCTGCACATCAACAACAATAACCAGCGCACTGATCGATTCATCCTCCCCAGCAAGCTGAACCGTTTGATCAATTTTACCGCCCTCTCTAATAAAAAGAGCTGGAAAAATTCCTGAATTACCGTGGACAAAGGTCGCTGCTTTTTGAAGAACTCTTTCAGCTTCTTGGCGTTGCTGCTCGTACATTAAATTACCAACCGATTGCCATTCGGTTAAATCATTAGGCTCGATAACATAAAGTAATGAAACACGGCCATGTACCCTTTTTGCCATACGGCAAGCATAGTAAAGTGGTAGATTCATATCGATACTTGATTCAAGAACAACTAAAAATACCTGACGATGATCATCTACAGCTGCAATAGCACTCATGTACCTACCTCCGACGGAAAAATACGTAGCCAGCCCAACCACCAAACAACCCCAGAACAATTGCTGCTAGACCATATAACAAAGCATTGTGGTGCGCAAAATCATAAATTTCTGCGCCAAAACCTGTTTTTGTAACACTTAAAGGCGTTTGTTGAGCACTAACCACGTTTTTATCGCGCACCAACATAATATCTAATAAATAGTCTCCCGTTGGCACATTCGAAGGAAAAGATATATTGGTTCTAAAAAGTTCGCGCCCCATAAAATTAACACGTAGAATGTTGCTATAATAAAGTTGCTGTAGCCTTTTGTTCACAATCAGCGCTTCGCGAAATTCTTTTGTCTCGGATGGTGTTAGTGTGACATCTGTTTTCATTGGCAAATATTCTAGCCCTATATTTAGCTGTTGCTGGATTTCGGGTGATAGAATATCTTCTATCGGCTTACTGGCGGCTATTGCATAAAAACTAGGAATATTTTTAAAAGTGACATTTGCACGGTTAACCCAAAAACCGGCGATTCTTTCCTTGCGGCGCACCACAACATCTGTAGGTGGACCTTGAACAATCACCACAATATCGCCAGGAACATCAATCGCTCCAAATACCAGTAAATCTGTTCCACTAAAGCCAGTGGTAATTGCAATAAACCGGTTCGATAGATCAGCAATTAGGGTATCAGCCCTTACCCCAGCAACCGACAGTGTCAACAACGAGATAACAACTATTCTGACAAAAAATTTACCTGATTTTTTCAACGCAATTCCCCTACAGTGCGAATGGAATAAACAGAACTTGGTTCCACAAGAAATTCGTTAATTAGCCCAACACAAACGCCAAGCATTAAAAGGGCAAAAACAAAACGCACATATTCCCCACGCACCTTGCCAGACATTTTTGTACCCCACTGGGTCCCGGCAACACCGCTGATCATCAAAATTAACGCAAGTAAAATATCAACAGAATTGTTTTGAATTGCTTGCTGTAATGTTACGTTGGCTGTAACAAAAACCATCTGAAAAAGTGACGTGCCAACCACAACTGTAACAGGCATACCCAGCAAATAAATCATTGCCGGCACCAACAAAAAGCTACCGCCGACCCCCATAATGGCCGACAATACCCCAACACCAAAACCAATCATGATCGGTAACCATAAACTGATATAAAGGTTAGAGCGAGGAAAGTTGCGTTTAAATGGCAAACCCTGCACCCAAGCACGCTGATAAAACGGTATTTTAACTTTGGCTGACGCTTGTAGTTTTTTGAATACACTACGTAAACTTTCCCAAAGCATTAATAAACCAATCCAGCCCAAGCACATAATATAACTTATCGCAACAACTAAATCGCCCTGACCTATACGCGCCAAAAAGCCGAAAAGCCACACCCCAAAGCTAGATCCCGCTAACCCTCCTAGAAGCAGTATTCCACCCATTTTAAAGTCGATATTCCCGCGTGACCACTGGGCAAGAGTTCCAGAAATCGATGTTGCAACCACTTGGTTTGCCTGGCTGGCAACCGCAACTGGCGATGGTATCCCCAAAAATATCAAGGTTGGGGTCATTAAAAAACTGGCCCCTATTCCCGATATACCGGAAATAAACCCCACAAGCCACCCCAGAATCAGTAAAACAAACACATCAACTGATAGTTCGGCAATTGGCAGATATATTTGCATAATCGGTCTGTTTTCCTGGAGTTAAAAACTTTTGTATCCTGTTTCGATAAACCCAACAATTTTGTGAACATCATGAAGCGTTTTGTTCGCAGTCTTACGGGCTTTTTCAACGCCATCGCGCAATATGGCATCCAAATTATTGCGATCGTTTAACAAGTCGCTCATTTTCTTTTGAATTGGGGTTAAATGGTGCACAAGCAAGTCCGTTAACCTGTTTTTGAAGAATGAAAACTCGCGACCAGCAAATTCATTCATAACCAAATGCAATGGTTGATCGGCAACAGCACTATAGATATTAAGCAAATTAACAACTTCAGGCCGTGTATCTTTTATATCCGATGTAAATTGCCCATTATTGTCAAGCATTCCAGGGTCAGGGATTGGATATATATCGGTTTTAGCTTTACGAATTTTGTCTTGAATTAGGTCGGTTGTGTCCAATAAATTAATCCGACTATAATCAGATGGGTCAGACTTACTCATTTTTTTTGTTCCATCACGCAAACTCATGACACGGGTGGCTGGACCATTAATCATTGGCTCAGGCATGGTAAAATAAGACACACCAAAATCGTTATTAAATTTTTGAGCAATATCGCGCGTCAACTCAATGTGCTGTTTTTGATCCTCGCCAACCGGCACATGTGTTGCCTGATAAAGCAAGATATCAGCAGCCATTAGGGTTGGATAAGTCAGCAGGCCAACACTAACATTCTCACGATCCTTACCCGCTTTTTCCCGAAACTGAATCATCCGATTAAGCCACCCAACCCGGGCGATACAACTTAAAATCCAGGCAAGCCGCGCATGGGCTTCAACCTGACTTTGGTTAAATACCGGATGCTGATGAACATCAATCCCTGCCGCGATAAAGGCAGCAGCAATTTCACGCGTTTGCTGTTGTAAATGCTTTGGATCTTGCCAAACAGTAATGGCGTGTAAATCAACAACAGTAAAATAACACTGATTTTTAGCCTGCAATCCAACCCAATTGCGAATTGCCCCAAGATAGTTACCTAAATGAAGATTACCCGTTGGCTGTACACCAGAAAGAATAATTTTTTGTTGCATATATTGTTATCCAACCACACAATTTAATATCTAGGAAAAGCTTTTGCGACGCAATTTTTTCCATGAAATAACACCCATGAGAAAAAGACAAGCAAAATAAATACCGCTTGCAACCAGCACAACCATTACCAAATAACTAACCCTTGCGATTAATGTGGTTGGCCATGACCATAAATCAGGAATCAAAACAAGAAAAACTCCCATAAAAAGTCCGCCGATAAGCATTTTTATAAACCCTATCCAAATTGCCCGCTGCAATTGCAGGTACCCGCGCTTATTGGCCGCTATGTAAAGCAAGCAAGCATTCAATGCACTGGCAATAACGGTTGCAATAGCAATACCGATAAAACCAATCCACGGAAACAAGGCAATATTGAGAACCATATTAGCAGCGACACATATTAGGGCAAAATGAAAAGGTGTTTTAGTATCGTGACGAGCATAAAAAATCGGTAATAAACTTTTAACCAACAGATAGGCCGGTAATCCCATTGCCATAATTTGTAGGACAAAACTGGTTTGTTGTGCATCGATTAAGGTGAATTGCCCCCGCTCGAACAGAACATTAACTATGGGGTAAGGCACGGCCATAAGAATAACAGTTGCTGGAATTCCAAGCAACAAGGCAACAAAGATACCCTGCCCCTGAAGTTGGTGGGCTTGATGTTTATCATCTTGGGCCAGAGCCTGGCTTAACATAGGCAGTAAAGCAGTACCCGCCGCCGTTCCCAGCAAAGCAAGAGGCAGTTGATATACCCGATCGGCAAAATAAAGGTACGAAACGGCACCATCCTGCCAAGTTGCAATAATTGTTCCAACCAATAGATTAATTTGGGTAACGCTAGCCCCAATCAATCCTGGAAGCATTTTTTTAAAAAACAATCGCGTTGTTTCGTTATTTCTTGGATAAATGAAAGCTAGGGGAAAGCCAGCCTTGTAACAGAAAAAAGCCGTAACAAGAAATTGTACTGCTCCGGCACCAAAAAGCGTCCAAGCTAGTACATATCCCGGTTGATTTGAACCTGGAATAAGAAAATAAAGTACACCAATAAGGCAAATATTTAAAATAACAGGGGACACAGAAGCTGCAGCAAATTTGTTCAAAGACGCAAGAACAGCACTTTGTAGGCCGGTTAAAAACATAAAAAGCAAATAAGGCATGGTTATTTGCGACAAGTCCTGAACCATGGTTGCTTTTTCCTGGGTATCGGCATAACCAGGAGCTATAATGTGAACAAGCCAAGGCATTAGCAATTGCAACAAGATAACAAAAATAAACAATCCGCTTAGCATAATGCTTTGTATCTGTTCCGCAAATTTTTTGGCAGATACTTTGCCATTTTTATGTAAATTATCCGAAAAACTTGGAACGAAAACTGCGTTAAAAGCACCTTCGGACACTAGATTGCGAAACATGTTGGGCAAGCGCTGCGCAACGATAAAAGCATCAGTAATCCAGCTTGCACCCAGATAAAAAGCCATCAACACTTCGCGCAGCAAGCCCAAAAAACGGCTTAGAAGGGTATATATGCCAATTGTTAAGATTGACTTGAATAAAGTGGCTGCTTTGCGGGTCATGTTGTTATGTCAGTTTTTGGCCGATTATTTCTGATACTTAAATGGCATTAATTATGAATTATGGCAAAATTATGGCTTACTTTGAGAAAAAATACAGTTAAATCCTGTTGAAAAAGTTGTTTATACTAATAATTCATGTTATTATCACTTCTAAACAAGCTTAGAATCGGAGCAAGCAGCATGAGACTTTTACCATTGTTTCTTTTAATTTTTCTTAGTGCATGCACATCATCATCACAATATACGCTCAACCCTTCCGTAAATATTAGCCTTAGCTCTGATCAAAAATCGTTGTTAATTAGGGTTGTAGATGAACAACCAGTTTTAGAGGCTAAGCTTAAAAATGGGTCTTCCTTTCTTCAATCATCAACTACAATACAACATCAACAACTGGTTTATACCGGCAATCGCCACTTTGTACCGAGTATTGGAGTTGGTGTAGGGGCATTTACCGGTGGAAATGTTCAATTTGGTGGTGGGGTTGGGGTGAATGTTCCATTAACCGAACGCTCGGGTCAAAAAAGCATGGTTGAAAGCGTGCTTGAGATAGTAATCCCTAATAAAGTTGATTATTCCAAACTGTGGTCGAAATTAACAATTGAGCTTGTTTTTGGCAGCGATAACCCAGATGGTACCGTGAACAAACGTAAGCTTTCTGCACCGCAACCTAATTAGGTTGGATTTTCAACTGAGTTTAGGTTTTTATCAGATTTTCTCGTTACCCTAGCGCTTTTTTCTGCAGCTCATAAAGTTTGTCCAGGGCCTGTTTTGGTGACAGATTGTTTAAATCCATTCCTATCAGCGCATCGATAATAGTTAGCTGTGGGGTTTGAGTGTGAACTGTTGGTGTTTTCTCTTTTTCCTGGAATAAAGGCAATGTTTCTTTCAGAACATAAGCATTTTTGGGGTTTTCATTGTTTTTTTCTAACTGCACAAGAATATTTCTTGCGCGGTCAGTTACCGTTTTGGGTACACCCGCCAATCGTGCAACGTCAATACCATATGAACGATCAGCAACTCCAAGCACAAGTTGATGTAAAAAGACGATGTTATCACGCCATTCCTTTAGTTTAAAGCAATAACAACGCAATGACGCAAGTTTTTGTTCAAGATTAGCCAATTCGCGATAATGGGTTGCAAATAAACAACGGCTTTTGACATTAGAATGCATATGTTCTAAAATCGCCCAAGCAATTGAAAGGCCGTCAAAGGTCGATGTACCTCTGCCTATTTCATCAAATATTACAAAAGAACGTGCTGTGGCCTGGTTTAGAATTGCAGCCGTTTCGATCATTTCAACCATAAAAGTTGATTGTCCGCGGGCTAAATCATCTGCTGCCCCAACCCGACTAAATAATTTGTCGATAATACCTATCCGGGCATTCTTTGCAGGCACAAATGAGCCAATCTGAGCCAAGATAGCGATTAATGCATTCTGACGTAAAAAAGTAGATTTTCCTGCCATATTTGGACCAGTTATTAGCCACAGTTGCTGCCCCGGATTAACATGGCAATCATTAGCAATAAAAGTTTGATTATTTTTGAGTAACATAAACTCGACAACGGGGTGCCGCCCCTCCGTGACTTCAAAATAAAGGCTATTATCAACAACTGGCCTGGTATAAGCTTGTTCAACAGCCAAACTGGCAAGAGATATCAAGACATCTAATTGGGCGATAATATCAGCCGTTATTTGGATAGAATCGGCCTGGTTCTTTATTTGCTGAACTAGTTCTTGAAATAGTTCTATTTCAAGGGCAATAACTTTGTCGGCTGATTGAAAAATTTTTTGCTGCAAATCATTAAGTTCAGATGTGATAAAACGAACAGACCCAGCCATGGTCTGCCGGTGTATAAAAGTTTTTGCTGAATCTTCAAACAATTTTTGGGCTTGCAGTGCAGTCGTTTCAATATAATAACCAAGAATGTTATTGTGCTTGATTTTTAAACTGTTAACCCCGCTTAAATCACGGTAGCGGTTTTCTAATCCAACAATCTGCTGTTTTGCCCCGTCACGCAATTTGCGCCATTCATCAAGTTCAGGATGATAACCACTCGCGATAAAACCACCTTCTTTTATGTCTATTGGTAAAACCGCACTCAATGCCTTCGATAGAATTTGAATTAATCCCTGATGATCTTTGATTGATCCAACAAGCTGTTGTAAAGATTGGGGTAGGCTTATTGCATTCAAAATTTGCCGAATAACCATAACATGCTGCAAGGATGCCTGTATTGCACCTAAATCGCGCGGTGTGCCGCGACCGACCATCAACCGCGACAAAGCACGTTGTAAGTCTGCCATTTTTGATAAAATCCGCCGCACATGATCTCGTATTTGTTCGTGTGCTACAAAAAATTCTACAATCAACTGGCGCTGGTTAATTTGATCAACATTTGTTAGAGGGTAGGTTAACCATGTTGCAAGACATCTTGCACCGGCCGCAGTACAATTACGATCGATAACATGAAGCAAACTACCTTCAAATCGATTTGATTGCGTTTTATCAATTTCTAAACTACGCCAGGTAAACGCATCTATCGCCATTACCTGATGATCTAAAACTTTTTTTAAAGGCTTTAGAACAGGAAATTGCCCTTGTTGTGTTAAATCAATATACTCGATTAAAGCACCGGCGGCACAAATTTCTAAATCGGTAAATGCCCCAAAACCATCAAGAGCTTGGGTATTATATGCCTTAAGCAATCGGCCCCTGGCCGATCTTTGTTCAAATCGGTCTTGGGGACGGTAAACCAAATTTTTCTGCCAATTTTCTGGCATTTGTGAAGGTAAAATTGTGTCACGCCCATCAGGAATTAATAATTCTTTTGGGTTAATTCGTTCAAGCCAAGATACAAGATCATTTTTCCCAATTATAATTGTCGAAAAGTCCGCTGTTGACAAATCAATCCAAGCAATTGCCAATAAATCGTTATTATCAATAAGTGCTGCCAAATAATTATTACGCTTGTTATCTAGCAAGCTGTCTTCCGTAATTGTTCCAGGTGTTATGATACGAACGATACGCCGCTCGATAATATTTTTGCTACCACGCTTTTTGGCCTGTTCGGCGTTCTCGACCTGCTCACAGATAGCAACACGTTCCCCATGCTGAATAAGTTTGGCAATATAACTATCGGCTGCATGTGCCGGCACTCCACACATTGGCACATCTTGACCCTGAAATTGGCCACGTTTGGTAAGGGCTATACCTAAAATTACAGATGCCTTTTTAGCATCTTCAAAGAACATCTCGTAAAAATCGCCCAAGCGGTAAAACAGCAAGGTATTTTGTTGCTGTTTTTTGATCTGCAAATATTGCGATAGAGCTGGAGTTGCAGGTAATTCCTGATCGTTTTTATGCATGTTTCTTATGTAAAATCGGAAGAAAAGATTGTCACGGCTATATCCCTCTTCTTTCCTCAAAGAAGCACTAAAATAAAACCTTTTCAAGTTTTTTATTTATCACCGAGAAATAACTAAAAAACCCGCCTAGGACCGGCGGGTTTTTAAAATACATTTGGCTTAAATAAATTACTGGCCGTTAATTGTTACTGATTTGATCCAATATGTTCCGCCGCCATTGGCGATCGTTAAATTGTCAAATCCACGATTTAAGCTGTTATCCTCGGCGCGTGCAACAACCCGCCCATCGATCAGTAGGTTCATCATCCCCCTACCATCTCTGTTTAGTTCAAGCGTATGATATTTATCATCTTCAAGAACAATATTGTTATTGGACCCTGCCAATAAATTTGTTCCCCGATTCGTAATACGCAATAGCTGTAACCCATTATCATAACCAGGTGTATAAGATATAACGTATGAACCAGCACTTTGAACATTATAGACGATAAAATCCAGCCGTCCACCAGCAGCCCTGGACTTAAATTCAACCTTTAGCTGAAAACTATTAGGTATTTTTGCTGCAACAGCAATCTGGGCAACCTGAGCAGCAAAATTTTGTTGGCCTGGCTGCTGAAATAATGCCCCTAACAACGCCTGGGCGACATCTTGACTATTACCAGAATAAGCGGAATAAACCGAAGAACGAAGTCCAACGCTACTGCCGCCATTGTCAACACGCCAAGCGCCTGAACGAACAACCCAAGCAGGATTTTGCGTAAAATTGCCATCTCGGAAAGTGTCTGATAAAACGACTCTTGACCAACCTGCAGTAGATGGTGGGTTGTTACCAGACAAAACTAGTCGTTCATAGCGCTGGACAAAGTCATTGAGGTCATCCAAAAAAATTGGATCTGCTGCGTTGGCGCGATCCGCTTCGCGAATCATGTCTTTTAGTTCGCGAAACATCGTTTGAAAATCACTGGTACTGCCATTCCATGGGCGATATTGCTGGGCAACGGCTGTTGAGGCAGCCAGAAGCAACGCACCGCCGACCACAGCCTGCATAAAACGCTGATATAAAACTTTCATTGGGGTTATCCTTTGTTAATTTTTAATTTATCATGTAAGAGATTAACTGGTAACGTGCTAATTATACCATAGATCACGATTGTAACACAATATATCATATCGTTTGTAAAGAAATTACCGCTTGTTTTTACGTGCCCTTAAATGCCAAAAAAATCATATCTTAATCTTTTACTTTTTTGCACTTATAATTTTTTGATAAGTTGTAGTTTGGGTTTTTTAATTTGGTCGCTTGGTTTCCAAAATAACACAAGCGCTGTACTTATTGCCGCCGGTATTTTTATTGGTGGGTTTATTTCTTTTATTTGGTATTATCGGCAAACTGCACAAACAGATAGTAGGATAACTTTCAAGCCATCCAATATTCAGAGACAACAAATAAATCTTATCTATGATTCACAAAACAGCTTGAATTACTCATTAACCGAACTATTCCATACGCTTTTTGGTCAAATGCCTGTTGGGTTTCTGGTCTTAGATGATCGGCAGCGCATTATTTTTATCAACGCCACGGCAGCTAATTTACTAAATAACCCAAATATCAACCAATTTATTGGTCGAGATATAACTGGTTTTTTAAGACATTCTTCCTTGTTGGCAATTCTTCAGGAAATACGGAATACAAAACAAAAAGTTTTCGAGACTGCTTTTTCACTGGCAATTCCCGAAACCCGCTATTGGCATATTAGCCTTGAACGCATACCGGTGTTTTTTAACAATAATTTTGTTACAATTGTTACTCTACGTGATCAAACAGCACTAAAAATAGTTGCTCAAGAAAGTCAAGATTTTATTGCCAATGCCAGCCATCAACTTCAAACCCCCCTTGCTGTTATTAGAAACATTGGCGAAACACTGCAAACACATTTTAGCAATAACATGCAACACCACGATTTCCTGTCTCTTTTAATGCAGCAGACCGAGCGCATGAGTCAGCTTGTCTCAAGCTTATTATTATTGGCAAAAGTTGATCGGGGTATAGGAACAGCAACATATAAAGCTGTTTCACCCCGCAGCTTGCTTGATAATCTTATCAAAGGGCTTACGCCACTTATTAATAAAACAAGGGTAAAGATTCATGTTGCCCGAAGTATGCCGTTTTTTTCTTTTATTCCCAGTAATTTAATATGGCTGGATGACTTGGAAAAATTGCCTGATTTATGGGGTGACGAACAACAACTTTATATTATTTTTGAAAATTTGTTAGAAAATGCGATTCGTTACAGCAAATCAGGCAAAAATGTCTGGATTGGCTTTAGTTTATCGCCCAATCAACAGCTAAATAAAAATGCAACTTTAACAGTGGCTTTTATAGATGAAGGCGTTGGAATTCAACCGAATGACCTGCCAAGATTAGGCGAAAGATTTTACAGATGTCAAAACGAACACAACCCAACAGGAACTGGATTGGGTTTAGCAATAGTCCAAAAAATTTTATACCACCATCATGGCCAATTATTAATTTATAGCAAGCCCGAACAAGGTAGCTGTTTTTTAGTAAGATTACCGACTGTTGAATCTGATACAACCCCTGAAGACTTTAAGGTTGGATAAAAATATTTTTTGTCATAAAATTGTCATAAATATCTGGTAGCCATTAAGACATGTTTTAGGATCAATTTTAATTTTATGGGGTTTATTGATGAAAAAATATGGCGTAATTCTTGGGATATCTTTAGCAATATTTCATACAAACGCTCATGGGCGTGAACAGATTCAGATTGTTGGATCAAGTACTGTTTTTCCATTCACTACAACAGTTGCCGAAAATTTTGGACGCATGGGCAAATTTCGAACACCTATCGTTGAGTCAACAGGAACAGGCGGTGGTATAAAACTTTGGTGCGGAGGAATCGGCACATCATACCCAGATGCTGTTAACGCCTCAAGAGCTATCAAGTCTTCTGAGCTAGATTTATGCCGGCAGAATGGTGTTACGGAAATTATCGAATTGAAGATTGGATATGATGGTATTGTAATTGCTCAATCAAATCAGCAAAAACCCTTTGGCTTAACAACAACCGAATTATGGCTGGCATTGGCTAAAACGGTGCCGGTTAACGGCCAACTTGTGCCTAATCCTTATAAAACATGGAATCAAATTAACCCAAATTTACCCGCCGATAAAATAGAAGTTTTTGGTCCACCACCAACTTCTGGGACCCGTGATTCTTTTGTTGAATTGGTCATGGATAAGGGATGCCAGAAATTTTCTGTTGTTGTACAAATAACCGACGCTGCTCAACGTCAAAGCATTTGCCAAAGTATGCGGGAAGATGGCGCCTACATCGAAGCTGGGGAGAATGATAACCTTATTGTGCGTAAACTTCAAGCGAATCCAAAGGCTTTGGGCATTTTTGGTTATAGTTTTCTTGAAGAAAATACTAGCAGCTTGCACGGATTAGCAATAGATAACTTTACCCCCAGTTTTGATACGATCGCCGCAGGTCAATATAACATCGCCCGTCCTTTGTATGTTTATGTTAAGAAGAAACATTTTGACATTATTCCTGGTTTACGCGATTTTATGTTGGAATATGCGAGTGACCGTGCGACGGGTGACGAAGGATATTTAACCGAGAAAGGGCTTATCCCACTCCCAACCATTGATCATCAGCGTCAATTAAATAACATTCAGCAACAAAAATTATATCAGCCTTAACCATATTATCTTTATATAGCAAGGATATTGTCGGACGTGTTATTTGTGTTTGTAGTAATTTTTTTGGCAATCGTTTTCTATCACTGGGGTAGCCAGAAAGCTGTACGCTTACAAAAAAACAACACCGCCCCACTAATAGCACGTCCGGCATATCATGGTTTATATCTTGCAACATGGGCTATAATTGCTGCATTGCTAAGTTTATTTCTTAGTAACGCCATTTTACCTTGGTTAATGTATAAAAAAATCCAAGCAACTTTACCAAGTGGCTTTTTGGAATCATCGGGATTATCTTTGGATACCTTAATCCTAAGGATTGAACAAAGCCTTAAGCAACCCGTCTCAAATCTTGGCGAAATATTGTCAGCCGACCTTTTAGAAAAACTTCAAGCAACATTACAAACATGGCTAAATATTCAATTATTGCTGCCACCAATGATCATGGTAATTGCAGCTGGGTTAACCAGCCTGATCACCAAAAGGCATATTAATAGCCATTTTAAAGCAAGAACCATTGTCGAAAAATATACCCAAAGGCTGTTAGCAATTTGTGCCAGTATTGCGGTTGCAATAACTATTGGCATTGTTGCCTCCCTGGTATTAGAGGCAGGGCGATTCTTTGAACGTGTTCCCATCAGTGATTTTGTTTTCGGACTTGAATGGAGCCCACAAACAGCACTTCGTGCCGATCAGACCGGAAGCTCGGCTTCTTTTGGTGTAATACCGGTTATTCTTGGAACATTTATGATTATGATAATAGCGGTTGGAATTGCGGCGCCTTTTGGCCTTATGTCAGCAATTTATATGACAGAGTATTTATCACCCCGCCACCGTTCCTTGGTAAAACCGGTACTTGAGTTGCTAGCCGGTATACCCACGGTAGTTTATGGCTATTTTGCAGCTATTATTGTAGCCCCACTCCTTCGAGACACTGGAAATTGGTTAGGAATTGATGTGGCGGCTGAAAGCGCCTTGGCAGCAGCTCTTGTTATGGGTATGATGATTATACCTTTTGTTGCCTCACTTAGCGATGATGCCTTAAAAGCAGTGCCCTCTTCCCTGCGTGACGGATCTTATGCGTTAGGTGCAACAAAATCAGAGACAATTTGTAAGGTTTTGGTGCCTGCAGCGCTACCAGGAATTATTGGGGGGGTATTGCTGGCTATATCACGCGCAATCGGAGAAACCATGATTGTGGTTATGGCAGCTGGCTTAGCTGCAAACTTAACCATTAACCCGCTTGATTCAGTTACAACCGTTACAGTTCAAATTACAACTTTGTTAACAGGGGATCAGGAATTCAATAGTTCCAAAACGCTGGCCGCATTTGCTTTGGGTCTGATCTTGTTTCTCATCACCCTGGTTTTAAACATCATATCTTTATGGATTCTGGCACGCTACAGGCAAAAATATGACTAATCCCAAAAAACATCTTAAAAAACGCTTGTCACGTGAAAAACGGTTCCGTTTTGTAACCTTTTTAAGCTTAGCTATCCCTATCACTTTCCTGACATTTTTGGTAGGACATATTTTTTACCAGGCATGGCCTGCTTTTTTTCACCATTATATAGATCTTGAGATGAACGCAGAAGACCTACCAAGTTCGTCGTTCAAAGAAAGTAACCCGGACTACCGACTTTTAACCCGCCAATTGCTTGAAAAAAATTTAGAAATTACTGCAACCTCTCAACAACGACGTGAATTGCCAAGGATGCTGTCGCCACATGCAAGTGATGATCTTGCAATCACCCTACAAAAATTACCATCAGCCCCTGCAATGCCCTATATTGTTTCATTGCCAATGTCGGCAGTCATCGACCAGTATCTGACAACAGGTGATAACAGCAAGTTAACTGCTAACCAACAACAATGGGTAGCAGCCTTAGAAACACAAGAAAAAATTAACCGCGCATTTGATACTTCGTTCTGGCAGAGTGGTGACAGCCGTGAACCTGAAGAAGCAGGCATTTGGGGAAGTGTTATGGGTAGTTTCCTAACCATGATCATTACACTGTTACTATCACTTCCATTTGGTGCTGCTGCGGCTTTGTATTTGGAAGAATTCGCTAAAAAGAACTTTCTAAGCAGGTTAATTGAAATTAATATCAACAACCTGGCCGCCGTTCCATCAATTATTTTTGGTTTATTAGGAATTGTGCTTTTTCTAGGCATATTCGGGTTACCCCGTTCATCGCCTTTGGTTGGTGGAATGGTACTTGCATTGATGACATTGCCTGTAATTATTATTGCAGCACGGGCTTCTTTACGTGCGATTCCAACTTCGATCAGGCAGGCCGCTTTAGCCGTCGGGGCTTCACATTCGCAGGTCATATGGCATCATGTTTTTCCCCTAGCTTTACCAGGAATATTAACGGGTACAATTCTTGGTATGGCAAGAGCACTTGGTGAAACAGCACCGCTCATGATGATTGGCATGATTGCTTTTATTGTTGATATTCCAAGTGGATTTACAGACCCAAGTACCGTTCTTCCAGCACAAATCTTTATGTGGTCTGACTTACAAGAAACAGCTTTTGTGGAAAAAACATACGCAGCAATTCTGGTTTTAATTATATTTTTAATTATGATGAATTTGCTGGCTATCATCATTCGTCAGCGGGTTGAAAAAAAGTGGTAAAGTAGATAAAAGAAAAGTTGGCTATAGGTTGAAAATTTATGTCAAGCACTGCTAAAATTTCTGTTCGTCAGTTACAGGTTTACTATGGTTCAAAACAGGCATTAAAGAATGTTAGCCTGGAAATTTTACCTATGCAGGTTACAGCATTAATCGGACCATCGGGATGCGGTAAATCAACCTTCCTGCGTTGTCTTAACCGAATGAACGATGTAATTGAATCGTGCCGGATTCACGGCGAAATTCTTTTAGATGGTCAGAATATCTACAATTCGGATATTGATGTTGTAACGTTGCGGGCAAAAGTTGGGATGGTTTTTCAAAAACCCAATCCATTCCCGAAATCTATTTATGAGAACGTTGCTTACGCACCAAAGTTGCATGGTTTAGCCAACAAGCGTGATGACCTTGATCAGATTGTTATGACAAGCCTTGAAAAAGCTGGTTTATTGGGTGAAGTTAAAGATCGTCTAAAGGATCCTGCTTTGTCATTATCAGGCGGACAACAACAACGACTTTGCATTGCTCGCGCCATTGCCATTAATCCTGATGTTATTTTAATGGACGAACCCTGTTCAGCTTTAGACCCCATCGCCACTGCCAAGGTTGAAGAGTTAATCGACGAATTACGGGTTAATTTCACGATTGTTATCGTAACCCATTCTATGCAACAAGCTGCGCGTGTTTCTCAAAAAACAGCTTTTTTCCACTTAGGTGAATTGATTGAAACTGGGCCAACAGAAGACATTTTTACAAAACCGCAAGATCAACGAACACAAGGGTATATCACAGGCCGTTTTGGCTAAAAAGGGAATTTACATATGCCGAATTTAACCGATCACATTGTTAAATCTTTTGATGACCAACTAAAGCAGCTGGGCACTATCTTAGTGCAGATGGGAACAATGGTTGAATCCCAGTTACAGCAAGCGATTGAAGCGCTTATTTCCCATAATCTTAAGCAAGCAGTGCAGATTGTTGACCAAGATCATCAGATTGACGTTCTTGATCAAAATGTCAGCCAGCTTGCCGTAAAAATTTTGGCCTTACGTCAACCTATGGCGCAAGACCTGCGCGAGGTGGTTTCTTCATTGAAAATTTCTAGCGATTTGGAACGTATGGGCGATTATGCCGCGAATGTGGCCAAACGTATTCCCGCTTTACCAGAAATAATCACAAACAAGCAAATTATCAGTGGTCTTAGCCGGATGGGAAAAGCCGTACAACAAATTGTTAAGAACGTATTGGATTCTTATATTAATAAAAATACCGACCGAGCGCTGCAAGCCTGGCGTCAGGATGAGGAAGTAGATGCCTTGTACACCAGCATATTTCGCGAACTTTTAACCTATATGATGGAAGACATAAGAACTATTGGGGGATGTATTCATTTGTTATTTATTGCCAAAAACATTGAACGAATCGGCGATCATGCCACGAATATCGCAGAAACAGTTTATTTTATGGTACATGGTTCCCATATTCAGGGTGAGCGTCCCAAAAGTGACCATACCATCAGTCATACTTATTCTAACCCAACAACCAAAGAGAAATTAACATAACCGTTGCTGCAACCCCTTATATTCTTATCATCGAGGATGATGCTGCCTTGCGCACAGTTCTGGTCTATAATTTGCAGCAAGCAGGCTATCTGGTGGCCTCAGCCGTTAATGGCGAAGATGCCTTAATCAGCATTAAAGAAAAAAAGCCCGACCTAATTATCGCAGACTGGATGGTTCCAAAGATATCTGGTCTTGAATTGTGTCGAATCTTGCGGCGATCGGCAGAATTTTATTTACTTCCTATCGTTTTACTTACCGCGCGTGGTGAACATAATGATAAGTTACTTGGCCTGGAAACAGGGGCTGATGATTATATAACAAAACCTTTCAGTATCGGCGAGTTGCTAGCACGTTTAAAGGCACTGTTGCGGCGCAGTATGGGTCTTAATCCGGTAAACCATATTCTATATGGGGATCTACGTGTAGATATTAACCAGTACCGAGCCTATAACCAGGATAAATTGATTTTTCTAAGTCCAACTGAATTTAAAATATTGCGTCATTTGTTGTGTAATCAGGGCCGCGTTATAAAACGCGAACAATTGCTTGACGCCGTATGGGGCGATGATGGCGATGTCGATTTACGTACTGTTGATGTTCACATTGGTCGGTTGCGCCAGGCATTATCTAACATAACCAATCCCAAAGGTGCTGATATTGTCCGTACCGTTCGCTCGGTTGGTTATGTTATTGATAAGATAAAGTCTTAGTCTTTTGTTTTTTAAGAAATTGCGGAATGATGAAAGCCAAAATAAGCGCTGGAATACAAAAAACAGCGGTTGACAAAAAGAAATTGCCATAACCAACTTTTTCGACAACCCAGCCCGAAAACCCACCTAAAATATTGCCAGGCAAATTCATAAGCGAGCTAAAAAGTGCATATTGCGTTGCCGTATAAGCCTGATTGGCCAGGCTTGAAAAATAGGCAACAAAAACCGTTGCAGCTACTGCATTGCCGAAATTATCGGCACTGATTGTTAGGGTAAAGACAAGAAAATCTTTCCCAGAATCAGCTAGAATCATAAACATTGCGTTCGGGACAGCCAAAAATAACACCGCAATTGGCAATAATCGCTGTACCGAATACCGCGCAACCAGTAACCCAGCTATAAATCCGCCCAGTATGGATACCCAAAAACCATAAAGTTTGGTAATATTTGCAATCTCGTCATTTGCAAAACCCAAATCCTTATAAAGCGGGTTTGCCATAGGGCCCATAATAATATCGCTAATGCGACAAAGAGATATAAACAGTAAAATACACAATGCATGACTATAGGGTTGACGCGCAAAGAATTCAGAAAATGGTTTTACAACTGCATTTTTAAGATACCCAGCAATCCCGTGAAAATGCTGTATTGTTCTTGGAGGTGGTTCTGGGGAAAATAATAAAACAACAATGGGAACTATAAAACAGGCCGTCATCAGCAAATACGCATCAGCCCACGAATAATCTTCGGCTAAATAGAAGGCACCCACCCCAACCAAGAATGATAAGGCAACACGGTAACCAAAAATATAATTTGCGCTCATGATGCCTTGCAATTCTTCGCCTGCCACTTCAATACGGTAGGCATCAACTGCAATATCTTGGGTCGCAGACCAAAAAGCTACCCATAAGGCTCCAATAACAAATCCGGTTAAATCAATCAAACTGTCTGGTTTTCTACGATCGGGCGCCTCAACAACCATCCATACTAATCCAGCCATTATTGCAAGTTGCGACAAAAGAATCCAACTGCGTCGCTGGCCTAAAATTTTACCAATCAACGGTATACGTACATGATCAACAACAGGCGCCCACAGAACTTTTACCCCATAAAATATACCAATCCAGCTGATATAGCCAATAGTTGCGCGGGCAATGCCTTCTTGCCGTAACCAAGCGGTTAAAGAACCATGCAGCAAGGCAAAGGGTAGACCGGCAGATAGACCTAAAATTAGCAGTGAAAAACTGCGGCGGTCGATGTATAGTCCAAGTATCTTGCCCCAAAGTGACTTTTTAGATTCAGCGCTAGATTGTTTGGTGTGCAATCAATTACTCCGTATTTTGTCGGTTAAACCTTTTGCGTTCATGCGGATTGAGATATTTCTTCCGCAACCGGATACTTTTTGGCGTAATCTCAACCAATTCATCTTCTTCAATGTAAGACATAGCTTTTTCTAGGGTCATCAACATGGGTGGTGTCAGACGAATAGCTTCATCCTTGGCTGTAGTACGTACGTTGCTTAGGTGTTTTTCTTTAATTGGATTAACTTCCAAATCATTATCACGCGTATGCTCTCCAATAATCATTCCCTCATAAACATCAACACCTGGAACAACCATTAACTGTCCACGTTCTTCCAAATACCAAAGTGCATAGGCAACCGCCCGACCATTAGCGGTTGAAATAAGCACACCATTACGTCGCCCGCCGATGGTCCCCTTATATGGGGCGTAGCCATGAAACAGCCGATTCATAATACCTGTACCTCTTGTATCGGTCATAAATTCGCCATGATAACCAATTAATCCGCGTGATGGGACAACAAAAGTAATCCGTGTCTTTCCATTTCCAGATGGTATCATGTCGGTCATTTCACCACGTCTGCTACCCATTTTCTCAACCACAACACCGGCAAATTCTTCATCAACATCAACCAGTAATTCTTCAAATGGCTCTAAACGTTGGCCCGAAGCAGAATCTTGCTGGTAAATCACTTTGGGACGGCTAATTGATAATTCAAAACCTTCACGGCGCATGGTTTCTATGAGTACGCCTAATTGTAATTCGCCACGACCAGATACTTCAAAAGAATCTTTTTCTTCCGATTCGCGCACCCGTATCGCCACATTGCCTTCAGCTTCTTTCCAAAGTCTTGCCCGAATTTCCCGACTTGTTACCTTTGTTCCTTCCCGCCCTGCCAAAGGTGAATCATTAACACTGATATTAATCGACAAGGTCGGTGGATCAATGGGTTGCGCTGAAATTGGGCTGGTAACCGTAGGATCGCAAATTGTGTCAGCTACCGTAGGTGCGGTTAACCCTGCAACCGCGATAATATCGCCCGCTACAGCCTGCTCTACAGGAACGCGCTCTACCCCCCGGAATGCCAGCAGTTTAGTTAAGCGGCCCTGCTCAATCACCGCGCCACTAGGACTTAATGCCTTAACCGGCATGTTCATTTTTGCACGACCACTATTAATACGCCCTGTCAAAATACGACCCAGATACGGATCAGCTTCCAGAATTGTCGCCAACAATGTAAATTTATCGTCAGGATTACAGGTTGGTGGCGCCACATGGCGGACGATTAAATCAAACAAAGGCTGTAGGTCTTGCCTAGGTGCATCAAGTGTGGGTGCAGCCCACCCCTGCTTAGATGATGCAAATAATGTTGGAAAATCTAGCTGTTCATCAGTTGCACCTAACAAAGCAAATAAATCAAATACCAGATTCTGAACTTCCTGAGGCCGTGCATCGGGTCTGTCAACTTTATTAATAACTACAATAGGCTTCAGACCTTGTTTTAATGCTTTCATGGTAACAAATTTTGTTTGCGGCATCGGACCTTCAGCAGCATCAACCAGCACAACCACACCATCGACCATGTTCAATATTCGTTCAACCTCACCGCCAAAATCAGCATGGCCAGGCGTATCAACAATATTAAGTTTAATGCCCTTCCACATAACAGAAGTACATTTGGCCAGAATGGTTATTCCCCGTTCGCGCTCTAATTCGTTTGAATCCATTACCCGCTCTGCAACCTGCTGGTTTGAGCGAAAAGTACCACTTTGACGTAGCAATTGATCTACAAGGGTTGTCTTGCCATGATCAACGTGGGCAATAATTGCCAAATTTCTTAACGACATTCACTTTCCAATCTATTCTTTAACAATTCCTGAATCCTTTAATAATTTTGCCAATTTAACAGCAGGTCTGGCCCCTAAATGAGAAATAATTTCTCCCGCTGCTAACGAAGCAATTTCTCCACAAGCTTTAAGGGGGTATCCGCGAACTATTCCATAAAGAAAGCCCGCCGCATATAAATCACCAGCCCCTGTCGTGTCAACAATTTGCCGAACAGCAGCCGGCTTTATCGTTATAACGCTTCCCTGATCAACAACTAAAGAACCGGCGGCCCCACGGGTGATAATAACTAAGGGTGTTACTTTGCCAATTTGTTCGATAACTGTTTTTAAGTTATTGCGCTGCCATAAAGACATGATTTCTGCTTCATTGGCAAATAAAATATCGATTTTTGAGCAAATATGCTGAAACTCCGTTCGGTGGCGTTCAACACAATATGGGTCAGATAGGCTCAAAGCAACCTTATTACCGCTTTGCTTGGCATATTGCGTTACTAGGCGGCATGCATCGGCTGCTGAGGGGGAATCCCATAAATATCCCTCCAAATATGTAACTTTGCTTTTTTCAACAACACTTTTTACGATATCCCCAGCTGAAAGCTTAACACAAGCCCCAAGATATGTCTGCATTGTACGCTGCGAATCAGGCGTGACAAAAACCATACAGCGTGCTGTGGCAGGCTTGTTTTTTGATGGAGCAGTTTCAAAATATACGCCCGCAGCTTTGATATCATGCCTAAAAATATGCCCCAGCTGGTCATCGCAAACTTTGCCAATATAAGCTGCTTTTGCACCAAAAGAAGCAAGGCCAGCAGCGGTGTTGGCGGCTGATCCCCCAGAAATTTCTGTAGCCGGCCCCATCAACTGATACAAATATTCCGAACGCTCTTCGTCAACAAGCGTCATTGCACCTTTGGTTAGCTGGGCTTTTTCTAAAAAAGCATCATCGACATGCGTCAGAATATCAACAATTGCATTACCGATGGTTAGAACGTCATAAAAATCCGCCATTGAATTTGTCCTTTTAATATTTCTGTTTCTGACATTAATTATCGGATTTCACAAGTTATTTCATATAGATGCTTGTTTGTATTTTTTGTACCAGCCCCAAATAGACATCATGTGATCAACAAATGTTTTGTTTGATCTAAAAACTGCTATTGCAATTTATAGAATTATGGTATGAAGAAATAATGTAATCTTAACTTTAATACGACCTAGTAAGGATCTGGCCATGTTCGGAAAAAAGAAAGAGCGTGAAATGCCCTTGAAACCCGCAAACGAATCAACGTCAACACCTGTTAATCGTGATGTTTCAGTTGATCTATCTACAACCGCAGCACGGCCTGTTACTCGTAGCGAACCAAATGCTGCATCCATGACCAACCGTCCTACAACTTCTAGTACACGTCCCAATACGACCTCTTCTCAAGATCAGTTAGCATCAATATCCGTTCGCCGCAATGAAGCACGCAATAACACCGACTCAGAGGGCAAAAGACTAATTGTAGGGCGAGACATTGTATTAACTGGTGAAATTCGTGCCTGCCAACGTCTTGTTGTTGAAGGTAGAGTTGAGGCATCATTAACCGATAGCCGCAGTATCGAAATTTCCGAATTTGGTGTCTTTAAGGGATCCGCACATATTGAAACGGCCGATATTAGCGGACGATTTGAAGGTGATATTACTGTTCATGGTCGTTTAACTGTTCGTTCAACGGGAAAAGTTGTTGGTTCAATTCGCTATGCACAACTTGAGGTTGAAAAGGGTGGCGCTTTGTCGGGCCAGGTTGAGCTTTTATCAGACTTACATGATAATCCGCATCAAGGTTATGAAACCCAAAG
>CAYPXH010000002.1:0-36687 GCA_964414755.1 uncultured Rhodospirillaceae bacterium | reverse complement strand
CCGCGTATTAGGGCCGGCAACATTTAAACGGCGCGACCATCCTGCAGAATTGTGGCAATTCCAGAGCGCAGATTGTGTTACAGATATTTTCTTCTTTACAAAAAACAATCTACTAACGGTAACCCACGTTATATCACGGTCTCGTTCTGGCAAAATTATCGACAATGATTTGTGTTTGGTAAAATTCGCCCCAAAATCCGTTTAATTAGACATTACTTTTTTTTGGGTAGTAACACAAATGATTGACAGCACAACTCTGACAATTTGGTTTGCGTGCTTTACAAACGTATCGACCATGAAGAATAAGCCAGTGATGTGCATTCTTTTGATATTTTGGCGGAATACGCCTTAACAAAATTTCTTCCATTTTTTCAGGCGAATCACTATCTGCCAGTTGCAGGCGCCTTGCAACACGGAAAACATGCGTATCAACCGGTATAGTTGGCTGACCAAAGGCGATGTTTAACACAACCCCTGCTGTTTTTTGTCCAACACCGGGTAAGCTTTCTAAAGCAGCACGTTCGTTTGGAACATACCCGTTAAATTCATTAATCAACTTTTGACTAAGTTTAATAAGATTTTTTGTTTTGCTGTTATAAAGACCCAATGACCTTAAATATTGACGCAATCTTTCTTCCCCCATATTTAAGATTTGTTGGGGGCTTTGAACAACTGAAAACAATGGCTCTGTAACCTTATTAACCCCTTTGTCGGTTGATTGGGCCGATAGGACTACGGCAACCAACAACGTAAATGTATTTGTATAGTTTAATTCTGTTTTGGGCTGCGGGTTTTGATAGGATAGTTTCGCGAATATCTTGGCAATTCTTGCCTTATCTGATAAGATGGCGGAGTTTTTGCTGGTAGTGTTAATCACCGACGCAAATTTTTCCATAATTCTTTAACCTTGCCAATAAACCGCTCAACAATTGGGTAATTTTTGGATTGGCTGCCACTAATTTCCGCAAACTCTTTAAGTAATTCTTGCTGGCGCTTGTTGAGGTCAACTGGCGTTTCAACAACAACTGAACAGAACATATCGCCGCGGGCAGAAGACCTTAGAGCACTCATCCCCTTGCCTTTCAATCGAAATTTTTGTCCGCTTTGCGTTCCAGCAGGTACCGTCATCTTTGCCCATCCACCTTCAATCGTTGGCACATCGACTACCCCACCTAAAATAGCTATTGTCAATGGTATAGGAATCTGTGCTTCAATAGTGCTGCCTTCGCGCTGAAACAATGGATGTGAGAGAACACTAATAAAGATATAAAGATCGCCAGCTGGCGCACCACGAGCACCGGCCTCTCCCTGCCCAGTCAATCTTATTCGCGAACCGTCATCAACCCCTGCTGGAATATTAACTTCAAGGTTTTTTTCTTTTTTTAGAACACCTTGTCCCCGACAAGATCTACAGGGTTTGTCAATGACACGTCCAACACCACTACATTGTTGGCACGTTCTTTCAATAGTGAAAAAGCCCTGGGTAGCACGCTGTTTACCACTACCACGACATCCAGGGCAAGTAATTGGCTGTCCACCCTGTTCGCTACCAGAGCCATGACAAGAATCACAAACGGCAGCTGCAGGAAAGCGGATCGTTACTTGTTTACCAGCAAACGCTTCTTCCAGGGTTATTTCCATATTATAGCGCAGATCATTTCCACGGGCTTGGCGTTCGCTGGACTGCGTACCCCCCATAAAATCGCCGAACATTTCATTGAAAATATCGGCAAAACCGCCACCCCCAAAACCACCATTCCCAGAAGCACCCGCCCTACTAGATCGGCCGCCCCCGCCACCTTGAAAAGCAGCATGGCCAAACTGGTCATAAGCGGCGCGCTTCTGATCGTCTTTCAAAATGTCATAAGCTTCGTTTATTTCTTTAAACTTCTGCTCAGCCGATTGATCACCTGGATTACGATCGGGATGATATTTCATTGCCAACCCGCGATAAGCCTTTTTCAGATCATCGCCACTGGCTGTTTTAGCCACGCCCAGAACTTCGTAATAATCGCGCTTGGAAGTTGCCATTCTTTTGAACCTGGCGCCGGCCTTATAACCGGCGCTTATGCTTAGGGTTTCTTACGCTTGTTGTTACTGTTTACTTCTTGGAAATCGGCATCAACAACATTATCATCAGCTGGTTCACTGTCTGGTGCTTCATTCGGCTGACCCGGTGCACCAGCTTGTTGTTGGGCGCGATACATTGATTCGCCCATCTTCATACCCAATTGTGCCAACGATTCTGCACGCGATTTAATCGCATCAATATCATCACCCCCTATAACTTCTTTAAGATCTGATATGGCCTTTTGCAAGCTATCCTTGTCAGCAGAATTAATTTTACCCTCATTTTCCTTCAGCATTTTCTCATTTGCATGGACAAGCGACTCAGCCTGATTACGTGCTTCAACCAAAGCACGCTTCTTTTTATCCTCGCTAGCATGGGCTTCGGCATCCTTAACCATCTTTTTAATATCCTGGTCGCTTAAGCCACCAGATGCTTGAATACGAATCTGTTGTTCTTTATTGGTTGCCTTATCTTTTGCAGAAACACTAACGATACCATTAGCATCAATATCAAATGTCACTTCAATCTGCGGTACCCCACGCGGAGCTGGCGGTATTCCAACCAAATCGAATTGTCCCAATAACTTATTATCAGCAGCCATTTCACGCTCGCCTTGAAACACTCTGATTGTCACAGCGGTTTGACTGTCGTCTGCAGTTGAGAAAATTTGGCTTCTTTTGGTTGGAACAGTTGTATTTCTATCGATAAGGCGAGTAAATACCCCGCCTAATGTTTCAATACCTAGGGATAGTGGTGTAACATCAAGCAACAATACGTCCTTCACCTCGCCTTTTAAAACGGCACCCTGAATGGCTGCACCCACGGCGACCACTTCATCAGGATTAACACCACGATGCGGCTCACGGTCAAAGAATTTCCGTACGGCCTCGATAACCTTGGGCATACGTGTCATACCACCAACCAGAACAACTTCATTAATTTCAGATACCTTTAAACCAGCATCTTTCAAAGCCGCACGGCAAGGCTCAAGCGTACGCTGTATCAAATCATCAACCAATGATTCTAACTTGGCCCGAGTTAGCTTAATATTTAGATGTTTGGGTCCATTTTTATCTGCGGTAATAAATGGCAGATTAATTTCTGTTTGCATCGAGCTTGAAAGTTCTATTTTTGCTTTCTCGGCCGCATCTTTCAATCGCTGAAGGGCTAGGCGATCTTTGCGCAAATCTATACCGTTTTCCTTGCGAAACTCTTCGGCTAAATAATCCATAATCCGGGCGTCAAAATCTTCACCACCTAGGAAGGTATCACCGTTCGTTGACTTCACTTCAAATACACCATCACCAATTTCCAGAACGGAAACGTCGAATGTCCCCCCACCCAAATCATAAACAGCAATAATGCCGCTGCCTTTTTTCTCAAGCCCGTATGCCAGAGCAGCCGCCGTTGGTTCATTAATAATCCGCAAAACTTCCAACCCAGCAATTCTACCAGCATCTTTGGTGGCCTGACGCTGCGAGTCGTTAAAATAGGCCGGCACCGTAATAACCGCCTGCGTTACCTTATCACCCAAATAATTTTCGGCAGTTTCCTTCATTTTTTGTAAAATAAACGCACTAATTTGCGACGGGGAATATTTCTTCCCGCGGCTCTCAACCCAAGCATCGCCGTTATCACCAGAAACAATTTTATAAGGCACAAGTCCTTTATCTTTTTTAACCATCGCGTCGTCATATCTACGCCCTATCAATCTCTTTATGGCGAAAAAAGTATTTTCTGGGTTTGTTACTGCCTGTCGTTTGGCTGCCTGTCCGGCTAAACGCTCTTCATTCTCAGTAAAAGCAATAATTGATGGGGTGGTTCTAGCCCCTTCGCTGTTTTCAATAACTTTAATATCCTTGCCTTCCATTACTGCAACGCAAGAATTAGTTGTCCCTAAGTCAATTCCAATAACTTTACTCATATTTCCTCTCTTCTCGGCAGGTTAGGTAAAGACCTTGTAGCATCTATACAACCCCCGCTCACTAAATGACCTACTAATAATCAAGCAGATGAATTTGTTTAGGTATATAAGAACGATTAATGCAATCTGCAAGCCGGTAATTGCAAAATTATTTTTTTTCACCTTCGGTTTTTGAATCATCGGCATCAGGTAATGCGGCTTTAGCAACAGTTACCATTGCCGGGCGCAATAATCGATCATTCAGGAAAAAAGCGGCTTGAAAAACATCGACTATTGTTCCTGGAGCTTGTGTGCTTGATGGCACATCCATAACAGCTTGATGTTGATGACCATCAAACTTTTCACCAACGGGTACGATCTTTTTCAGATTATATTTTTCAAAAACCGACATTAGCTGACGTTCGGTCATTGTAATTCCTTCAATAAAGTTTTTAAGTATCGGGTCTTCGGTGGTAATTAAATTTTTCAGCGCCCTATCAAAATTATCGGCAACTCCTATAAGGTCTTTGGCAAAATTACCAATTGCAAATTTTTGACTTTCCTCTTTCTCGCGAAGCATTCTTTTGCGAGTGTTTTCACTTTCAGCTAGGGTACGTAATAGCTGATCTTTCAGCTGTTTTACTTCAGAATCAGCTAAAATTAACTTCTGCTCAAGCTCAGTAATACGCAAAGCTAATGGATTTGGTTGGTTATATTCTGTGCTGGGATTGTCCTGGTTTAGGCCTGAAGATTTTGTATGTTTTTGGTTATCTGTATCCTCAGCTACCTGGTTTTGGGCATTTGTCTGGTTGGTCGGCTTGGTCATTTTACACCTCTTATTCATGTTCTATATTACGATTATTTTTTATTAAGAAAACGGCCAATAAGCTGGGCTGTATAATTTACCATGGGTATTATGCGCGCATAATCTATACGGCTTGGCCCAATAACCCCAATCGCCCCAACAACTTGTTGTCGTTTGTTTTGATAAGGAGCAATAATTAACGAACAGCCGGTAAGATTAAATAAATCATTCTGCGCGCCAATGAAAATTTGAACGTCTTTTGCTTTTTTTGCCTGTTCAAGCAGGCGCATCATGGATTGCTTGTTTTCAAGCAATTGGAACAAGACCCTTAATCGTTCAAGATCGTCAATTTCTTTAATTTCTTCCAGTAAATGGCTTTGTCCGGTTAAAATAAGTACCCGGTTATCCAAGGTACCAGCCCAAGTAGCTAATCCTGCTTGAACAACCTTTTCAGCCAATAAATCTAATTCTGTTTGATGCGCCTTTAAATCTTGGGTGATTCTTGCGATAGATTCACCTATTGTTTTACCTATCATGCGGGTGTTAAGGTAATTGGTGGCATCAACTAATGCTGTTGCTGGCAACCCCCTGGGCAAATCAATCAGACGATTTTCGACTACCCCATCTTCAGAAACCATAACCACCAGGGCACGATCAACTCCCAGGGGCAAAAATTCAATATGGCGCAAACGATTGTCGGTTGTTGGCGCGACGACAAGTCCGGCACAACGGGACAAACCAGATATAACTTGGCTGGCTTGCTCTAATAATGAAGATAAATTATGGCCGCTTTGCATACATCCATCTTCAATGCTGCGCCGTTCATTTTCCGATAAAGAACCAACTTCCAACAGCCCATCAACAAATAACCGCAGCCCAAGGTCTGTTGGCAATCGCCCGGCTGAGGTGTGCGGTGAAAACAAAAGACCTGCAGCTTCAAGATCAGCCATAACATTTCTAATGGTTGCCGCTGATAAATTTAGGTTGGTTCGTTTTGAAATAAAATGAGATCCTGCCGGCTCCCCAGTTTCAAGATAGGCATCAACCACCTGGCGAAAAACCGCGCGCGATCGTTCGTTTAATTCCTTAATGGTTGTTCTTTTTTCAGCACTCATTTCCACAGTAAATCAATTTTATACTTAAATAAAAAATTCTTGTTAAAATTTATCCATCATAAATAGGTATCTTTTTTAATAATCGCAACTGATAGCTATTATTTTATTTTGTTTTGTTTTACAATTTCACCACAAGTAAGGTATATACCTAATAAAGTATCAACCATGACCCGCGAAGGTTTATAATGAATTCTGTGCCCCTGCGCCCATCTGGCCGTCAATTTGATCAACTGCGCCCTGTTAAAATGGAAATTAACGTAAATAAATATGCCGAGGGTTCTTGCTTAATTCAGCTTGGCAATACGCATGTATTGTGCACTGCTTCTATCGATACCCAGGTACCAAGTTTTTTAAGAAATACTGGCAAGGGTTGGGTAACTGCAGAATATGGCATGTTACCGCGATCAACTGCAACCCGCACAGAGCGCGAAGCAACACGGGGCAAGGTTAGCGGCCGCACACAGGAAATTCAACGCCTGATTGGGCGCTCACTTCGTGCAGTAACAAACCTTAATTCTTTGGGCGAACGGCAAATTTTTATTGATTGTGACGTTCTTCAGGCTGATGGTGGAACACGTACAGCGGCTATCACAGGTGGGTATGTCGCTTTGCATCAAGCAGTTATGCGGTTGGTTAAAACAGGAATGACAAAACAATTTGCGTTACTAGATCATATTGCCGCTGTTTCTTGTGGAATTTATCAGGGAAAACCTGTTCTTGATCTTGAGTATATTGAAGACAGTAATGCCGAAGTTGATGCAAATTTTGTGTTAACAGGTAAGGGTGAAATTGTTGAGATTCAATCAACCGCAGAAAAAAATTCATTTACCCAACCCCAATTATTGCAAATGCTTGAGCTTGCGCAAAAGGCAACTCGCTATCTTGTTGAACAACAAAAACAAATCCTTGCCGGTTTAGTAACCTTATGAATGGATTATCCCCATTAACCAAATTAGTATTAGCAACACATAATGCCGGCAAATTGGTTGAGCTTCAGGAAATTTTGCAGCCCTATATTCCAAAGCTTTACGCAATTAAAGATTTAGGATTGCCTGAGCCAGAAGAAACTGGCGATAGTTTTCAGTCAAATGCTTTGCTAAAGGCGTCGCTGGCCGCTCGTGCATCCAACATACCAGCCTTGGCAGATGATTCGGGCATCGTAATACCAGCATTAGATGGAGAGCCAGGAATCTACTCTGCCCGTTGGGCGGGTGATAAGCGCGACTTTAACATAGCCATGCAAAAAGTTTACCACAAATTACAACACCGATATCAAAACCCTAGACTTGAGGATTTTTCGGCTTATTTTGTGTGCGCTTTGGCAATAGCATGGCCAGACGGAAGTAATAAGATTTTTGAGGGACAACTGAACGGTACATTAACTTGGCCACCACGGGGAAAATTTGGGTTCGGTTATGATCCGATGTTTGTGCCAACTGGTTATGACAAAACGATGGCTGAACTAAATCCATCTGTTAAAAATATTATTAGCCACCGTGCGCAAGCTTTCGCACAATTTAAAAAAAACTTTCTAGTACTTTAATGCACTAATCAATTTTAATGATGCACACACAACCAAATCAAGAAAAATTTGGCCTTTACATTCACTGGCCTTTTTGCCTTACCAAATGCCCTTATTGTGATTTTAACAGCCATGTACGTGCATCGATAGCTTGGCAAGATTGGCTGAAATGCTTAAAGCAGGAGATGTGTTTTTATGGACAACGTAGCTGGGGACGCCCCTTATCAAGTATTTTTTTTGGGGGTGGAACACCGTCCCTAATGCCACCAAAGATGGTCGAGGAACTGATTACTACAGCTGATAAAATATGGCCATTTACAACCGACATAGAGATATCTCTCGAATCTAACCCATCCAGCATAGAGAATCAAAAAATCAAAGCTTATAGGGATTGTGGGGTCAACAGATTATCAATCGGTGTTCAGTCTTTGATGGATGATGCACTTAAACTACTTGGTCGCCATCACGACCGGAAACAAGCCATGCAAGCTATTGATATTGCAGCTAATAATTTTGAAAATTTTTCGTTTGATCTTATTTATGCGCGGCCACAACAACATCTGGGCGAATGGGAAAAAGAGCTTAAAATGGCCCTAAATTTGGCAGCAAATCACTTATCATTATACCAACTGACTATTGAACCAGGCACTGCTTTTGAAAAAAGTTATCAAGCTGGCTATCTAACGATGCCTACCGAAGAATTATCTACCGATTTTTATAACCTGACAAATAATATAACTATGGATTATGGATTTCATCTTTATGAAGTATCAAATTACGCCAAGTCAGGTTATGAGTGTCGACATAATTTAACATATTGGAATTACCAAGATTATATAGGTATTGGTCCAGGCGCACATGGGCGCCTTAGTTTTGATGGTCAAAAATTTGCTTCGCTTCAAACAAAAATTCCAGAAAGCTGGCTACATCAAGTTATACACCTTGGCCATGGGACAAAAGATTTTTACTGTTTAACGCTTAACGAACAAATTCAAGAACGTTTGCTTATGGGGTTACGCTTAAATTCGGGGATTGACATTTCAAGATTTAACCTTGAGACCGGCAACCATTTATTAAATAGCCCACTTTACCAAAAACTTTTATTTCTGCAGGCACAAGATCTGATTACGGTTACGTCCAAAAATTTCGCCGTAACCGCAAACGGCAGACTGCGCCTAAATAGTATTCTTCGCTATTTATTGGCAAACACAGATAATTAGTTGATTAACGGAATAAGCGTCGTTGGCGCAGGATCTTTTAGTAATATGCGTTGGCGCTGAACTTCATATATGGCCAATCCATATTCAGCAATACCGTTAGGCATAAAGCGGAAAACACCGTTTTTTCCACTCAATTCACCAAAATTGATAATTGCGTTACGACCAAAATTCGCCCCCGGCTTATCACCAAGCTTGGCCGCCAATGTAACCATGTCATACACATTTGAAGCCAAGCGATTGGGTTGAACACCAAATAATTGACGGTACCGTTGCTCAAAAAGTTGCCTTTCTTGGTTAGCATAATTGGGATACCATCCCCCTAAAAGGCTTGCCTCACGCTGTAAAGCCGGGTCATCCCATAAATTTGTTCCTAATAATCGTACCTGAGTTGTATCAATACCATGATAAGGCGCAAGAGCAGACAGGGTAATCAATCGCTCCCCACCCTCTGCAATCAATAATGCCTGATAGTTTACAACTTTAATAGGCTTGTATGGGGGCATCCAAGCTGGAGGTGGTTCACTGGAAATAATAACATCATCAACAGCGTCTTGTTCCTGATCCATGGCTTGTTCTAAATCACCAGTAGAATCGTTTTGTTGATTTATTTCCTCTTCGGTTGATACCAGGGGAACAGGGTCGCCCGGCCCTAATCTGCGGACTGTTTCAGAGAAATTTTTGGACGATGGATCATAAAATTCTGTCTGAAATACTTCAAGTCCCCAAGCACTGGCATATTGAACGGCCGCACTTTCAACAACCCGACCATAATTGTTTTCTGGCAATAATAATGCCAGTCTTTTGATGTCTTGGGTACTAACATAATGAAAAATACGGTTAATCTGTTGGGATAATGTTAGACCCCCAACAAAGACACCTTCTTTTGCAAGACTCTCGTCATTCGAGAAGCTAAGTATTTGAACACCCTTGGAAGCCGCAAGTGGCATAATTTCTCGAACCTGATTGGCAAAAATTGGTCCTAAAACCAAACGTGCACCTTCATCAATTGCCTGCTGTAAAGCGGCTAATGCCCCCCCATTTTGGTTTGTATCCTTCACAATCAATTCAAAATCCGGGCCTGCTTCTTGAAAAACGGCCATCTGCGCAGCGTTTAGAAGGTTTTTACCTAATGCTGCATTAGAACCACTTAAGGGAAGAAGTATGGCAACTTTTGGGGCACCTGTTGTTCCGCCAGTTCCAAAGCCCGAATTGCCTGTTGACTGACATGCGCTAAGAACGATAGAAATAACTAATAAAATAATATGGCTAAATTTCATGGTTAGTTGCAATCTCTTCATCGGGTTAAGACATCAACGCTAACTTTTATTTTTGATCCAGCATTTAAGTTTAAACAATTTTAACGAGCCTGGCAAATGACTTTATCAATTCCGGCAGTTTGTTTGGAAAATATTAAAACAGCACCTTATGGCTTATTTATTGTTTCCACACCGATTGGCAATTTAGCAGACATAACATTACGTGCCCTACATACCCTGAATCAGGTTGATTTAATCGCATGTGAAGACACGCGTGTTAGCAAAAAGCTTTTGCGATATTATGGTATAAAAACAAAAATACAGGCTTATCACGACCATAACGCTGAAATCATAACCCCTCTTTTAATTGAGATGCTTTCCCAAAAAAAATCTGTAGCCCTGATTAGTGATGCTGGAACACCTTTGATTTCTGATCCTGGATATAAGCTGGTTCAAGCAGCCATTGCCCAAAATATTCCGGTCTATTCCATCCCTGGCCCATCAGCTGTTCTAGCAGGGCTAGTTACAACTGGATTACCGCAATATCCCATGTTGTTTGCTGGCTTTATGCCTTCAAAATTTGTCGCCCGACAAAAATTTTTGTATTCTTTCCAAAAATTTAAAGGAACGCTACTATTGTTCGAATCCCCAGTTAGACTGTTAAATAGTTTAACTGACTGTTTAAATATATTTGGCGACAGACCAAGCGCAATCTGTCGGGAAATAACCAAGATATTTGAGGAAACAAACCGTGGATTATTAAGTAACCTACTACAACTTTACCAAAAAACCCCAACTATTAAAGGTGAGTTTGTTATAGCAATAGACCTTAGTTATTCAGCAGATATCTCAACTGAAATAACCCAAGAAAAATTGGTTGAAACTCTTAAAAATTATTTGCAACACTTCTCTTTGAAAGAAGCTGCTCGCCAAACAGCAGATGAGCTTGGAGTACCGCGAAAAACAGCTTATCAGCAAGCTTTATTATTAAGGGAATCAGGCGCTGATAAATGAATTTTCAATCTAGTCATTTTTGGGGTCGTTATGCCGAGTTCTTGACCGCATTATATTTAAAAGCCAGCAGTTATAGGGTTATTAACCGTAATTATAAATCCCGTTTAGGTGAGATTGATATTATTGCTACAAAAAACAATAATATCTATGCTATCGAGGTTAAATATCGCTCCAGCCTTGATTACAGTTCGTGGCCTTATCAACACCAGCAACAGCGCCGGCAGAATCGTCAATTGCAGATTTTTTTAACAACCAACCCATTCTATCAAACGTTTCATGTGCGCTTGGCACTTGCTTTGGTAAGCCCCTTGCGAATGCCAAGATTAATAGTATATTCTTAAGATAAAATTGCCCAAAGAAAGGTTTAACCCATGAAATCATCGCCTTTAAATATTGATCGGTATCACCCAGGCTTACGCTTAATACACTGGCTTATGGCTATCTTGATTATCGGGGTTATCGCAACTGGCTTGATGATTGAGGATAAGGTTACTATTGCCGGCGAACAGGCGGTTTTTTGGCACCAATCTTTTGGATTAACTGTTTTTCTATTGGTTTGGATACGGCTTGTGCTTCGTTGGTTTTTATATAAACCCTTGCCTATCAACATGTTAAAACGCTGGGAACAAACTATTTCCAAACTTGTTCATATTCTTTTTTACATTTTAATGATCATGCTACCGATATCCGGTTATATCATGATTGTAGCTTTTGGCGGAAAACCACACTGGTTTGGTTTTAATTTGCCAATACCATTATTACCTGAGAGTTTCCAAACTGCTGCGACGGCTCATGTTTTTATGGGTTTTTTCATGATAATTTTGTTGGGGATCCATATTTTGGCTGTTGTGAAGCACCGTCTAATTGCTAAAGTTAATCTATTACAACGAATGTAAGTTGTTTTGGGAGAAATCTTGTGCGTGTCGCCATTCAGATGGATCCAGTTGAAGATATTAATATTGATACGGATACAACTTTTGCACTGGGTCTTGAGGCGCAACACCGTGGTTATCAGCTTTACTACTATACCCCACGGCAGTTGCAATTTATGGATGGTCGGATATATGCTTATGGCCATAGACTATCCTTAAAACGGCAAAAGGGTGCTCATGCTGATTTGGGCTTAAGAGAAAAACTGGACCTACACAAGTTTGATGTTGTTTTAATTCGTCAAGATCCCCCTTTTGACATGGCTTATATTACCAATACCCATATTTTAGAGATGCTGCCCGCATCGGTACTGGTAATTAACAGGGCAAGATCCGTACGAAATGCCCCAGAAAAAATGTTTTTGCTGCAGTTTCCCAACTTAATCGCCCCCACACTGATTTCAAGCGACCTTCAAGAAATTTCTGAATTTCGGAAAATATACCAAGACATTATTGTAAAACCCCTTTATGGGAACGGGGGATATGGGGTTTTTCACTTAAAGCCGGGTGATGAAAATTTAGGCGCTTTGTTTGAAGTTCACATACGCCATTCGACAGAACCACTGATTATACAGCAGTATATACCCGAAGTACGGTATGGGGATAAGCGCATCATTTTAATTGACGGTGATCCTGTGGGGGCGGTTAATCGAATCCCAGCACTTGGCGATTCCCGTGCTAATTTGCATGTTGGCGGGCTGGCCGCTAAAACCGATCTTACTGTTCGTGACATCGAAATATGTAAACAGATCGGCCCAGTTCTTAAAGAACAGGGTATTATGCTGGCGGGCATCGATGTCATTGGAAATTATCTGACAGAAATTAATGTGACATCACCAACAGGATTTCAGCAAATTAACAAACTCAACAACACGATTCTCGAAAAAATCTTTTGGGATAAGGTTGAAAACCTAAGAAAACTATAAAGTGCGCTTTTGTACCAAACGTTTCCTAACTTCATAGCGGACAATAAAAATACCACTCAATGTAATCAACAAAGCCCCAACATATAAAAACATGTCGGGCACTTCATACCAAAAAACATAGCCTATAACCATCGAATAGATAATGTCAGTATATTGGAAAGGTACAACAATGGGTCCGGATGCAATACGAAAAGCCTGTGTTACAGCAATTTGGGCTGATCCACCGATAAAGCCAATAAGACCGAGTATTAAAATATCTGGCCAGGTTGGTGTTACCCAACCAACAATCCCTTGACGTACCCAGGAACTATCTGGAAAAATCCATTGCGCTGGAATTGTAAGGATACTGCAGACAAGACAAACGAGAATAAAGTAAAAAACCGTTGTACTGGCACTATCTGTGCGGCTTAAATAACGTACACAAACTGCCGATATTGCAAAAAGCATTGCGCTGCCGATAGCAAAAATGGCAGCACCGCTAAAAACACTGGCCCCTGGACGTGTAATAATCAAAACACCAGCAAAGCCTACCAAGATAGCTATCCAACGACTGCGACAAACTTTTTCTTTTAAGATCAAACCTGATAATATTGCAAGAAAAATAGTGCCTGACATGGTCAACGATACGGCGTCTGCTAGAGGCATAAATTTAAAAGCCAAAAAGGCACAAGCCATAGAAATAAAACCAATAAATCCACGAAATATTTGTAAAAACAGCTTTTTTGTCTGAAAAACACTGCCGCGTGCGTACCGGTAAAAAAACAAAAACATCGGCCCGCAAGCAAAAAAATTGCGAAAAGCCATAACCTCACCAGTAGGATAAATTCCCGACATTGCTTTGATCAGCGCATCGGCAATACTGAACATAAAAATACCAACAACCATTAGGGTGATGGCACGTAATGGTTGATCCTGGAGACCGGCTATTGTGTTGGTCATTATATAATCATGAATATAAGTAAAGAATTACGGGAAAAAGCACCCTAAAATGGCTGATAAACTAACGAGGATCATCTAATGCGCTTGCAAGATGCTATAGACCATTTATTTTTATCATCTTAAAAAATTTAACAATTAAATGCCATATTAATTATAATTTGTGCCCAATAAAAATATATAATATGATTTTCATGGAGTCATTTATTGTCATTGATATAAAATAAAAGCCGTAGCTCTTTGATGGCTTGATTGTTGCATTTAATTCATTGCAGAATAGTTTTATTAACCACATATTTTCATAAAATCATGAGTATTTCTGTAAAAACAGTTGCTTTTATTGGTCTTCATGCACAACAAGTAGATGTGCAGGTGCAACTTGTAAATGGGTTGCCAAATTTTACAATTGTTGGATTGCCTGACAAAGCAATTGCCGAAAGTCGTGAACGGGTTCGGGCTGCTTTTCAGTCGATTGGCTTATCCCTACCCGGCAAGCGAATCACGGTTAACTTGGCACCTGCTGATCTTATGAAAGAAGGTAGCCATTATGATTTACCGATTGCTTTAGCATTACTAGCAGCAACCAATGGATTGAATGATATTAATCTAGACCAATATTGCGCGGTTGGGGAACTTGGTTTGGATGGTCGAATTTCACCGATTAATGGCGTTTTGGCTGCCGCTTTATACGCAGCTGAGCACAAGCTAACACTTATTTGCCCTGAACAGCAGGGTAATGAAGCCGCCTGGGCTGGATCAACGTCAATTATTCCCGCTGCCAATTTACTCGTTTTACTAAGCTGTCTTAAGGGCGAAAGGATACTAAGGCAAGGTGCTGTGCAATTGCCTGATTTGTCAACGAACGATAAAGACCTACAAGATATTCGCGGTCAAGAAACAGCCAAACGTGCCCTTGAAATTGCTGCTGCAGGACGTCATAATTTACTTATGGTTGGACCGCCCGGTGCTGGAAAATCTATGCTGGCAGCACGACTGCCTGGCATTCTTCCACCTTTATCTGCATCCGAAGCTTTAGAAACAACCATTGTCTATAGCCTTGCAGGTCAGCTAGGAAATCAAAGTATTGTTCGTGATCGCCCGTTTCGTGACCCACACCATTCTTCCTCGATGGCGGCTTTGATCGGCGGCGGGTTACGTGCCAAACCGGGCGAGGTTTCATTAGCACATAATGGCGTGCTTTTTTTAGATGAATTACCAGAATTTTCAAGACAATCTCTCGATTCCCTAAGGCAACCCCTCGAAACAAAGAATGTGATGATTGCGCGCGCCAACCATCATATTACATATCCTGCCCGTTTCCAATTAGTTGCAGCAATGAACCCATGCCGCTGTGGTTATTTCGATCAGCCTGCCTTATCTTGCAGCAAAAAACCCCACTGTGCTGAGTCCTATCAATCTAAAATTTCTGGTCCATTCTTTGACCGCCTCGACTTGACTATTGAACTCGCTTCTGTATCACCGCATCTTTTAAGCCAACAACGGTTGGGCGAAAAAACTGCAGATGTACGTAAACGGGTTACTCAAGCGCTTCGGTATCAGGAAACAAGATACCGACATCAGTTCAAAGATAACGAACTGTCAATCGCTAATGGCGAAATACCGCTTAAAAAACTTGAAGAAATTACATCTTTACGTCCCGAGGCACAGCAATTATTGAACAATGCCGCAGAAAAAATGGCTTTATCGGCGCGTGGATATCACCGAACCTTGCGTGTGGCAAGAACAATAGCCGACCTTGCTGAATCAGCTGTCATAGAACGCGCGCACCTAGCTGAAGCTCTTAGTTATCGACGTATTAATCCCAAGCTATCTGACTAAATTTTACGGCTGAACTAACGGCCCCAATGGATTTCCGCCAAGAAGATGAAGGTGAAAATGTGGAACTTCTTGGTGTGCATGATGACCATGATTAGCAATAATACGATACCCCTGTTTTTCAAGACCAAGTTTTCTGGCAACAATCGGTATTGCTTTCATCAAAGCTGCTGTTTGCGAAGTTGTTGCCTGCATGGCAAAATCATCCCATGAAATATAAGCTGCCTTAGGGACAATTAAAACATGGGTCTTTGCCTGAGGATTAATATCATGAAACGCAAGGATTTCTTGATCCTCATAAACTTTCTGACAGGGTATTTCACCCCGAATAATTTTGGCAAAAATATTATTTTGGTTATAAGCCATGCTTCCCTCGCAATTGGTATTTTTGAAATTATTGCACTTTGTCATAGTATTGGGGTCTTGTTAGTTTACGGTGCCACACCCATATACTAAATTGTTTTATGCTTTTTACGCAAGCAGGAGAAGAGATTGGTTCATTTTGACTTAAACAACCAAGATAATCCCGGATGGCACGGCACAACCATTTTATGTGTTCGTAAAGGAACCCAAGTCGTTATTGCGGGTGATGGCCAGGTATCCCACGGCCCAACGATTATTAAATCCACAGCTAAGAAAGTCAGGCGTCTTGGTAAAGGAGATATTGTTGCAGGATTCGCCGGATCAACCGCCGATGCCTTAACGCTTTTCGAGCGACTGGAGGCAAAATTGGAAAAACACCCCGGTCAATTAGCTAGGGCATGTGTTGAATTAGCTAAAGACTGGCGGACCGATCGTTATTTACGCCGCCTAGAAGCCATGATGGCGGTTGCTGATAAGAACAGCGGTTTCATTTTAACTGGAGCTGGTGATGTTTTGGAACCAGACAGCGGTATTATTGGTATTGGTTCGGGCGGAAATTTCGCTCTATCCGCTGCCAAAGCCTTAATCACGATTGATCAGTTTGATGCCTTAGAGATTGTGAAAAGATCGATGAAAATTGCTGCCGAGTTATGTGTTTACACCAACAACAACATTACGATTGAAAGCCTATGAACGATATTACTTCTGCCCCCTCAAACACCGCTTCTAACTTTACACCACGCGAAATTGTTTCAGAATTAGATCGGTATATTATTGGTCAACACGATGCTAAAAAAGCTGTGGCTGTTGCTTTACGTAACAGATGGCGACGGCAACAATTACCAAGCCAAATGCGTGAAGAGGTTTTACCCAAAAATATTTTAATGATTGGCCCGACTGGTGTTGGTAAAACAGAAATAGCCCGCCGTCTTGCCAAACTGGCGCAGGCACCTTTTTTAAAAGTTGAAGCCACAAAATTTACCGAGATTGGTTATGTTGGCCGTGATGTTGAACAAATAATTCGTGATCTTGTTGAGATTAGCCTACATTTATCGCGTGAGCGCATGCGAAAAGAAGTATCAGCAAAAGCCGAGATTATGGCTGAAGAGCGGGTTCTAGACGCATTAGTTGGCGAATCTGCAGCACCAGAAACTCGCAGCAAATTTCGCAAAATGCTGCGGGCTGGGGAACTGGATCAACGGGAAATAGAAATTCAAGTGAAAGATAATCCTGCCAGCAAACTGCCAACTTTTGATATTCCCGGTATGCCCGGAGCAACAATGGGTATGCTTAATTTAAATGATATTGTTGGCCAGGTTATGGGTGGCCGCACGAAAACACGCCGATTGACTGTTGCCGAAAGTTACAAGGTTCTGATTATTGAAGAAAGCGACAAATTATTAGATCAAGAAAAAGTCACCCAAGATGCTATCCGCGCGGTCGAAGAAAACGGAATTGTTTTTATTGATGAAATTGATAAAATTTGCGCGCGCTCGGAACGTGTAGGAGCAGACGTTAGTCGCGAGGGTGTTCAGCGTGACTTATTGCCCTTAATTGAAGGAACACAGGTCCCAACAAAATATGGTACTGTCAAAACAGATCATATTTTGTTCATTGCTTCCGGCGCGTTTCATATGGCTAAACCATCAGATCTTTTGCCAGAATTGCAGGGTCGATTACCCATAAGGGTTGAACTGCAAGCTTTAAGCCGTGATGATTTCAAAAGAATTTTGATGGAGCCTGAAACAAGCCTGGTAAAACAATATAAAGCTCTTTTAAAGACCGAGGATATTAATCTGGAATTTACGCCCGAGGCTATAGACAGTTTATCAGATTTAGCTGCCTTGATTAATTCAACAATCGAAAATATTGGTGCCCGACGTTTGCACACAGTATTAGAAAAATTGTTGGAAGAAATTAGCTTTAACGCTACTGATAAGGCTGGATCTACCGTGGTTATTGATGAAAATTATGTTCAAGAACGGATTGCCGGTCTGGCAAAAAATAAAGATCTTAGCAAATTCATATTATAGCAATCAGGTGGAAATTTAAGCTTCTGATCTTTTTCTTCTAATAAGTATATATAAAGCCCCGACGCCGCCGTCACGCTTTTGGGCGTGACAGAAGGCCAGTACGATGCGCCGCATTTCTTCAGAATTTAGCCAAATTGGAACTTCTCGTTGTAAAACACCTGATTGTTGCTCCCTGCCCTTACCTGTAATCACTAAAATACAGCGGTCTTGCGCTTGATGGGCTTGGTGCAAGAAGGATAAAAGCCTGGCATGGGCATCGGCGCGCGTATAACCGTGCAAATCAAGTCGGCCAGCAATTTTTATTTCACCGCGTTTTAAACGACGTTGTAAAGCTCCATCCAACTGATCAAGCTTATCTAATGAAGGCGTATCTTGAGAACCATTTGGCTGATTACGATTTTTGTTTTTAACAGGTCGATCCTCTAAGAGAAAAGTTTTCTCTTGAACAAGAATAGTTTTCTTTGGTGGTTTTTTTATATCTTCGGACTGTTTGACATTTCTAAGTGGTTGTACATTCCGAACGATTTGTACCCACAAACTAAGGTCGCTTGGTGTTATCTGTTTTTTATATTTTGCAGGCATTGAATTTAACAATCAGGTTATAAAAGGGTGTTTATTTATTTTTGGTATTTAAGATTTGGTTTATCGGCATAACTGTCTTTGGTAGGATAATATAATATTTTCCTGATTGTTTCATATAACCTGCAATTTCGCCTGCTTTATCGCCCGTACCAAAAAAAATGTCCCCACGAATAGGTCCTTTGATAGCACCACCAGTGTCTTGAGCGATCATCAATCGCTGTAATTTTAAGCGATTTTGATCTTGCGTTTCTTGCGGCATGGGCGATGGCCATGTTGTATCAAGCCATAGTAATGTTCCAAGTGGAATATAAGCTGGATCAACCGCCATGCTACGACCCGCCGTTAAAACAGTATTTTGTGCTCCTACTGCCCCTGTAACACCCTGTTGTAGTTTGAAGAACACATAGCTTGGATTAAAGTTCATCACACGCTGTTGTTGATCTGGGTTAGCTTGAAGCCAAGCACGAATAGATTGCAGGCTTACTTCTTCACGCTTGAGTACACCTTCTTCAATTAGTTTTGCGCCAATAGCCCGGTAAGGGTGTCCGTTTTTTCCGGCATAACCAACCCTTAATTCTTGGCCATCAGGCAAGCTAATAACCCCGGATCCTTGGATTTCCAGAAAAAAACCATCGATGTTGTCACGAAGCCAGACAATTTCGTATCCTTGATTACGTAATGACCCTTTAGCGATTGATTCGCGGGTATGATAGGGTTCAAACTGTTGATTGACAAAACGGCCAATAATTTGCTGCCCTTGCCACTCTGATCTAAACTTGCCAAGATCAATTGTTATCAAATCTTTTGGTAGGCTGTACAAGGGAAATTTATATTGATCATCAGCTGTCCGTGCGCCTGCAATTTTTGGTTCATAATACCCTGTAAATAATCCAGGTATTTGTGTATTTGGTTGCATTTCAAACACTTGAAACCAATATTCTAGAAATGCTGCTGTAGCAGCAAAGTTTGCATCAACTGCCTCGATATTGTGGCAAATTGGCTGCCAGTCCTTGGCTTTAACCAGCCAAATTGATGATGACAATAAGCGTTCCTGATCCATCTTCAAATATAAGCGACAGGAGTTTTTAATTGCCGGTAAAATATCGCTGATCGTATCGTTATTCCAACCTGGCAAATTAGTGAACGGTATAGGAACAAGATTGATAAGGTTCTCGGATGGTTTAGGCTCAAAACGTTCTAGCTGTTTAGTTAGAAAAATCCAGCCTAAAACCAATCCACAACCTACAGATAAGATGCCAATTGGGTTAAGGGCAATGAACCGCTTAAGCTTCTGCATTTTCAGTAGCAATCAACACCCAATTAGGATCAGTCCGCCGCAAGTCTTTTGCAAATGTCCACAAATCACGAACCGTCATTACTGCGGTAGCATCCCCTTCAATAACCTGTCCTTGTTGGTTACGGATAGCGTTGATCTGCTCAGACACAATAATAACCGATATTACCGCCCTTGCAGCGTCACTTTGAATAGACTGAATCTTTGCTTCTTTAATAGCAACAATCATTGTTTCCTGACGCTGTCCCTTTTGCTGGCGCGTTATAATCGCTTGATTAAACAAATCAAACACATCCTGATCAACTAATGCTTTTAGGGTATTTGTGTCCCCTGCCGCATACGCTTCGAGTATAGCCTCAAAAGCTATCTTTGCCCCTTTGACGAATGTTGAAGGTTGAAAAGCTGGGTATTGTCGCTGCAATTCGTACACATTATTGACTAATTCAGCTGATAATAGGAAAGACTTTTCTTGTTCGTTTTCGATATTACTTTTCTCGGCAACTTTTTCTGTCTGATGCTTTTGGCCAGGCAGCGGTATTTGAAGAATTTTCTGGTGTTTATATTTTTGCTCGTTACCTGTTCTTTGCCCAAGAACCTGACGTAACCGAACAAGAAAGAAAACAGCCAAAGCTGCGAAAAAAATAATCTGAAGCCAATCTGAGTCTGTCATTTTATACCAGAATATTTGTTGGATGATAAAATAGATATAGGAAAAACTAACAACAAATCCAGTAAAAATCTATGTCAAAATAATTTTTCTAAAATTCTGCTAAAAACAAATATAAAAGCCAATATTAAGACTTTATCAACGGCAAAAGATATTTTGGTTACAAGGAAACACTTGCTAAAAAACCTATATTCGGGCATAAGTTTTTTGGAAATTATTGAAATTTTTCTAAGGATATTGATGATGACTGAAAATCGTTCGGGCAAGAATTCAACCAGCAGTTCTGCCAATAAAGAAAATACCACCGACACGGCACAAAAAACACCAGCACCCGATAAGGATAAATCTTCCAGCTTCAGTTTGGTTGCCCAGTATTTAAAAGATTTATCTTATGAAAATCCGAATTCTGTTGAGATTATTCAGTCAGGTCATCAAACCCCAAAGGGCAGTGTTAAAATCGATATCCGAATTGCACAGTTCAACACAACTGATTTTGAGGTTATATTAAAAATTCTGCTTGAAGCAACGATGCACGAAAAATTCAAATGTTTGGCAGAAGTTGAATATGCGGGGCTTTTTCATTTACAATCAGTTCCGGTTGAAGCAATTGAGCCACTTTTGATGATTGAAGCGCCAAGATTGCTTTTCCCATTCGCACGGCAAATTGTTGCTAATTTATCCCGTGATGGCGTTATTCCGCTGCCGCAGTTACAACCAATCGATTTTGTTTCTTTGTATCGTGAACGGCAACGCCAGTTGGCAGCGACACAGTCGGCTGAAAGTAATTCGGTACAATAAAATCATCAACTTTGGCCCCACAAAGGCTTTTGAAGCTTACCAAGCATTTCTTGATGGTCTTTTAACTCTTGGTCAGATGGTTGGATAACCAATGATCGTTGAAATGGTTTTTTAGGGCTGTTACTGACAAGTGTTTTAGTTGAACTTTCAGATACGTCCAGGGAAAGTCCTTTTTGACGGCCGCCACGCAGCTCTAAATATACTTGTGATAGTAACTGGCAATCAAGCAGTGCGCCGTGTTTATCGCGGCGACTTATATCGATATTAAATCGACGGCAAAGTGCGTCAAGATTTGCGGGCGCGCCGGGAAATTTCTGGCGTGCCATTAATACGGTATCAATGCTTCGGGTTAATTGAATGGTGTCTTTACGGATTCTCGTAAGTTCGGCATTAATAAAGCGTATGTCAAACTCGGCATTGTGAATAATCAGCGGGGCGTTACCAATAAAATCAAGAAAACGATCGGCTATTTGAATAAATTTTGGCTTATCTAATAAAAATTCGGTTGTTAATCCATGAATGGCTACTGCATCTGGGGGAACTGTTCTTTCTGGATTCAGATAATATTGAATATATTGACCTGTTGGTAAATAATTGATCAATTCAACGCAGGCAATTTCGATAACCCGATCTCCTTTATCGGGATCAAGCCCTGTAGTTTCCGTATCAAGAATTATTTCACGCATGATGGTCCTATCTAGGATATTTTAATCTTGTTTTAGGTTGATTATTTATTGACTTCAATCTTTGCAAGAATCTTTCGCGACTATGCCGCATACTTGATCCCGTATTAATCGCAACATGGCTTTGTTTTATTTTAAAGGCTACTGCTAGTTGTTTTTGGCTGATAAAATCAAACCAACGTGCTGTCATGTTTTTTCTTTTTAAGGCACGCTGGCGTTGAACAAATGAACATACATGCACGAGAAATATTGCATCAAAGAAATTTCTGTAGTCTTTTACCTCAAAAAGAAGTGGTATATCAAAAAATACAAGCTTCTTGCGATACCGCCTCGCAGTTGCAATAAATTGCTTTTCTTGTTGATGAACAAGTGGGTGAAGTAATTTTTCCAGTTCTATTAAAATATCTGGGTTTTTCAATATTATTTCCCGTAACTCGGCTGTGGAGGGCAAAAAACCACGATTTCCTGCAAAACCTTTGTTTGCCATATAACTATAAAAAATATCTCGTTGCTTTTTTAAAAGGTCTACTTGGCGGTCTGCTTCAAAAATGGGGATCTTTTTTTGACGCAATATTTTAGCAATTGTTGTTTTACCACTAGCGATATTTCCAGTAAGGCCGAATATCTTCATGTAACCAACAGACCTTCCCGCCTAAAAAAATTCATAATCTCAAGCAATGGAATTCCTAATATCGAAAAGTAATCGCCCGCGACTTTTTTAAAAAGGCTTAACCCCTCCCCCTCAAAATTATAACTTCCCAAATTATGGATGACTGTTGGATTGCGTTTCAGATATGCAACAATTTCTTCTTGTTGAAGTTGATGCAGAGTCATTAGCGCTGTGGTTGTTACAGACCACAATTCTTTACCTTCCTTAAATATTGCAGCACTTGTAAACAACTCATGTTGTCTTGCAGATAACTTGCCCAGTTGTCTTATGGCTTCTGAATGGTTTTTGGGTTTTTCGAAAAATTCTTTGTCTTGTACAAGTACTTGATCAGCCCCAATAATATGTTCGTTTTTAAACAACATGCTGACTTTTTCAGCTTTTGCGCGCGCAAGGTAAAGTGCTATTTCTTCAGGTTGAGCGCCTTTTTTTTTACGCTCCTGCGTAATAGCTTCTTCATCAATTGATGCTGGGTGGATTTTTATATTAAGCCCAGCATTGCGAAGAAGTGTGGCACGAATACAACTGGCAGAAGCAAGAATTATTGACATATCCTGTGGATTATTTGTGAATAAAGTTGTTTACTTTAAAAACCGGCAATTTATAAACATTCTATCCACATATTTGTGAACTGGTTAGTGTTTTTTTAACGTTTTTTTCAAATATTGTGCATATTTTTGTTTTGCCATTTTATAAAAACAATCTGAGATAAAGTATTCTGTGGTTAATTCTGTGGATAAAAATTTATAACTTTTTATAACGTATTTTTGTAATTCTACTACATCAACAATATTTATTAAGTATATTAATGATTAAGAAAGAGTTTTTACTAACTTTTAAGAACGTAAATTCAAGAACAAGCCTTTGGCTTATGAGGCAAGCTGGAAGATATTTGCCAGAATACCGTAAATTAAGAACAAAAGCGAAAAGTTTTATGGATTTTTGTTTTAATCCCGAATTAGCCGCAGAAGCGACACTACAACCTATCAAAAGATTCGGTTTTGATGCAGCAATAATTTTTTCTGATATACTTGTTATTCCTTATGCTTTCGGGCAAAGTGTTGATTTTATTGAAGGTGTTGGGCCTAAATTATCCTCGTTGTCCTTAGTTGATCTTTTAAACAGCGATAGCTTAATTTTTGAAAATAATAAGCTATTAAATGTTTTTAAAGCCATAAAAATTGTAAAAGACCAATTACCAAAAGACGTAAGTTTAATAGGTTTTTCAGGGTGTCCATGGACATTGGCTTGCTATATGATTGATCAGGGATCAAGCAAAGACTTTTTTAAAACAAGGCTTTTGGCTGTTACAAGGCCTGATTTATTTGAAAAATTTATAAATATTTTGTCTGATGCGGTATTTTTATATCTAAAGCATCAGATCGAAGCGGGTGCAGAAGCAGTTCAGTTATTTGATAGCTGGGTTGGACTTTTACCACCTGATGGTGTCTGGAAATGGAGCATATCACCTGTATCATCCATTATATCAAGGTTAAAAAATTATTATCCATCTGTCCCTGTAATCGTATTTCCAAGGGGATCTTATCAAATATATGCCGACAACTACCATGTTCACAAGGCTGATGCAATCAGTGCCGATACAGGTGTTGATTTTTCTAAAGTTAAAATAGCAAGCGAAAGACCATACGTTATCCAGGGTAATTTAGACCCTTTTGACTTGTTGGGGACAACTTCAGCTTTAAAAAATAAGGTTGATAATATTTTAAAAACCATGCAAGGGAAAAAATTCATTTTTAATTTAGGGCATGGTATATTACCAGAGACACCTATTGATAACGTTTACCATCTTGTAGAACAAGTTAAGGCTATATAATGACAAAGATCGCTGTTGTTCTATTTAACTTAGGAGGGCCAGATAAACCACAAGCTATACCAGGTTTTCTGCGCAATTTATTTTCCGACCCAGCAATTATCCAAGCACCAAGCCTGATTCGATTTTTTCTAGCACGACTGATTGTTGCAAAGCGGCTTAAAAAAGCCCAAGCTCTTTACGGGCTATTGGGTGGCAAAAGTCCAATACTTGAAAACACAATAAAACAAGCGAATAGCTTGGAAAATTTATTGCAGCAACAAAAACCTGGTGATGATATAAAAGTATTCATAGCAATGCGATATTGGCATCCGTTTAGCTACGAGACAGCCAAAAAAGTAGAAAGCTTTGCACCAGAAAAAATTGTTGAATTACCTTTATATCCACAATATTCAACTACAACGACAGCATCATCATTAAGAGATTGGCGTAAATCAACCCAGAAAATAATAAATAGCCATCAAATTAAAACAATTTGTTGTTATCCCAGTCTTGCAGGATTTGTTCAAGCGATGGCAGTTTATTTGCGAAAACTGATACAGCAAATAGAACAAAATTTTCCAAAAACCGGTTACAAAATTTTATTTTCGGCACATGGTTTGCCACAGAAAATTATAGAAAACGGCGATCCTTACGATGCCCATATCAAAGACACAGCCCAGTCCATCGCAATAGCAACAAACCTTGACCCAGATCAGTGGCAGATAACGTATCAAAGCCGTGTGGGACCGCTTCAATGGTTAAAACCCTATACCGAAGAGGTTATCGACCATTTAGCTAGTGAACAGAAAGGAATCGTTATTGTCCCGGTTTCGTTTGTTTCTGAATGTTCAGAAACATTAGTAGAGCTTGATATTATGTATCAAGAGCGCGCAAAGAAAGCGGGCGCACCATTTTACTATCGGCTACCGACGGTTTCGGATAACCCAGTATTTATTAAAGGATTGGCAGAAATGGTTATAGGCATACTAGAGCAGCAAGAAAGTTGTTCTAAATACATATGTCCAAAAACAAAAAAGAACTGTTATCATCAAACATTGGGTTCAATGGAGAAAGTATAAATTGTGGAAAATATTTATTTATGGACAAAAGTTTTACACCTAGTTTTTGTTATTGCTTGGATGGCGGGTCTTTTATATCTACCAAGATTGTTTGTTTATCACGCAACCCTTCTTGAATCTAGTAAAGACGCTGAAATTTTTAAAATAATGGAACGGCGCCTTTTAAAAATAATTATTAACCCAGCGATGGTTTTAACCTGGGTTTTTGGCATAGCGCTGGTTTGGCAAGGAAATTATTGGTCTTCGGCTTGGATTCATCTGAAAATTTTATTTGTTATAATTCTGCAAATTTTTCATATTTTGTGTTTGCGGTGGCAACGTAATTTTGCCAATAATAAAAACAATCATTCGGTAAAATTTTACCGAATGATTAATGAAATTCCAACAATGTTGTTGATAGGCATTATTATTTGTGCCGTTTTCAAATTTTAGCAATAATAATAGCCTGTTTTATTCTTTTTCCTTTGACATCAACCATTTTATTAGCTATCAGGTAGGCGGAATATATTATCACACCTCAATAACCAACCTAATTTTGCCATCTCTATTAGCCTAACCCATGGGTTGCGGCAAAAAACTTATTACCGATAGCAGCATATTAACCTAAAAATCAAACATCGTAATACATTTCATGAATCTGCAAGAATTGAAGAAGAAATCACCGGCCGAGTTATTGGCGCACGCCGAAGAATTACAAATTGAAAACGCCAGCACTATGCGCAAACAAGATATTATGTTTGCTATTTTGAAAAAAACCGCAGAAAACGGTGCCCCAATATTTGGAGATGGTGTGATCGAGGTTTTGCAAGATGGATTTGGCTTCTTGCGTTCCCCTGAAGCTAATTATTTGCCCGGACCAGATGATATTTACGTTAGTCCAAGCCAAATTAAAAGATTTGCTCTTAGGACAGGTGATATTGTCGAAGGACAGATCCGTGCGCCAAATGATGGTGAGCGATATTTCGCGATGCTTAAGATTAATACTATTAATTTTGATCAGCCTGAAAAAGTTAGACATCGTATTAATTTTGATAACTTAACCCCACTTTATCCAGATAAGAAATTGAAGTGCGAGATCGAGAATCCAACGCGTAAAGACCTTACAACAAGGATTACAGATTTGATTGCCCCGCTTGGTAAGGGGCAACGGGCACTAATTGTAGCACCGCCTAGAACCGGTAAAACGGTAATGCTTCAGAATATTGCCCACGCCATCGCCCAAAATCATCCCGAATGTTATTTGATTGTTCTGTTGATTGACGAACGCCCTGAAGAAGTTACTGATATGGCGCGTTCGGTTAAGGGTGAGGTTGTTAGTTCAACTTTTGATGAACCTGCTGCCCGCCACGTGCAGGTTGCAGAAATGGTTATCGAGAAAGCTAAAAGACTTGTCGAACATAAAAAAGACGTTGTTATTTTATTAGATTCAATCACCAGATTGGCGCGCGCTTATAATACGGTTGTTCCATCGTCGGGCAAGGTTTTAACCGGCGGTGTTGATGCAAATGCACTTCAACGACCTAAGCGATTTTTTGGCGCAGCCAGAAACATTGAGGAAGGCGGTTCTCTAACCATTATTGCCACAGCCCTGATTGACACAGGCAGCCGTATGGATGAAGTGATTTTTGAGGAATTTAAAGGAACAGGCAATTCAGAAATTGTTCTTGACCGCAAATTGTCGGATAAACGTACCTTCCCAGCTATTGATATTACCAAGTCGGGAACACGTAAGGAAGAATTATTAGTTGACAAGGCAACATTGTCTAAAATGTGGGTTTTACGGCGTATTTTGATGCCAATGGGTGCTGTTGACGGCATGGAGTTTTTACTTGAAAAGCTACGACAAACCAAAAACAACGCCGATTTCTTTGCTTCGATGAATCAGTAAATCTGCGAACCTGTTTGGGATAATTGATACCCCCCCAGATTCTTGTACCTCATCAGGTGTCAATTGTTTGACGAAGCCGTAAAAATCTGGCAGATTTATAAAAGTACCAATAAAAAAATCGTAAGGTTTTGTGTTGATGAAAGTACATATCGAGATTGAGTGCCCACCCGAGGAAATTCGGCGGCTTGTTGGATTGCCTGATCTTAGTGCGGTGCAACAAGAATTGTTGGAAAAAATGCACCAAAAGATAATGTTGGCTTTAGACCAAACTAACCCAGAGTCTTTATTAAAAAGTTGGATGGGTGGACTTGCCGAAAATTGGCAAGAATGGCAAAAACGCTTTGCTGATTTTAGTACCTCTTTCACGAAAAAGGATGGACGAAAATGACATCAAAATCGTCAGTACCACTTTACTATCGCCAGCATCTTTTTTTCTGTACAAACGAGCGCCCAGCCGATCATGCGCGTGGTTCGTGCAAGGTGCGTGGTTCTGAAAAACTGCGAAATTATATGAAGGCACGTGCAAAGGAATTGGGGCTTGATGATACCCGGATTAATACAGCCGGCTGTCTTGATCGTTGTGAAAATGGTCCAGTCGTTGTTGTTTATCCAGAAGGTGTTTGGTATCAATGCACAACGGCAGAAGAAGCCGAGCAAATTTTACAGCAACATGTAAGACAAGGTAAAATAGTTGACCATTTAATGCTGCAACCGCGTGACCAAGAATCAGCCAAATCATAAAATCCCGGATTCCGGACAGACTATTTTTGCACTAGCCACAGGATCAATACCTTCGGCCATTGCGATTGTTAGAATTTCTGGACCAGCCTGCTCGTTAATTATAACAACCCTAACAAAAAGGGAAAAATTACCCCCTGCACGGCTGGTACGCCGACAATTACTTTATAAAAATAAGACAGGGCATACACCGCAAAAACAAGATATTATTGATGAGGCTTTGGTTTTGTGGTTTCCATCACCCAACAGCTTTACTGGCGAAGACATGGCCGAGTTGCATGTTCACGGCAGTCGTGCGGTTATTGAAATGCTTTACCAAGAGCTATTATGTTTCCCTAATACCCGAATTGCCGAGCCCGGAGAATTTGCAAGGCGGGCTTTCTACAATGGTAAGTTAGATTTAACATCAATCGAGGGGTTAGCAGATTTGCTTGCCGCTGAAACAGAGGTCCAACAACAACAAGCTATAAGGCAATATCAGGGAGAACTAGGGCAACTCTATGACGGATGGCGGCAGCAGTTGGTTAAATTATCAGCTTATCTTGAAGCTTATATAGATTTTCCAGACGAAGAATTGCCATCAACACTAACAGATCAGCTCAAACAGCAATTAAAAGATTTTGAATTACAACTAACTAATCATCTAGCAGATGCAGGCCGCGGGCAAAAGTTACGTCAGGGAGTTCAACTAACAATTGTTGGACCACCAAATGCTGGGAAATCCAGTCTTATGAATTGGTTAACCCGTCGTGAGACGTCCATAGTATCTGCAATACCAGGTACTACACGTGACGTTATTGAGGCAACATTAAATATCGGTGGTATCCCAGTTGTTTTATCTGATACGGCTGGATTACGTCCAACAACAGATGCAATCGAGCAGGAGGGTGTACGGCGTGCCCAGGAACGGGCGGGACAAAGTGATTTGAATATTTTTATGCTCGATGTCACTCATTGGCCTATAATAATATCTGATATGGCGCCAATGATTAAGCCGGAAACAATTGTCTTGGTTAATAAAATTGATTTAATGCCTCCAAATGTTACGGATAATTACACAACCGAAAGAACATTTTTTGTTAGTTTGAAAACCAACCAAGGATTACAGGATTTTTCTAAATTTTTAGAGAACGAAGTGCAAAAATTGGCTGGTTTGACAGAAAAACCAGTTTTAACAAGACTACGGCACCGTGCGGCACTTGAGCGGTGTTTGCAAAATATTCAACATGCGCAACAAAGCACGATTATAGAATTAAAGGCTGAAGATTTACGTCTTGCGGTACGGGCACTTGGCGAAATTACCGGCCGTGTTCATATCGATGAGATGCTAGATGTTATTTTTAAAGAATTTTGCATTGGCAAATAGGCTATTTTTGTGTAACTTGACAGTGCGAGTATATCTTTGCGCTAAGGATTTTTTATGAAAGTTGATGTTGTTGTAGTTGGAGGTGGTCATGCCGGCTGTGAAGCCGCCGCCGCCGCCGCACGTATGGGAGCTAATACGCTATTGGTTACCCATAAGCGGGCCACTATTGGTGAAATGTCTTGTAATCCCGCTATTGGCGGTCTTGGCAAGGGTCACTTGGTACGTGAAATTGACGCTTTAGATGGTATTATGGCGCGTGTTACAGACAAGGCTGGGATACAGTTTCGCATGCTTAATGCCAGCAAAGGGCATGCAGTTCGAGGATTACGAGCACAAGCCGACCGAAAACTTTACCGCCAAGCCATGCAGCAAGCCTTGATGGAGCAGCAAAATTTAAAAACATACGAAGCCTCGGTAGAAGATATTACCTTAAATGACGATAAGACACATGTTACTGGTGTCCGCCTAGACAATGGGCATGAAATTATTGCCGGTGCTGTTATTGTTACCACGGGCACTTTTTTGCGTGGATTAATCCACATTGGTGAAACCAAGATTCCAGCCGGTCGGGTTGGTGAGAAACCATCGATAGGATTATCACAATCATTGACTAGAATTGGTTTTGAATTGCAGCGTTTAAAAACTGGCACTCCTCCAAGACTTGACGGCCGTACTATTGATTGGTCAGGGTTGGAAAAGCAACCGGGTGATACCCCGATACCGGCTTTCTCATACTTAACATCATCTATTTCAACACCACAAATTTCTTGTTATCTAACATCAACCACAGCGCATACCCACGATATTATCAGGCAAAATTTGCATCGTTCTCCAATGTATTCTGGCCAAATCACCGGGATTGGCCCTCGTTATTGTCCATCCATAGAAGACAAGGTTGTACGTTTTTCCGGTCGCGACAGACATCAAATATTCTTGGAACCGGAAGGACTTGATGATGATACTATTTATCCAAATGGCATATCTACATCATTGCCGGAAGATGTTCAGTTAGCTATTCTTAAGACAATACCAGGTCTTGAACATGCCAAAGTTATAAGACCAGGATATGCCATTGAATACGATTTTATTGATCCGCGCGAATTACATCCTTGGCTTGAAACAAAAAAAATGCCAGGCCTTTTTCTGGCCGGACAGATTAACGGTACAACCGGTTATGAAGAAGCAGCAGCACAAGGGCTTTGGGCTGGAATTAATGCGGCAGCACGGGTGGGTAATAAGGCGCAATATATTATCGACCGTAGCGAAGCTTATATTGGTGTTATGATTGATGATCTTATTACGCTAGGAACTAACGAACCCTACCGCATGTTTACGTCACGTGCTGAATATCGATTGCATTTACGTAGCGATAATGCTGATCGGCGTTTAACCGAACTGGGAATACAAATGGGATGTGTTGGTTCACTAAGAACACAGCATTACCATAAGAAAATGGAATTATTACAAAAAGCGCGGCAACAAGTTATCGATACATTGTCTTCGCCAACTGACTGGCAACGTTGGGGGGTTCAGGTAAATGCTGACGGTGTTAGAAGATCGGCTATAGACGTTTTAGTAGCCGGACTTGCTGATTGGCAGAGGCTTTGTGAAATTTTTCTACCTCTTGCAGCAATTCCTACGGATATTTCTGAACAGTTGGAAATTGAAGCGCGGTATGCCGGATATATGAAGAAGCAAGAAAACGATATCCGAATTTTCCGCCAAGATGAAGAACTTTTATTACCCGAAGATCTTAATTTTTTAAATATACCAGGCTTGTCAGCAGAGCTTCAGAAAAAACTGGCGCAGGCGCGACCATACAGTCTTGGGGCGGCCTCACGCATTCCGGGTATTACCCCCCCTGCCCTAACAATTTTATTACGCTATGCTTATAAAAGAACCACACAAAACAATGCAGTGGCTGGCATGTAATGGACAATACAGTTCAAGATTGTGCCAAAATTCTGAATGTATCCCCCCAGCAGCAGCAGCAATTACAAGATTATGTTGGTTTATTACGCCAGTGGCAGCCTAGATTGAATTTGGTGTCACATAATACCTTGCCCGATATTTGGACACGTCATATTCTTGATAGTGGCCAGATTGCCAAGCTTTTACCCATAACATCCACGACCCTTATACTTGATATAGGTTCAGGTGCGGGATTCCCCGGAATGGTTTTGGGCGTAATTACAGATGCTTGCTTGGTATTGGTTGAGTCTGATCTGCGCAAGACAATCTTCTTGCAAGAAGTGGCACGTGTTTTGTTTCCCAAGCAGCATATTTTACCTACCCCTAAAATTCAGATTTTAAACCAAAGGATCGAAAAAACATCATTTTTAGCTGCAGATATCATTACAGCCCGAGCTGTTGCAAGTCTTGATCAACTTTTTGAGTGGGCGATACCACAATGGCACAAAAACACCAAAGCAATTTTTTTTAAAGGAAAAAATTTTCAACACGAAGTTGATGTTGCCATGAAAAAGTGGGTATTTGACTATGACCTTGTTCAAAGCGTTGCTAGTGATGATTCCAAAATATTATTAATTAATTTTCTAAACCGAAAGTGATTTTAAGTAAATCACATAAGTACTTATCTATAACGTATGTGTATTATTTAAATTGTTTAACAAGAAATCTTAGCTTTTTTAATGACTGTTCCAAGGTATAGCGTAATTCACCATATATATCTGCACGAGCTTAAATGAGTGGCTACGCCATTACCCTAGAATTCCAAACTTTGAGAACTGTTATCTTTATAAATGCTCTACCTCAAATACCTATATGACTCTTTGTCCATAAAGCGTTTAAACAGGTAATTCAAATTATATAACGGTTATATTAATACGATTTATTCCGTATTCTGGTTTTTAGCAAGTAAAGATTTCTGTATTTCTGTATATCATTTTTTCATGATACCAACGCTAATTTTATTATCAGATAGTTACCTAAATATAAGCAAAGCAAAACAGGTACTTCAAAAATTAAATTTGGTTGTTTAGTGTAGTTATTAAATGTCGGGGAAACCTGTTTATACAGCAAAATAAAAAACAAAGTGAAATATCATTAGTTAAGGCATGAAAATGATAGATTTATCTGAATTAATTTACTGTCTGCAAGATTTAATTTATCCCAATTTGTTTATGGTGCAATACAAAGATAAAAATACGGGCAAAAAGGTTTTTGAATATGATCTTCTTCTTAGTGATGCGCTCGAGATCGGTATCCAATGTGCCAAGCAACGCAACGTCACTTTTATAAGAAGTGCGAATGAGTTAATGCTTAATATTCAAAACGATAATAGTCGTAGAAAGGCAGTTTTTGATCATTTTCATAAAATTGATCACACCCTCATTATCCAAGAACAGCCGAATTTCAACCGTATATTAGATTTTATCAGAAAAATCGAACACCCACTCCAAACATGGAAATTTGATGCTAAAACTGTTAAGTCAATGACGAAGGCCCGTACAAAATATAAACAAGATATTAAACGCTGGGTAGAAAAGCGCAGACGTCAAATGCAAGAACAACAACAAGCAGAAGACGAAGATTAACACCTACCCTGCTCTCTTCCGAATCAGTATCCAATTGCGTATGGATAGCAGAAAGAGCTGCCCAAGATAGATGATTATCAGTCAAGAATAAAAGAAAAGTTGCACAATATTCCTTGAGAAAAGCAGTACCAATATATTTGGGCGATCCATGCGCTATGTACCTTGTATAAAGCGGGCGCACGGGCTCCATTTCACTTGTATTAGATAGGTGATTGGTTGGTGGTCAGAAACTAAGACCAGATTTTCTTGAGTGGACAATAGGCATGCAATTCGCGTGTTTTTAAGGTTATTTCAAAATTATTAGGTGTGTTTGCATAAAAGCAAGAAATCCTGGGTATAATATGCAGTTCATTTAGTAGGCTAGTATTTCCTACAAAGGTCAGGCCTTGATAAGTGGAATATATCAGAATTTGTGCATAATCTGGTCAACTGCTTAGAATGACGAGTACAAAAAACAAGCTGCATTAACGAAATTAAAAATTTCTGGAACTAGCCAAAATGCATTTTGGCTAAATACAACTGAATTCCCAAAAAACTTCGGAAGCTTCGATATATGATTAGGGGGAGCTGATTTATTTTAATCTAATGATTGCGCAGGTTCGAGCGTGTTTTGGGGTTAGGTTTACTGAAGCACGATTCATATTACTTAAGGAAAAGATTGAAGTTTTTTCTAGGGATAGAATTCTTGCGCATGTGCCGCCTAACTTGGCCTCAAAAGTTCTCGATGCCATTGATGTGTTGCGTTTGTTGGTAAACAATAAGCTGTGGTTGATGCGGAAGTTTTTGAATCCCTATACATCCAGCACGTTATAGGAACGATACCTATCAGAAATAATGCTGTTAGCTTAAATTTTAAGGATTATAAGGGCTTCAGGGTTTCACACTTTTGTGTTAGGTGCTGGCACAATAATACTCTGCCACCTCGTTTGAATAAACCAAAAAACGATGTGTTGCCAGCCGTCCCCTGCTTTCCTTTGCGTATCCCACCAAATTAACATTCATCAACTTCAATTGCACCTTTAAATAGCGATTGTCTGCTTTGTTTCTCTGTTATTATCTTTTGCAAACAGTAAAAGAAAAACCCAATGGTATTACGGTTAAAATCAACCTTTTCCCAAGTTATTCTAGCTATCATCTTGCAATAAAGTATTTAAGCAGCCTGTTGCGCTGATTTATTGCTAATCGTGAATATATTAGATTAATACCACCACCAACATAAATCTTTCAGGTGTTTATGACCCCCCACCTCAGGTTTTTGTTTTGTGTATAGATGGCAATAATTTCACGCAAGCAGTAAAAATTATTTCGCAACATCATCACACAAACCAGAAAGATGTTTGAGTGCTAAATGTACTGTGTATAGCCCGTTAGGCTGATTTTATATAATAAGGAAATAAAGATATACAGAAAACATTATATTATAATAATTACATAACAATAAAAAATATTATCAATAAATTATGAAATACAGATATTATAATATAATGAAGTACAGAAATAAAATTAATATAATATACAGAAATTATATTATGATGATAACATCATATAATGAAAATAATAAATCATTAAATAATTTTTTGTATATTAATTAAAATAATGATATACAGATAAAATGAAATACGTATATTAGGATATTATAAATTTATTATTTAAAGATATACGTTTATACGTATATCAAGAAATTATGTTTTCTTTTAAAAATTAATTAATGATATAAAGAAAAACATATAACATAAAATTTATTTTTATAGATTTACGGATTACAACAAATCAGCATATAAATTATTCAGTAAATTAATAAAATAGTATTTAAGGAAAATATTAAATGATTATTTCTTTATTAAACCAAAAGGGTGGTGTTGGCAAAACAACACTTGCCATTCATATTGCTGCTGCCCTAACGGAAAAAAACATGCGCATTATCTTAATTGATGCCGACCCCCAAAAAAGTGCTCTTGATTGGTCGGCAGCCCGTGTGGGCGAGCCATTATTTCCGGTGGTTGGCATGCCAAAAGAAAATCTGCACAAAGAAATTCCAAGAATTGCGAATGGTGTTGACCATATTATTATTGATGGGCCACCACGGGTTACGGCTTTGGCAAGGTCAGTTATTATGGCTAGCGATATTGTTTTAATTCCTGTTCAGCCATCACCATATGATGTGTGGGGGGCTGAAGAGATTGTAAATTTAATTAAAGAAGCATCAGCTTTTAAGGAAAAAATGAAAAGCGCTTTTGTTATTAATCGTAAAATTACAAATACGGCTATTGGGCGTGATGTAAGTGAGGCGTTGGCCCAATTTGGGATTCCGGTGTTAAAGACCCACATAACGCAACGCGTTGTGTTTGCTGAAAGTGCGGCTGCAGGACAGACTGTGCTGGAAATTGATCAAAACTCGGCTTCAAGTCTTGAAATAAAACAATTATTAAAAGAAATCTTAAGCTTAAAATAAGGTGTGTCATGGCTAAAAAAATTCTTATCGCGAAACGTCAGGAAAAAGTTAGTACTGCTGATGCATGGGTAGGGAACAGGGCGGCTGTTATCGCAAAATCTGTTGTACCGCAAATTCAGGATCCCGATGAAAAGGTTAGTAAAATTGCTATAGAGACCGAGGCGCCCAAACCAGAAGAAAAAATCATTAAAAGACGCCTTACAATTGATATTCCAGATGCCCTACACAAAAAAATTAAATCAACTTGTGCCCAAAGAGGGATAACAATGGTTGAAGAGATTGAAAAAATATTAAACAACCATTTCATTGGTGAAGGTTTATGATGTATTGGCAATAAGGCCTTGGCCATAGGGTGCTATAAAATGACCTGACGCTTGCTAATTATTGTAGGCGCTGGCCTAGATAAGGTATTTAAGTTTCCAGTTTTTAGGCGTTTGAAGCTGCTGAGCTGGAGAAGCAAAGCTAAATTGGAATTCGCATTTTTTCAAGAATGAAGGGAAGTTATCTTTAGGGATACCATTATACTTTCTAAACCAGTGTTTAGCTTGGTTCCATAAGTTTTCAATACGGTTGATATGGTTTTGTCCATCAGTAAATAAGTGGCTGTGATTGATGCGGACATGATGAAACTGTGATATATCAAGAGCATCATAAGCGACAATCTGTATAAACAATAGAATCTGACTTAATCCTACAGTGATTGATGATAGGCATGAGCGTCTGGTTTGAAGTATCTGGTATAACCTTTGTATAAACCTTGCCTTGGCGTTCCATGATACCGAAAACATATATTTTACTCGAGGCTCCATGTCCTAGCTTGCCTTTACACCGCCCGCCAAAGTAACTTTTATCCACTTCAACTTTACCATCAAATGGGTTGTCGTCTTCTAGCTCAGCAGCTATCATTCTTCTGATAAGCGATGCCGCTGTATGACGGTTCACTTCTACCAATTCTGCTGCTGCTCTTGCCGGCACTCCCCCACAAACATTCCTAGCAACTTACAATTGCTTGTAGCTACTTAATTTACATCTTCTTCTCTTTATTCAATCATCCTAGATATTTATCCTTGTCTAGACCAGCTCGTTATTGTGCAACAATAATAGTTTTCATATACCGCGAAACGCGAAGAATTTCTTGCATTTTGTGGCAAGTGCCTATTCCCTAAATTCTGCA
>CAYPXH010000001.1:51179-109500 GCA_964414755.1 uncultured Rhodospirillaceae bacterium | reverse complement strand
GAATAGTCAAAAAACAAGCTTTATTCAAGGCTGTTTTCCCTTGATTATGGCTTCAACTGTACCGTTCCAGAATCGCAGCTGAACAGTTTCGCCAACCAACATTTTGGTGATATCATCTAATAATCCTCCTGCCTGGTCATACGCCAGTAGGAAGCCGCGTTTTAACAGTCTGCTAACTGATAACCCATCAAGCGTGGATGAAAGGTTATCAATTCTTTGATCAAGTTCTTCCCATATGCGCTGTAATTGTCCGACACTTACGTATTCTTGTGTAATGTAAAATTCCTGATTCTTTTTTTGCAAAACCTGCCGATACAAATAGTTTTTAAAACGAATCTGTGCCTTCAAATTATTAAATAGTGAATTAACTAAATATAATGGGCTAACTAGTTGATAAGCATAAGTTGCTAAACGCACCCGACTATCGTTTTGCCTACCATTCCAATTTGATTTTAATTGCTGCTCGGCTAGTACAAGGGTGTCGCGTGCCTGATAAAAGCGCCACACTGCTGCCTGTGAAATGCTTATTCCACTGGCTTGTTGTTGGCGATGGTGATAGAATGTTCCGATGGATGACTGAAGACGTTGACCTATTTGTTGGTAATGCTGGTCAACAAACCTGATTTGACTGGCACCATAATTCAATTTATCCGCCACTGCAAAAAAATATTGCTTTTTATCAGAACAAAATCGCTTGATAGCACGATTCAGCCTTTCATCAATTTCATCCAATTGCTGTAACTGGGTTTCATATAGATTCTCGGGACGCTCAAAAACACGCCCCAAACCTGTCAGTAGAATATGCCCCTTATCACAGTTTTGCTGGAATAACAAATTTAACCGCACATATATTTCTTGCAACTGCCTTAATAAGTCCTGACGTGCTGGCACAATAATTTCTGCCGCTGCTGTAGGTGTTGGTGCTCGGTAGTCTGCGGCTAGGTCAATGAGCGTGGTATCAGTTTCATGGCCAATTGCTGAAATAATTGGTATGGAACTTGCTGCAACAGAACGAACAAGCCTTTCATCATTAAATGGCCATAGGTCTTCAAAACTACCGCCCCCGCGTGCAATAACTAAAACATCAGGTCTATACCCAAGTGATAGAGGCAAATTGTTAAACCCTTCAATAGCTTTTATAACTTGGTCTGCAGCCATGTTTCCTTGGACTGCAACAGGCCATAATAATAACCGAACAGGAAAACGTTCTTGTAAGCGATGCACGATGTCCTGGATAACTGCGCCGGTTGGAGATGTTATTAAACCGACCGTTCGTGGCAAAAAAGGTAATTTCTTTTTTCGCTCTTGAGAAAATAACCCTTCAACCTCTAACTTCTTTTTACGTTCAAGTAATTCTAACAATAAGGCACCCTGGCCAGCTAAATCCATATTATCAACAATTAGTTGATACCTAGAACGCCCAGGATAGGTTGTCATACGCCCAGTGACAACCACCTGTATGCCATCAGTTACCGAAAAGGTTATTCGTGCGGCAACGGGTCGCCAACATGCCACATTTAATACTGCCACACTATCTTTAAGGTCAAAGTAAAGATGACCCGAGGATTGCTTACTAAGATTACTGATTTCACCACGCACGCGTACACGTTCCAAACCCTGTTCAAGACGGTTCCTTACCAGTGTGCTTATTTCACTAACCGTATATTCCTGAATCACTGGTGATGGGCTAAATAAGTCGGGATTATTTGACATCTTTTTCCTATCATATTGTTAATTTTATGCTCGCGCAAATACACAAACAATAACCTGCCGCGCAGATGCTTGCAATAAAGCCTTTGTACAAGCGGAAACCGTAGCGCCAGTTGTCATGACATCATCAATCAATAAGACAGACCTATCGATTATTAACGAGTGACGATTTGCTGGAACAGTAAAAACGTTAGATACGTTTTTTCGGCGCTGCCTTGCTGTCATTTTACCTTGTGGTGGTGTGGCTATAAGTCTTTTCAATCCAGATAATAATAGCTTCTTGCCAGTTTTTTGAGCAATCTTTTCTGCAATCAACCCGGCCTGATTATAGGTTCGCCTAAATAAGCGTTGCCAGTGCAGTGGAACAGGTACGATCAAATCAATCGATGGCAACACATCATCCAAAGTTTTTAACATCAAACCAGCAACCAGCTTGGTTAAATCAGTACGATCAGCATATTTTAAAGATAATATAAGTTTTCGGCTATGCTGATCATATAGGAATGGAACACGGGTTTGATAAAAGTTGGGTGGATTTAAAATACAAGAACCGCATCTAAAACCACCAATATGTTCGCCAGCCCTACCAAGAGGAAGACCGCAAGACCGACAATTATACCCATCAATAAAAACCAACAACTTAAAACAAGCTGGGCATAGGCTGTGATCTTCCATAACAACTTGTCGACATTGTAAGCAACGTGGCGGTATGATAGTATTTATTAACGTGCCTAGGGTAATCATTAAAAACCCTTCATCCTATTACCCTTGATATAATGCCCACCTGATAGTGGCTTGACCACACCGGTTGTTCCGGGATAGCTGATGGGTAATCCTCTCCAAGATCTACAGGCAAGATAGGCAAAGGCTTCAGCCTCAAGAAAGTCCGCCGACCATCCCAGTTGATCCACAGGCTGGACCATACCACCCAAATACTTGGTCAAACAACGCATCATATAAGGGTTATGTCTGCCCCCACCTGCTATTAACCACCGAGCAACAGGTTTTGGAAAAAATTTCTGCGACAGTGCGATGGTCTTTGCTGTTAATACGGTTAAGGTCGCTGCCCCGTCATTAACGGATAAATCATCAAAATCATCCAATGAAAAACTAAGCCTATCCAGGGATTTTGGTGGCAATTTGCTAAGGTAGGGATTTTCCATAAAACTGTTGATGTGTCGCTCTGAAACAGATCCATAGCTTGCCAACAACCCATCGCGATCCATGGGCTGTTGTACATGCCTTAGACACCAATCATTCAACAGGCCATTACCTGGTCCTGTGTCAAAGGCAAGCAGTTCTTCTTCTGTTGTCCCAATCCATGTTACATTGGCAATACCGCCAATATTAACAATTGCTACGGGTTTTTGCAGCGTTTTTGATAAAGCCGCATGGTAGATAGGCACCAATGGTGCGCCTTGACCACCATTAGTGACATCGCATTGACGAAAATTGTAAACAACATCAATACCCGTTTCCCTAGCAAGTAAAGCTGCATCACCAATTTGCCAGGTAAATTTTCTTAATGGTTGATGCGCAATGGTTTGGCCATGAAAACCAATCAAGCGAATCTGATCTGAACGTAAAGAATATTTCTGTAATACCTGAGAAACAGCTTGAATATGATATTTGGTTAACTTTTTCTCGATATCTAAAATTTCAGGACTTTCGACTGTTTGTCCCAGTATTTGTCGTAATTCTTTTTGAAAACTGATTGGATAAGGGCACAAAATCCCACCATGTCGTGTTACAATTCCTAAGCCATCTGTCTTGATAATTGCGGCATCAACACCATCACAGCTTGTACCACTCATCAACCCTATCACATAAATGGGTTCCATTATTTATACCCGGTATTGTTGCATTCTTGGTCGTAAAATCTTGCAATCATCTAACAACATGTTACAAGATAAGTCTGTAATATTTGTTGGTTCATCTTAGGTTATATTATGCAGCAAGTGCAATCACCTTTTCTTCATTTCTTACAAGAGCGCGGATTTATACACCAATCAACCGATCTTCAAGGGCTTGATGACCGGCTCAAACAAGGTATGGTTACCGCCTATATGGGTTTTGATGCTACGGGCGATAGTTTACATGTTGGCCATTTATTGGGAATTATGGTTTTACGGCATTTGCAAAAATTTGGTCACCAACCTATTATTTTACTTGGGGGTGGGACAACCAAAATTGGTGATCCATCCGGCAAGGATGAAAGCCGCAAGTTACTTTCTGAAGATGATATTCAACAAAATGTTACCAAGATTCAAGGAATTTTCAGCCGCTTTATCAATATCGGGCGAAAAGACAATCAGGCTATTATACTGAACAATGCAGATTGGCTTAATAGTCTGAATTATATAGACTTTCTTCGGGATTTTGGGCGCCACTTTTCCATAAACCGCATGTTGTCTTTTGACTCGGTTCGTCTACGCTTAGAACGGGAACAACCTCTAAGCTTTTTAGAATTCAATTATATGATCCTGCAAGCCTATGATTTTTTACATTTGGCACGTCATCATAATTGTATTCTTCAGTTGGGTGGTTCTGACCAGTGGGGAAACATCGTAAACGGCATTGAGCTGGCGCGTCGAGTCGACAACCGCGAACTTTTCGGGTTATGCACACCCCTTCTCATGACATCAGCAGGAACAAAAATGGGGAAAACAGCTAATGGTGCTGTTTGGTTGGACGCAATCAAATTAAGTCCTTATGAATATTGGCAATATTGGCGTAACTGTAGTGATCAGGATGTAGGTCGTTTCTTAAAGCTATTTACAGAAACCCCATTAAACGAAATTCATCGTCTGGAAAAATTACATGGCGCCGAGCTTAATGAAGCTAAGATTGTCCTGGCCAATGCGGCAACAGCTTTGGCACATGGCAATCAAGAAGCCGAAAAATCGGCCGAGACCGCACGAAAAACTTTTGAACAAGGCGATATTGGGGATACGTTGCCAACTTTAATTATCAATCTGTCGCAATTAAAACAAGGCATTCACTTATATGATTTGCTGCGTCAAAGCAATTTATCGACAAGCAATAGCGAAGCGCGACGGTTGATCAAAGGTGGGGGAGCACGTCTAAACGATAAGCCCGTTCAAGATGAACTACATATTGTCACAACCAAAGATTTGCAAAAAGGCGATATTATCAAAATATCGGCTGGCCGCAAACGGCATGTTATTGTTCGGATTTCTTGATAAGTAAGACAATGTTTCTTGCACCATTTTGTCGGATTTTTTAATAATTTACTGTTCAGGAAATGAAAAAATTTCACGCAGGAATCCCGGCGCAACGGCACTTAAGGCCGAGAATTGAAAGGTTGGTTTTTCAATCAAACCACTTACAAGATACTTGGCAGAAAAAATCCCTTTGCCTGGGCCCCCGGTTAAAATATGTCCCAATATTGGAATATTACTTAATAACCCATTAACAGCGTAAAATGGCACAAAATCTCCTTCCAACCGTAATTGTCCCTGATCAAAGTCCAACCACCCATCGGCAGTAAGGCCAATTGTAACACCGTTTGTTTGTAATTTGGATAAACTTAATTTTTGATCTTGCAGCACAAAATTGCCTAATAATTGATCCATAACTATTAATTTGTCAGCATTGGCAAAACCCAACAATGCAGCCCCTTCCTTATCACCAAAAGCCTGAAGTGGATTGATCAAAAAACGATCGATCGATAATTTTCCTACCAATTTTTGTTCTGCCCCTACCTGCACACCTTCAGCACTAAGGCGCATATTACCGCCAGAAAGTCCTTTCATGATGCCCAAAATTCTGGCAAGTTCGCCGGCATTATCAGTGAAAATATCAAGCATATAATTTGTTGAACCCGTCGATAACCCATAACGCAGTGAAAAGCGCCCAACAGTACCAACCGCCGATTCAACAGATATTAAGCGCCATCTATTTTCTTCCCAAATCAGGTTAACGTAGCTGTTACCTAAACGTCGCCCAGGCCCAATTAATAAATCTGCGGGCTGATTATTAAGTATGCGAATCAATCGTTTGTCTGGTGAAGTTTTTGTTTGATCACCTAACGATTCAACAATATGGCGGATTACTGGGACATCAACCTGCCCTCCGCCCAAGGTAATAACTATTTCTTTTTCAGACCACATAATTTCAGATGATTGTAGGCTTGTTTCCTGAATTTTAAAGGCGGTGAAAACAAGTTTTCCCTGGACAAAACTGTTGGTTATTTTCAGGTTACCCTTTGCGCGAATATTTAATAAGGGGGCAATTAACGATGCATCATCTACTATAAGAAGTTGTGCATCTTGCAACCTACCTTTTATCTGCAGCTCTGCCTGCACGCCGGCTTTCTTCAACGCCACTGAAAGCTTTGGATAAAACGCCATATTGCTTAAATTGCTGCGTAAAACAAAACTAACTTGACCATTAGCATCGCGTTTTAAGTTAACCTGCACCGGTACACTTCGTCCATCAAGTGTGTTTTCCGGTAATTGCAACCATTTTTTTAGAACTGTGGGGGATACGTCAAATTGTACAACAACATCATCATCAGCCCTGGCAACATCAAGCCTTTTTTTCCAGACAAAACTAGCTGGTATTTTATTAAAAATCACGTTCCCTGTTATCGTAAGTATATCTTTGGTGACTTCTATAATAAGGCCATCTGCAACAACCCGAAGCTCATTCGTTGCAAGATTTTGAAATTGCAGTTCAGATAATTTGGCTTTCACGGAAAACTGTACGTCATTCCAAATTAAATTACGCCTTAATGGAAAGGCCATTTCTAAGTCGCCAGAAGATATACCCTCCTTTACATAGGATCCCGATTTTAATAACCCAGCATCACGTACAATTGGCTGAATCGTTGGCAATATTCTTGAAAGTGGTCCCTTAAACCCTGCACGAATAGAAACGGTTTGGGTGTTTTCTTGAAAACCCTTGATTTCCAAGCTGCCCGAAGGCACCTGTACACCATTGCTTAACCCATCAAAGAAATCGACCTTCATCGCCTGATGGCTAAATTCTATAGAAGCGCTCTTGGCTTGAAACAATGGCATTGCTGCATGATATGTAACTAAGATATCCCGCCCTTCGGCAACTCCCTCAAGAAAAGTTACTTTACTTTTTGCAGGTTCAGGTAGGAAAATTTCTGCAGTTGTTTGCATTTTAGCATTCTGAATAACAGCTTGATGTAAATTTTTTTGAACCCATAATTTAACGTTTGGAAGCATACCTTCTGGCCACAATTCAAGAATTGAACCCAGATATAATTTTTGAAAAACCAAATTAGCAGCTACCCCTACCCGTCGCGATGGGTTAATTGCCTTACGTAACCCAACAAGGTCAAGTGTACCATCTATCACACCATGGTTGGTTGCTAGTTGGAATGATGAGAGAAGTAATTTGTTACCCTGTTCAGATATTTCGCCAATTACCAGGCCGTTCTGAACATTAACCTGCTGTAGAAGCCCCTCGAGTGGCAGATTAATGACGCCTGCACCAATTTTAACTTGAAATATTCCAGACTCAGCCCTTCCTTTGGCATTAAGCAATAATTTAATGTCCCCGGTAACTTTAATATTTGTTTGCTGAAAAAACATGATGCGTTCGTCAAAATTGCCTAGCAAATCCAAAGGAAAATTATCCATAGATCCACTGATTTGTATTTTTTGACTAGGTTGGTCATAAAAAATAGCAAGATCAAACGTACTAGAGATATTTTTATAAATAAGTTCTAGCTTAACATTTGCTTGTAAGCCATTTGTGATACGCTCAATTGTGATGTCGGCCTTGGGGATATCAAGCCATAATCCGGTTCTCTCATCGAAGATCGATACTTTAGAATCTAGAATCTTTAATTGTCTTAGAAAACTAATGGGATTTTGATAGTTTCTATTCTTCAGCATGTCTTCAATAAATTTATGAATGACTGCTATGGCATTGTCCGAAGATTTTATTTGGCTTGTATTGGGCTCAGCAGTCGATTCAAGTAGGCTATTGATATCGATGCGCCCTTCTTTATTACGATACAAAGATAATTTTGGGTTGAAAAAGGTTATTTTCTCGGGTGCTAAAACACCATAAAAAAAACTTGTTGGTGCAATTTCTATTAAAAGATCAGGTATAAAAGCCATCCTTTGGCCATTTTTATGGAATATTTCTGTATCAAAAACTTGAAGTGATAAATTACTGCTGCTTTCTATGTTCCATCCTGCCTGCACCGTACCAGGCTGGACGCGTACATCCTGGTTTTGATAGCTAAGCAACTCACGAACATATGGGTTAAGAAAGGCCGCGTTAATCCGTTCACCGGTTGAGAGACGCCAGGCTATAATTGCGGCTGCAACCAAAAGCAAACTTATTGCAAAGGCTAAAACCGAACGAATAATCTTTGCTACCCGAGTAAGCAATTCGTTATATTCCCTTCAGAAACCCTTAACAACCGGGTAAAAATCAAAAATTTTACTACATTTTGCAATAACTACCATGACGCACAGTAGTCAGAGTATTCCGTCACTGATAATGTGATTTACTATAATATAGCTTTTTATGATAGCAGAATTACTTAAAATTGCAAAGATGATACCCCTTGAAGTTTGATCTGAAAATCCTAGATTATGGTTTATTGTCAACAATGAAAGGCTTAGACATGTTATTGGAAGTTGGGATGAACGCCCCAGATTTTTCCCTGTTGAGTGATCTTAATGAACAGGTTGTTTTATCCAAACTACGCGGTAAAAAAGTTGTTCTGTATTTCTACCCAAAGGATGATACTCCAGGATGTACACAGGAAGCTTGCGATTTCCGTGATAGGATAGCCAATTTTCAGAATGCAAAAAGTTGGGTTTTTGGTGTTTCAAAAGATGATATTACAAGTCACAACAAATTTAAAAATAAGTACAATCTGAATTTTCCACTTCTAGCTGATACCGATGGAAAGGTATGCGAACAGTATGGTGTTATTGTAGAAAAATCAATGTATGGTAAAAAATATATGGGTATTGAGCGTACGACTTTTTTAATTGATGAAAAAGGGATAATTAAAAAAATCTGGAATAAGGTTAAGGTTCCTGGTCATGTTGATGAAGTGATGGCCGCATTAAAAAGTTAGATGCTATGCTAACCAACCAAACTAATCGCCGATAATTGACACCCATAATCTTCCTCGGAACGTAGCCAAGAACGACGGTAGCTGAAAAAGCTGTGTTCTTCGGAGCAGGTGTCGTGATCAACAATAGATACATTGGAAACACCGTTTGCTTGAAAACAGCTTTTTGCATACTCAGGCAAGTTAAACTGAAAATAACCGGTCTTTTTTGATTTTTTGAAGAACCGATCGCTATTAATTTCCTTAGAAGAAAAATTACCAGGAAACTCTGGACCGACTTGGTAACTTTTCTGTTGAATACAAGGTCCGATAACAGCGCGTATTTCAGAATTATCACAGCCCAGATTATTCATGGTACTTAGCGTTTTTTGGATTATTCCCTGCGATGCCCCCCGCCAACCTGCATGAATTGCTGCGATAACCTTGTTTCTAATATCTACCATGAGAATGGGCATACAATCTGCCGTTAATATTCCTAAACAAAGACCGATTGTCTTAGTTACCATTGCATCCGCACGTATTAATGGTGTGTTCAAGTTTGTGCGGTCAACAACCACAACATCAGCGCTATGTATTTGTGCTAGAGTTATCAGTGAATCTCTAGACAATGATATATTCTCCATTGCACGCGCTCTATTCTCTTGAACAGCACTTGGTTGATCTTTTGAAGAAAGACGGCAGTTCAAGGAGGCGTAAAGTCCTTCGCTAATGCCACCTTGCCTTGTGAAAAAAGCATGCTTAATAAACGGAAGATTCAGGCTTTCTGAATGAATCATGACTGTGGTGCTCCACCTACAAATCCGGCTGGGAAAAAATCTGCCTCAGAACTGATGGCCATAGCCTGAAAATTTTTACCCATTTTATGCGGTGATAGCAACCAATCTGCAGCCCTAAGCAACGTATCTCGTTGAGCAGCATTAGCAGTAGCAAGCAACATAGACATACGTTGATTAAAACCCATATTAATAAGCCATTCTGGCTGCGGAATTGGCCCCCATGATACCAGTTGGTGGGATTTTGCTACCTGGTCAATCATACTAAAATCAACCAGGGCCGTCATATCACACAACCCTGGAAACATTAGGGGATCAACAGATTTGTGCTGTTTTAGTGCATGTAAACTTGGCCCCACCATCCCCCAACGACCATAATCGATAATTAAAGCGGCTGATTGATTTTTACGCATCAAAGAACTTAATGCCACCACATAACTATGGCCTGAAGGCGAGTACTCAACTATTGTTTCGTCTGGGTATGACAAATTGCTTAAGATCATTGTAGGTAATCCAGCAGGCTGCAAAACCCAACATAAATTTCCGCTTTCATCAATTGAAACAGCCCTCTCGAACCAGCCTCTAGCTGTTTTTTGATATTGATGAATAGGAAATACATCAAAAAATTCATTTCCAACAATCAACAGGACCTGATCCCGAAAATCGGGTAATTGGTTATGCCAAAATACGGGAAGTTCTTTTAAGGTATCTTGCTGCAGAATTTGTAATGACTGGTTTTTTTCAACAATGTGTATGCGCAAGGCCTGTTGAAAAGACGGTCTTAAATTGGAGACACGCCATATATGATATAATAATGTACCCCGACCTGCCCCAAGTTCAAGTAAATTTAATATCTTTGGTTCACCTAATTTGTGCCAAGAATCGATAAGCCAAAAAGCAATAATTTCATTAAAAATTTGGCTTATTTCAGGCGCTGTTATAAAATCTTCGTTTTTACCCACGGCCAACTGGTGACGATAGTAACCATATTGCTCGTCAAAAAGGCAAATTTGCATGAAGGTCGCCAATGTTATGGGGCCTTCCTTTCTAATATTGCTTTTGATTTTATGTGAAAGCTTATCCATTTGCCGGGAGTGGTCGCTTCAGAGCTACTATTATCGTCGTTATGCCCACCAACATCATGGGGATACAAAGCAATTGGCCCATGGTAAAAAAATCAATAATATACCCTAGTTGGCTATCAGGTTCACGAAAAAACTCAACAAAGAAACGGGCAAGACTATAACCCAAAATAAATACACCTGCAAGCAATCCTGCTCGTACACGCCACGATGGACGCCGTACCAGAACTGCCAATACAACAAAAAGGACGATCCCCTCAAGAAACGCCTCATAGAGCTGGCTTGGATGTCTAGGATTTCCATCAGATCCTGGGAAAATCATCGCCCAAGGTACATTGGTTACACGTCCATACAACTCGCCATTTACAAAGTTAGCCAACCGCCCCAGAAAAATACCAATTGGTGCTGCACAAGCTAAAATATCAAAAAGCGGCAACATCCTGATATGATGTAACCTTGCATATATAATGACGACAGCAATAACCCCCAATAATCCACCATGAAATGACATACCGCCATGCCAAAGTTTTAAAATATCACCTGGGTTTTCATAAAAATAATCAAAATTATAAAATAATACATATCCCAACCTACCACCAAGAATGATACCCATAGTTACCCACAGAACAATATTTTCAAACTGTGGCGCTGTAACAAAACTGGGCTTCAAGCCAACCAAAGCCAGGCCATAGCGCCAACCTGCAATAATTCCAATAATATACGCCAGGGAATACCAACGAATCACCAGTGGGCCCAATTCAAGCAGAACAGGGTCAATATTAGGAAATGGCAAGGTGTAAATCATCAAAGATCCTTAAAAAGAATTAACTAATCCTGCCTTCATTTTAAACTTAACAAGCCACAAATCTGATTAATTTTTGTACAATTTATCTGAAATTAATTTCGCATAAAATCTATAAAATTCATATTAAAATAATCATTATATTATCAAAAAATTTATATTTAAATTAGATACAAATTTCTTGAGGTTGTAGGTTTTTATTTTATAATAGGCGTTAGCGATAAAAAACTGGTTTGACTGTGCACAAAAAAAAACGCCCGCCCAATAAGATTATTGTACCAAAAAACGGCTTGATCGTTAGTGCCCTTAAGGTTGTTTGGCGTAACGGTAGCTTATCAACAGTTTTTATTATTTTTCTGCTTTTTATTGCCAACTCTATTGGCAGTTTTGGGCTGCTTAGCCTTCTGCCGGCCCTAAATGGTGTATCAAGCCCCGGACAGACCCCATCAGAAATTGAGCTTTTGCTTCATGGTCTTTTCAATAGTTTAGGTATATCGTTCACCATTACTAATCTTCTTGTGTTTTTTGTTTTCAGTATTGTATTTAAGTCTCTTCTGCTATTAAGCAGTGCTGTTTATACAGGTCGTTATGTTGCTAATATTGCCTACAATAATCGGCTGGAAATTTCATCTTTATTGCAAAAAACCAATTGGAGATATTTTACCGCCCAGCCACTAAGTACCATTGTTGCAACCATAAACCGTGAAGTTGATCAAGCTAGTGAAGCGTATAATCTTGCGATGCTGTTTCTAGGTGCTTTTTTACAGGGTACAATTTATTTCAGTGTTGTGGCTTTTATTTCTTGGAAAGTTGCAATATTTGCTTGTGTCGTTGGTATGGCCATTTCATTACTGCTGAACTTTCTTGTTAGAATTACACGAAAAGCAAGCTTTAAACATAAAAGTACCAACATTAAAATGACCCAGCAAATCTCGGATTTTCTCCTTAATATAAAACCTATCCGAGCAATGGAAAAGCTAAAGCATTTTAGTAATCTCTTTATGAAATCCATAAAAAAGTTGGATAAGGGATTACGTAAGATTATCCTTTTCAAAGAAATTAGACGCGCCCTCCAAGAACCAATATCTTCATCTTTTCTAGCGGCTTTTCTGTACATATCTCTTGTGGTATGGGAGCAGTCTTTATCGGAAACCGTTATTATGGTGTTAATGATGCAGTCAGTTATTACTGCTTTTAACAGGGCACAACAGTTCTTAAGTGTTTTTTCGGGTTGTGAATCAGCCTATATACAGGTTAAGAACCTTATAAAAAACCTGAAAAATGAAAAAGAAAATTGGCTAGGGCAAGAAAAGCCAACCTTACTTTCAGGCATTGTATTTGACCAAGTTAGTTTTGATTATCATGAAAAACGCAAAATTCTACAAGATATTAATCTTCGTATTCAGGCTGGTCAGGTTACAACTATTGTTGGTGGATCCGGTTCTGGAAAAACAACAGTTATTGATCTTTTATTAGGCTTTTATAAAAATCAGCAAGGCAATATTTTGATTGATGGCATAAAGTTAGAGAATGTAGATATTGAACATTGGCGTTCTATGGTAGGCTATGTACCACAAGAAGTTATCTTGATTAATGATACTATTTTAAGAAATTTAACTTTGTCAGACCCTAAATTAGGCACCAAAGATGCCGAGGATGCGTTAATAATAGCCGGCCTTGACGATTTTGTTCGATCATTGCCTGATGGTCTTAATACAATTGTTGGGGAACGTGGCGGTTTATTATCCGGCGGACAACGTCAACGCATGGCTATTGCCCGAGCTTTGATTCATAAACCGCGCTTGTTAATTTTAGATGAAGCAACCAGTGCACTCGATCCACAAACCGAGCTAGATATATACCAAAGAATTGCAGGGCTATTACCATCTGTTACGGTTATCGCTATTTCCCATCAATCCCTTTGGAAAGAAAAGGCACACCAAGTCTATGAAATATCTGGTGGCAAGGCCATCAAAATAAAAGGTTAGATTAGATGGCTAAAACATCACTACTCTGATGTTGATGAGCGCCAGCGCCATGGCTTATCCGATTTTTTACGTGCAATCCAGACAAGGCCAGCTAAAGCCAATAAAAATACAGCAATTGCTACCAATATTTTGGTAATTGTTATCGAATCTTGGCTGACGATCCAAAAAATATCAGCAAAATATATGCCCAGAAACATTAATAAACACAACCAGCCCTGAATGCTTACAGGATAAGCCCCATAGCCATATTTCTTCACCCTAAACCAGTATTGCTGTTGGTTGCTTTGCATGTTGTGTCACCTCATTAAAAATGCTGATTTTGTCCTATTTTATCCCATACGTCAAATAACATCGTCAATTCTTACCTGGTAAGTTAAACTGGATACCTTGTGCTAATGGCAATTCACGCGAATAATTAATAGTATTAGTTGCGCGACGCATATAATTGCGCCAGCTATCCGACCCTGACTCGCGCCCACCCCCGGTTTCCTTTTCACCACCGAATGCACCGCCAATTTCTGCACCACTTGGCCCGATATTAACGTTGGCAATCCCACAATCACTGCCAACAGCTGATAAAAACATTTCGGCCTGACGTAAATCATTTGTAAAAATGCAAGATGATAACCCTTGCGGCACATCGTTATGGATGGCAATCGCCTCTTCAAATGAATGATAGGGCATAACATAAAGAATAGGTGCGAAGGTTTCATGACGCACGATTTCGGTTTGACGTGGCATCTCAATCAAAGCTGGCCGTACATAGTAGGCATTAGGGTATTCCTTTTCAAATAGCCGTTCGCCACCAATTACACGCCCACCTTCCTTTTTGGCTACTTCAATAGATTTTTGCATATTTAAAAACGCTGCCTGATCGATCAATGGCCCAATCAAAACTTTGCTGTTCAGTGGATGACCAATGGTAACCTGTTGATACAGTTTTGCCAGTTGGTTTATGGTTGTAGACATTATGCTCTGCTCAACAATTAGTCGGCGTAATGTTGTACATCTCTGCCCGGTTGTCCCAACCGCACTAAACAAAATAGCCCGCATGGCAAGGTCAATATCAGCCGAACTCGTTAGAATCATGGCATTATTTCCACCAAGTTCTAACAATAATTTACCAAAACGGCCGGCAACCTTTGGGGCTATAGCTTTACCCATTCTGGTACTTCCTGTTGCGCTAATAAGGGCAACTTGAGGGTGATCGACTAATATCTCGCCAATCTTTGCATCACCCAATATCACATATGATATAACAGGTATCTTCTGGGAAAATCTTAACACCGCCTGCTCCCATAGTTTTTGGCAAGCTAAGGCTGTGAGTGGGGTTTTTTCAGAAGGCTTCCACACAACACTATTGCCACAAACAATTGCCAAAGCAAAATTCCATGCCCAAACAGCCGCCGGAAAATTAAAGGCACTGATAACACCAATAACACCTAACGGATGCCATGTTTCCATCATCCGGTGACCCGGTCTTTCTGAAGCAATTGTCAACCCATAAAGTTGTCGCGATAACCCAACCGCAAAATCACAGATATCGATCATTTCTTGAACTTCGCCACGCCCCTCCTCTAGAATCTTACCACATTCTATTGTTATAAGCTGACCTAATGTATCTTTATGTTGACGTAATTCCTGGCCAAAAAGACGAACTAGTTCACCCCGCTTAGGGGCAGGAATTTTTTTCCATTCCTGAGAAGCTGCATAGGCGCTTTTAATAACACTTGCCGTCTGTGTAGCGGTATGGGTTACAACCTTTGCAATCTCCCGCCCATCAAGTGGTGAACGAACCTGAAGATCGCCTTTTAATAATTCCTGTTCGGTAAATCCAAGTTTTGTCAATATATCACGAAATTCAGTCATAAGATCTTGCCTTTTAAAACAAACTTACCCACAATATTTACGTTACATCATGACTGTTCCATACCACTTTTGCAAGGGAAAGTCTGATGTGATAAAAATCAACAATGTAAACATTTGAACAATCATAATTTGGGAAATAATTTGGATATATCTATCGATCAGCGTTTACTACAAAACAGCACTTGGCTGTGGGATAACGGCTTGTGCCATTTTCGGTTAAAACACGAAAAAGAATGGCCCTGGTTGATGTTAATACCTAATAAGGCAGATCTTAGGGAAATTTATGAATTATCTGTGCGTGACCAACGCCAATTAATGGATGAAATTACATGGTGTAGTAAGGCAATTAAATATATCTTTAATCCCGATAAAATAAACATTGCTGCTTTGGGCAATATTGTCCCACAATTGCATATCCATATTATTGGAAGGTACGCCAATCCTTCCCTTGATCCAGCTTGGCCAGGATCTGTTTGGGGATATTCACCAACAACTTTTCTAGAGAAAAACGAAATTCAGCTACGCAGGCAGCTTCTGATCGATTACCGCGCGCGCAATCCTATAAGTTAAGCCTATGGGCTAAGTAAGGCTATTACTACTTATTCTCAGAAGCAGGTTTACTATAAAGCCTTATCTTTCTTTCTACCATCAGCATGATGGCCGGTAATAATAAACTTAAAACAATAGAGACCATGGCAATAATATCCATATGGATAAATGCCCCCTGCTCATCATTTTTTAACAACATTGAAGAGAAGAAAGCACCACAAGCACCTGCAAGATGCTGCACGGCTGAAACAATCGACATATAGCTTGCCCGATCACGGGGCGCGGTTATCTTAGATAAAATTGTACCGTTACCCACCATCCGTGCCGAGCTAAAAAGCATAAACATGGGGAATAAAGCTAACACAGGTAGAGCAATAAAATTTGGGTTAATAAAACAAAGATATATTACAGCAGCCATACACAACGTTGTTACAGTGGTAACCGGTGTTGAACCGAATCGATCCACAAAACGCCCAGCAATAATTACCGAAAAAAAACTCAGCCCACCACCAATCAGGTACAACAAACTCATCTGATTTCTTGGAAATCCTAGATTATGCTGAACATATGTTGCGATATTTGGAACAATCATAAACATAGATAGCATGGTAAATAACGCGATGCTTAGACCACCAATAGCCCCAGGATACCGCAGAACATTAATCATATTCAAAAAAGGATTACTACTTTTAAGATGCGCAACACCTTCACGCACCAGGTGGACACGTTGTGCTGGTAACAAGGTAATAACACCACCAACAATAAGCAGCCCAAGACCAGCAACGACGAAAAATGGAATACGCCACCCTCCTATTAAAGCAAGTTCCAAACCAAGAGGAACACCAAAAATAGAGGCCATTGAAAATGATCCCATCACGATACCTAATGCACGTCCCCGCCGCGAGGGGTGGATATTATCTGCAACACAAGAGATTGCAAGCGCTGTGGCCGGCCCACCACAAAAACCTGCAAGAACACGAGTTATAATCAGTTGTTCGAAATTTTGTGACAATCCGCCAAGCGCAGTTGTTGCTACCAACCCAAACAAAGCAACGGCTAAAGCCTGACGACGGTCAAAGCGATCTAAAAACATTCCCCCGACTAACCCGGCAACACAAGCGGCAGCTGTATAACTACCCCCTAAATATCCAATATGGCTTGGTGAAAACAACATAGCACGGGCAATATCCTCACCTAATGGCATCACCATCATAAAATCAAGAATATTAACGAATTGAACAGCGGCCATCAGCAAAATGATTTTCCATTCTGCCTTGGTAAATAAAGCGTTACCACTTTTGGTGTCGTTGGTTGGCTGTGCCATTATCTTTGCCTAATGTCAAAATTTTTATTTACTGAAAAGCTGTTTCTGAAAAACTGCGTAGCTTGCGGCTATGTAAACTTTCTAACCCAAGATTAGCAAGTAATTCCATGGTGTGAATCCCAATTTTTAGGTGCTGCGATACTTGTTGGTTATAAAAAGCACTTGCCATTCCTGGCAGCTTCATTTCACCGTGCAATGGTTTATCGGAAACACATAGCAATGTGCCATAAGGAACACGAAAACGAAAGCCATTTGCTGCAATTGTCGCGCTTTCCATATCCAGGGCAATTGCACGACTTTGACTAAATTGCTGAATTTGTTCAGATTGCGGGCGAATTTCCCAATTACGATCCGCAACAGTAGCTACAGTTCCTGTACGCATGATTTTCTTTAGGTCATATCCTTGTAACCCGGTAATAGCCCCTACTGCCTGCTGCAAAGCAACCTGAATTTCGGCAAGCGGAGGCAACGGCACCCATGTAGGTAAATCAGCATCTAACACGTGATCCATTCTGACATAGCCATGTGCCAAAACATAATCGCCCAAACGCTGACTGTTGCGCAACCCGGCACAATGCCCCAACATAATCCATGCATGAGGTCTTAAAACAGCAACATGGTCTGTGATGGTTTTAGCGTTAGATGGACCAACACCAATGTTGATAAGTGTAACACCGTGATCTTGAGGTGCAACCAAGTGATATGCTGGCATCTGTGGTAACCGGCTGAGTGCTTTTTGAGTATTTCTTTCAGCCGATTGTGATAGTGAAGTTATCATATCTCCTGGTTCAACAAAAGCTGTGTATCGGCTTTTGCCAGTTTTTACCAAATCTCGACCATATTTAACAAACTCATCAACATAAAACTGATAATTGGTAAAAAGTACAAAATTTTGGAAATGATCGCATGATGTTGCCGTATAATGCTTAAGACGAAATAAGGAATAATCAACCCGCGGTGCTGTAAATAAAGATAATGGCCTATTATCCTCATCATTTGTTGGATAAGTTCCATTAGCAATACTGTCATTGACAACTGCTAGATCCGGAACATCAAATATCTCGCGAAGCAACTGAAGGCTTTCTGAACCTAATCCACCCTCTAAATGAATACCTTCTTCAAACGCAAAGTGTATTGGTATGGGCGTTGTACTCAATCCAACTTCTAGAGGAATATGATGGTTACGTAACAACAGCGAAAATTGTTCGTGTAAATACCGCCGGAAAAGTTTAGGGCGTGTTAGGGTTGTATAATAGGTACCAGGATTATAAATAAAACCATAACTTAGACGGGTATCGTGTTGTGCAAAATGCTTGTTCTGTAGCCGCACATATGGGTAATAGGCGCGGTGGCGTTCCGTAAGCCCGGATGTCGAGAATTTCTTGAACGACCGACGTAAAAAATCTGTCTGCGTTTCATAGATTTTAATAATCTGCTCACAGGCTTTATCGGGATCTTTTAGAAAAACCGGTGCAATTTTTTCAGCTTCTATCATATAATCCCCTTCATCAACTTTTCATTGCCCTAATCTAACTAATTAACCGCCGCCACCAACCTTTGCGCGGCTTTTCAGCTGTTTTATCAGTAGAAATAATATTTGACGCGTTTTCCTGGACAGAAAACTCTTGCCTAGGCTGATCGGTACGGTCGGTCACCGGCAAAACATCACCGTGATGGCGCTGGCTAGATGCCTCACTTTGCTGCGTAGGTGATATTTGGTTATGAGAAATATCCGGTGAATACAAAACCTTTAATACTTCCCCGCGCTCTTGGTTAACGTGGGGTTTTTTGGGTTCGGTATTGTGAATACTATCTACAGGATTCACCAATACATTCTCAGATACAGCAGTATCTGTTGTACCTCCCCCTAATGGCCGTTTCGATTCTTGACTATTCCTACGTCGGTCACGCCGATGGCGCCCACCGCGACCCGAACCCTGGTACCGTTCGTCACGATTACGCTGATCCCGATGACGTCGGCCTTTTGGATGACGTTGTTGTCTCTTAGAATCACCAGTAACCTCATCGGCAATTACTTCTGGGTCATTATGTAAAACACCGTCGGGTTGGTTTTGTTTCATTTCTTGCACATCGAGTTTTGGCTTCGCCTTACTGATGAAGGCTGGTTTTTCTTGATTTGAAGAATCACCAACATCTAAACCATCATTACCAATTGCTTCTTGATCTATATGTTCATTACCGTTGCTTTCTTCTATCATGCCATCTTGTTGCTTGTTAGCTGATTCGGCAACCCTAGCAACCCGATGTTCGGGTGTTATCTGCCGCGTATAAGCAATACTAAACCCTATCGGGGATGATTTTTCGTTAATAGCCCAGGTAACCACCAGCTGGTGCCGTTTTTCAATATCCGCTAACATGTGTCTTTTATTGTTCAAGACATAGGTGGCAACCTCTGGGGCTACTGTAACTTCTATTTCAAAACCTGGCTTCTTTAGACCATCTGACTCAATTTGACGCAAAATATCGAGGCACACTGCCTCGGTCGAGCGCAGGTGGCCAGTTCCACCACAATAGTGACATATCTCTGAATTAGTTTCAAGCAGGCTTGGACGCATGCGTTGACGTGATAGCTCTAACAATCCGAAAGAACTAATTCGACCAATTTGAATGCGTGCACGATCGGCACGCATCGCCTCTTTTAACCTTTTTTCTACCGCTTGATTATGCGATGTGGTTTCCATATCGATAAAATCAATAACTATCAATCCGGAAAGATCGCGCAGTCGAATCTGACGCGCAATTTCATCAGCAGCTTCAAGGTTTGTTTTTAAAGCTGTTTCTTCAATGTGGCGTTCACGGGTAGCACGGCCCGAATTGACATCAATAGCAACTAAAGCCTCTGTATGATTAATCACTATATACCCTCCAGAGCGCAACTGAACCCTAGGGGTTAGAAGTGCCAGCAACTGGGTTTCAACATCATATTGTTGAAACAAGGGTATTTTATCATCACGGTGAATTTGAACGCGTCTGGCATGGCTTGGAACCATGACGCGCATAAAAGATTTAGCTGTTTTATAGGCTTCCTCGCCTGAAACAATCACTTCCTCTATTTCTTTGGAATAAAGGTCACGCACGGCTCTTTTAATAAGATTTGCTTCTTCATAAACTAATGCAGGGGCAGATGAATGGATGGTAAGTTCACGAATCTCTTCCCAAAGACGCGTCAAATATTCGCAATCACGCCTAATTTCTGATTTTGAACGCTCACTACCCGCTGTTCTGATAATAATTGCCATCCCCTTTGGCATTTCCAGTTCATCAATAATTGATTTTAATCTCTTACGGTCAGCAGCTGAGGTTATTTTGCGGCTGACCCCACCGCCACTGCGGCCGGCATTAGGCATTAATACACAATATCGCCCCGCCAACGATATATAGGTGGTTATGGCAGCACCTTTGTTCGCTTTCTCTTCCTTAGTAACCTGCACCAACATAACCTGACGGCGTTTGATGACTTCCTGAATTTTATAGCGGCGTAACAATCGTTGATAAATAATCCTGCGATTTGCCTCAATTTCTTCTACACCACCGATAATTTCAACATCTGATGCTTCTTGAGAACTGCTGTCGACAACTAAGTTATCGGCTACCAGAACACCCTTATCGTCCGTTTCTTGCAATAATACCGCTGCTGTAGCCGGATCAGATGTATTTTCTTTCTGATCCATGGACAACACATCACCCATTGGAACATCTGAACTTTCCTGTATTTGCTGTACTGCCTTAGGGCTTGCTGCATCCAGGGTGGCTTGCTCCAAAAGACGATCACTACCTTCTGCATGGGGTGCAACATAGGACTGTTCTGATCCTTCAGATTGTTGCAGATTAATTGCGTTACCTTCTGTTTCTGGCTGTTGATCGGTTAAATTTAAAACCGTTTGGCTATCTTGCTGCACCTGCGGTGATAAAGATAAATCAACGTCGACATGTTCGCTGCTTTCTGGAAGCCTGTCAGCCTCTAATTCTCTTTGTAAGGCTAGACGATCTTCAACAGGTATCCGATAATAATCGGGATGAATTTCGCTAAAAGGCAAAAAACCATGCTTGTTGCCACCATATTCAACAAAGGCAGCCTGCAACGATGGCTCTATTCTGATAACCTTAGCTAAATATATATTGCCCTTGATTAATTTTTTATGAGTTGTTTCAACGTCAAAATCTTCTAATTTCTTGCCTTCAAGAACAACAACGCGTGTTTCTTCGGGATGCGATGCATCGATTAACATTTTTTTGGACATGTAATTTTTTTCCTTGATCGCAACCAACACCAACAAGGCGATTACGCCTATAATCAACTGTATCATACCAGTTTCTAGGCAGTGATTGCTTTATAAAGTTTATATTAAACAATTTCGTCATTAAATTTGTAATAAAATGGCTTTCACCATAAAAATTCCGATAACCTGCAGATATGCAATACCGCAAAGGCGACACCATCTGTTGCCTTTTTTTTGCCACATTTATGTGCAAGAAAATGACCGGGGTCGCAATCAGGTTAGTAAGGAAAATTTTTAAATCCATAAGGTTCAATAGCAATAGCCAATAGTAAAAACAGTTATTTATTCTTCGTCAATCATGTATGATGACAATTGTTATATACAAGCGATACCGATAAAATATCAAGAAGGCAAGTTGGATTTATTGCAAAACGCAAAAAAGTTATTTAGAAATCCAAAGAAATCTAGGAGATACATAAATTTTAGGAAATATTTATTCCGGTTTAGTACCATAGAAAATATTTATAACAACCGGGATTTTGATGTTATGTACATTTTGATTAGCTTTTAGACTGGATAGTGTTAAGATTCGAGGTTGGCAAATAATATAGGTTTTTAGATGTTTTTTTATATGTTAGCGAAACGCTTACTGATTCTTTTAGGTTGCTGCTTATGTACCGGCCAGGTTGTTGCGCAGAATATGATTGAGCTAAAAGACATAAAAATTGGTCAGCAACCAGATAAAATCCGCTTGGTAATCGAATTATCATCTTCAACCCCTTTTGTTATATTTGCACTTAACAATCCCAGTAGGCTGATGATTGGCCTTGAGAGAACAACGACCACACTTCAAGACAAAATAATTAAGCAAAATTTTCTACAGCAAATATCATATTACCGGGATAACAACGGATTGTATGCTGTTATAAATTTAAACACCCCCGCATGGATAACCGGATCAGAATTTATTCCACCCAGCAGCAATAACCCTGCCCGATTGGTTCTTGATGTATCATCAATCTCGGACAGTCAATTTCAGCAGATCATAACAACAGGACTAACCATTTCTTCCACAAACAAACCAAGTTTGGTTGGCTTTAAACACTGGACAAGTTTAAACGCAAAACCATGGTTTGATCAAATAGGTTTGCCGCCTTTTAAACCACAACAAAGCTACCAACAGATTGAACCTGCAACCAAAATGGTTATTGTTTTAGATGCAGGCCATGGGGGTATTGATTCTGGAGCGATTGGCGTTAAAGGGACTGAAGAGAAAAAAATAACACTTGATTTGGTCAAAAGATTAAAGAAACTGTTAGAGAATGATAGTAAATATCAAATTTATCTGACCAGGGAAGATGACCGTTTTTTATCATTGGGCGAGCGGGTAAATTTTGCTAGGTCAGTCAAAGCTGATCTTTTTATTTCGTTTCATGCCGATTCGCATAGTGATTCTTCGCTAGCTGGCGTTTCTGTTTATACCCTTTCCGACAAAGCATCCGACGCCGAAGCTCAGGTTCTGGCTAATAAAGAAAATAAATCAGACATCATAGGTGGGATAACATGGTCAGAACAAAACCCAGAAATTAATGCTATTTTGATTGATCTTTTGCAGCATGAAACAAATACAAGATCCGTTCTTTTTGCTAATTTCTTGCTTAAGGAATTGGGCAAAAAAATTATTTTACTTAGAAACAGTCATCGTTCGGCAGGTTTTTTAGTATTGCGGGCAGTTGATGTTCCATCGGTATTGATTGAAGGTGGCTACCTATCAAATGCACGCGAGGAGAACCTATTAAATACAGCCGAACACCAAGATAAACTTGCTAAAGCCATTTATCAGGCTATTTATCAATATCACCAGTGGTTATATCAATCATTATTAGGCAACTAAGATGTTGCGCTTTAACTGAGTCGCATGAAGGTAATTATGACACACAAAATATGGACCGTCTTTGCTTATATTATTATGTTATCAATTAGCGGTATTGGCCTTGGCAGCCTTACTTTGTATCAGCTTTATGTAAAAGACATACCAAATTATCAAGAATTGCAGGAATACTATCCCGCGGTTACCAGTCGCGTTTATGCTGGAAACGGCGTCCTTTTGGCCGAGTATGCAAAAGAAAAACGGGTTTTTGTGCCAATATCATCAATACCCAAGCAGGTAGTGTATGCATTTTTATCGGCAGAAGATAAAACATTTTACAACCACTCTGGCGTTGATTTTCCTGGAATGCTGCGCGCAGTTTTTACCAATTTACTTAACAGTGTTCAAGGTAATGAACGCCGTCCTATAGGTGCTTCAACAATAACACAGCAGGTAGCTAAAATATTTTTTTTAACTAGCGAAGTTGCCCTGGAACGCAAAATTAAAGAAATTATTTTGGCTTTCCGTATCGAACAGGCCTATTCTAAGGATCGTATTCTTGAACTATACTTAAACGAAATTTATTTTGGGTTACGCAGTAACGGGATTGCAGCAGCGGCACTGAATTACTTTAACAAATCTTTAGACGAACTAACAATTGCCGAGACTGCTTATTTAGCTGCCTTACCAAAAGGTCCCGAAAACTACCACCCTATTCGCCATGCACGTGCAGCTAAAGATCGCCGTGATTGGGTAATTTTAAAAATGGAGGAAAACGGCTATATATCCCACAGCGAGGCTGAACAGGCAGTGCGCGAACCTTTGGTTATGCGACCACAGCAGCAGGAACAGTTTATTGATGCGGCGTATTTTTTGGCTGAAGTCAGAAGAACAGCTATCAGCCAATTTGGCGAGAAAGAACTTTACGAACAAGGGCTTACTATAAAAACATCCCTGGATTGGCGCCTGCAACAGATTGCCAATCAAGCTTTATGGAATGGTTTAGTCCAATACGATTTACGCCACGGATATCGGGGACCAATCACAACGATTGTCTTTAACCAGGAACAAGATTGGATAAAAGAACTAAAAAAAATTCCAACAAGCTCTGATTTGCATGACTGGCTATTAGCAGTTGTACTGGAGACACAAGAAAAGCATGCGATTATTGGTCTTAAAAACGGCCAGAAGGGTCAAATACAGCTTGATGAAATGAAATGGGCGCGTCTAGTACTGGCTAATGGTTCTTTATCCCCTTCCCCTAAAAAAACAGCCGATGTATTGAAACGCGGCGATGTTATTATTGTTGAACAAATCGTTCCGCAAGAAGATACAAACACCACCACTACCCTTCCTTTTTTTCGGCTTCGCCAGATTCCACAGGTAAGTGGCGGCATCATTGCCCTTGATCCCCATACTGGCCGTGTTCTGGCGATGACAGGCGGATGGGATTTCAACAACAGCCAATTTAACCGTGTAACCCAAGCACAACGGCAACCAGGATCAGCTTTTAAACCATTTGTTTACATGGCGGCCTTAGACAACGGCTATACCCCAGCCACAATTTTGTTAGATGCACCTATTTTAATTGATCAAGGACCCGGGCAACCAAAGTGGCGACCTGAAAACTATAGCCAGCAATATTATGGCCCCAGCACGATGCGTCTTGGTATCGTCAAATCGCGAAACCTAATGACCATTCGCCTAGCTCAGGCTATCGGTATGGATAAGATTGTAGATTACGCTAAAAAGTTTGGCATTAATGATCAATTATCTCCTGTTCTTGCTATGTCTCTTGGGGCTGGTGAAACAACACTTTTAAAACTAACAACTGCTTATGCCATGATTGTAAACGGTGGGCGTCAAATTATTCCCTCTGTGATTGACCGAGTGCAGGATCGATTTGGGCGCACGCTTTATCGTCATGACCAGCGAAACTGCATATCTTGTACACCTGACACACCAGGCGATATGCCCCTAATTGAAGATAAAAGGGCGCAACTTATTCCCCAAACAACAGCCTACCAAATGGTTTCCTTATTAGAGGGTGTTGTTCAAAACGGTACAGGGGTAGTGATTAAATCAATTGGTAAACCCTTGGCTGGTAAAACCGGTACAACAAACGACCATCACGATGCTTGGTTTATAGGCTTTTCACCAGATTTAGTTGTTGGTGTTTATATTGGATACGACCAACCCACTAGTCTTGGTGGCCGTGAAGAAGGTGGAACATTAGCAGCTCCAATCTTCAAAAACTTTATGGAACAAGCCCTGCAAGACAAGCCCGCGATACCTTTTCGCATTCCACCTGGCATTCGATTCGTAAGGATCGATAGCAAAACTGGCAAACTTACCAATAGCAATAACCCCGATGCTATTTTAGAGGTTTTTAAAGCAGGTACCGAACCAACACCTGATGGACAACCCCGTATCCTTGATAATAATCAGCAAAATATCCTACCCTTAAACAATAATCCGGTAACCACAGATGGGGTTGACAGTTCAGATGATGGTCTTTACTAAAGAAAACCACGCATTTTATATAAAAGTTATAAGAGCTTTAAAGCCATGCAACCAGAAATTTCTGTTGTCATTCATGATATTCAGCAAGCCTTGAATGTTCTGCGGAGGTATCTTTGACCCTGATCATTCATTGCGTCGGCTTGACGAATTAAATAGTTTGAGCGAGGAACCAGGTTTATGGGATAACCCTGCTAATGCCCAGAAAATCCTTAAGGAACGGACAAAGCTGCAACAATCACTGGATGGTTATTTTACTTTACAAAACCAACTGACAGACTTGGTTGCCCTACTTGAATTAGCAAAACAAGAAAATGACATCTTGGTTTTATCGGAAACAACAGATTCTCTTGTAAAATTGCAAGGATTGGCGCAAAAACGCAAGTTAGAAAGCTTGTTGTCAGGTGAAGCAGACAGCAATGATTGTTATGTCGAAGTTCATGGCGGTGCGGGTGGCACTGAAGCACAAGATTGGGCAGAATTAGTTTTGCGCATGTATCTAAGATGGGCTGAACAGCATGGGTATAAAACAGAAACTTTAGATGAAAGCCCCGGGGAAGAGGCAGGATTAAAATCAGCAACTGTGCGTATATCGGGATTTCGTGCATATGGCTGGCTTAAACATGAAAGTGGCGTCCATCGTCTGGTGCGGATTTCTCCTTTTGATAGTCAGTCGCGCCGACATACAAGTTTTTGTTCTGTTTGGGTTTATCCGGTTGTTGATGATACAATTGATATTGAAATTCTAGATAAAGATTTGCGTGTTGATACATTCCGTTCATCGGGAGCTGGTGGTCAGCATGTTAATAAAACAGATAGTGCTATTCGCATTACCCATTTGCCGACCAATATTGTTGTTCAATGTCAGTCAGACCGTTCGCAACACCGAAATCGCGCAACCGCTATGGATATGCTACGGGCACGACTTTACGAACTAGAGTTGCAAAAACGCGAAGAAAAAGCTGCTGCCGAACAGGCACAAAAAACCCAAATTGGATGGGGACATCAAATCCGTTCTTATGTGCTGCACCCTTATCAAATGATTAAAGATTTAAGAACACAAGAAGAGACAACCGACACAATGGGTGTGCTGAACGGTGACATAGACCGTTTCTTATACGCATCACTTGCACAACGATTGGGGGATCAAAAAAAATGACAAATTTAAAACAACAATTTTCTAGGACATATGAAAAAGCCTTTGTTTGGGATGCCCACAGCTGCCTACCGCTTAAAACAGGCATTGATCTTTCACCACTGGAAAGACATCACAAAGCAGGCATTAATTATGTTTCGATCAATGTCGGTATGGATTTTAATCCTTGGACCGATTGTATCAGGTTTTTAGCATATTTTCGCGGCTGGATTCGTGAACACCATAATCACTACATGCTGATTGAACGGTTTGAAGATTTGGCGTTAGCTAAAAAAACCGGCCGGCTTGGCATTACTTTTGACCTTGAAGGCTCGGTTATGCTTGATAAAGACTTGGATATGCTTTCTTTATACTATGATCTTGGCGTTCGCCAAATCCATTTTGCCTATAACCGTGATAACGAAGCGGCAGGTGGATGTCATGGTTATGATATTAATTTAACACCATATGGACGACAGCTGGTTACGGCTGTAAACAAGGTTGGCATGATTATGGACTGTTCCCACACAGGCTATCGAAGCAGCATGGAAATTATGGAAATATCTAAAAAACCCGTGGTATTTTCGCACGCAAATTGTTACACTCTTAAACCTCATCCTCGCAATATTCGTGATGACCAGATTGATCTGTGCGCAAAAACAGGTGGTGTGATCGGTGTTAATGGCATTGGCATTTTCCTAAGCGACAAACCCGCCAGTGCCGAAACCATGGTACCCCACATCGATTATTTGGTGCAACGTGTTGGCGCACAACATGTTGGTATAGGTCTTGATTTCAGCTTTATACGTGGGATCGACGATAATCCACCTAATTTTGAACCAGCTTTATGGTGGCCCCCTGAAGCGGGTTATGGAAAGGGTATGACCTATGCCCCTCCCGAATCATTTCCGGCAATAGCCGAAGCTCTAGCAAAAAAAGGCTACGCAGAAACAGACATTATGGCTATTTTGGGCGGCAATTTCCTAAGAGTTGCACAACAAAGCTGGGTATAATTACAATAATAACTATTTAAAGTTGTCGGTCTTCTAGCTTCATTTCTAAATCTGCAATAGTTTGTCTGACAGACGTTAAATAGGGATTGATTGCTAAAGCCTGGCGAAAAAAATCCAAGGCCTGTTGTTCATTACCTTCAAATATATAGATGTATCCCAACCGGGTTAACGCTGAAAAATGACGTGGTTCTAGGGTCAGGGTTTTTTCTAAGTCGCTTTTTGCCTGAGAATATTGTTGCATCAACATCATTAAAGTCCCACGCTTGTGCCAAGCTTCAGCAAAGTCGGGATTAATCTTAATTAGTTCGTCAAACTTCTTAAGGGCCGTGGCATAATCGTGCGTCACCATGGCTTGTGTACCATCCATAAGCAAATTATCCGCAAGTGGGGTAGCCGCCTGATACCATATATCCCAGATAAGCTTCTCTGCCGTGCGGGCGGCAACTGGCTCGGTGGTTGTCTTCAATTGTTCAAAAAGATCTGTTAATCTGATGTCATACTGGTCAGCTTGTGGTGCCGTAAAAACAGCAAAGCTCATGATACAACCGAAAACGACCCTTTTTAGCAAGACAAGCTCCTGTTATTGGTTAGCAAACTGGTTGATGGTAGCAAATTATTTCAAAGATGAAAAGCAACAAGGGAAGGTCCCGTGCCTTCCCTTGCAAAAACCGCCAACTAAAACAGCAAACTAACCTTGACGAACCTTATACCGTGGATCCGTCTTGTTGATAACATAGGTGCGGCCACGACGGCGCACAACACGGCAATCTTTATGACGTCCTTTAGCCGCTTTTAACGAGTTCGACACGCGCATAATAAAATCCCTTTATTCCAAAATAATCATAAAAGACCAGTTCTTGTAAAATATTGTTGGCTTGCTGTCAATGCCGTTGATGGATTTTTACAGCAACGAAATACGAATACCCCCTACATCTCGGAATATCCAGGCCCACCGCCACCCTGTGGTGTTGTCCAAACGATGTTTTGGCCAGGGTCTTTAATATCACATGTCTTACAATGAATACAATTTTGCGCGTTAATGCGCAATCTTGCCTTGCTATCTTCAGTCACGATTTCATAAACACCTGCTGGGCAATACCTCTGTTCCGGGGCATCATATAAGGCTAAGTTATATTGCACCGGAACATCAGCGTTTTTAAGTTTTAAATGGCAGGGCTGATTTTCTTCGTGCATGGTGTTTGATAAATAAACCGATGACATTAAATCGAAGGTTAGCCGGCCATCTGGCTTGGGATACACAATTTTTGGTGCTTGCGCAGCCAAAAACATATGTTCATGATCATGATGGTTACGAAATGTCCAAAAAGTGCGCCCACGTAGTAGATAATGATCAAAGGCAGCATAAGCGATTCCACCCAATAATCCAAGCCGGAAAGCTGGCCTAATATTACGTACCCTTTTTAATTCCTTAAAGACCCAAGACTTTTTTAATTTTTTTGGATATTCGGTTAACATTGGAAATTCATGCGCTGAAGCCGATTTTTTGCACCGTAACAACGCATCAGCAACTGCTTCCGCAGCAAGCATTCCCGACTTCATGGCCGTATGGGTACCTTTAATTTTGGGGACATTTAAGAAACCCGCTGCACACCCAATAATAGCTCCCCCTGCAAAAGTCAGCTGTGGTATTGATTGCCATCCCCCTTCATTTAAGGCGCGTGCACCATATGCTAGGCGACGTCCTTGCTCTAAAACAGGCCGAATTAATGGGTGTGTTTTAAACCGTTGTAACTCTTGATATGGATTTAAGTACGGATTCCGGTAATCAAGGCCAACAACCAGCCCCAATGCTATAAGTTTTTTATCAAGGTGATAAACAAAAGAACCACCATATGTCGCATGATCAAGCGGCCAACCCACGGTATGGACAACAAGACCACTTTTATGCAATGCCTCTGGAATCTCCCATAATTCCTTAAGACCTATGGCATAGGTTTGTGGATCAGATCTTTGGCGCAGATTAAACTTTTTCATTAATTGTTCGCTTAGTGAACCACGACAACCCTCGGCGAATAAGGTATATGTGGCATTAATCCTTACGCCAGGCTGGTATAGGCTGGTTTTCTGACCATTCTTATCAAGACCTTGTGGTCCAGTTATAATACCCCCCACCTTACCCTGATGATTAAAAATAACATCTGCAGCAGCAAAGCCAGGATAAATCTCAACACCGTAACTTTCAGCTTTCTGGGCTAACCAGCGACATAATTGTGACAAACTAACAATATAGTTTCCATGATTATTCATAGGCCCCGGGGTTGGAAGACGAAGCGATTTTTTTGTGGTCAACCAATAAAACATATCCTTGCGCACAGGTGTTGTAAGAGGTGGTGGCGCATTTAACCAATCGGGGATTAACTCGTTTAAGGCAGTTGGCTGAAGAACAGCCCCTGATATAATGTGGCCGCCGATTTCACTAGCTTTTTCAACAACACAAACCGATATATCTTGACCACGTTGTTGGGTTAATTGCTTTAATCGAATAGCCGCTGATAGACCGGCAGGACCGGCACCGACAACAACAACATCATAGTTTAATTCTTCTTGCGTCATGGCTTTTTTGTCTGAACAGTTAATTGATTGATAAGATAGTACGCTTTTTCATAAAAGACATTCTGCATCTTTTTATTTGCCTTTCAAGCCCAAGCCATTAATATTTTGTTTATCAACATGCAATTTCTAGAACTAGGTTAATCTGATACTTTTACAATGTCTGGAAGAAAAAATATCGCCAATCTTTGGGAAAGACTGCTTGAACACTGGCAGGTTGCCGGTGTTGAATATTTTGTTGATGCCCTAAATGGTGGAATAATGAAAAAAACAGCAATAACTTCTAAACAACAAAACGCTATCGTCGATACGCCACAATCTGATGCTAACATTGCAACAAAAAATTTTACCGCCAGCAATACAGAGATACCTGATCCCAATAATACCTATCAGCAGGTAAAAAATTGTCGTAATCTTGATGATTTGCGCAATTTAGTTAGTCGTTTTGAAGGTTGTCCTTTGAAAAATACTGCAACCAACCTGGTATTCAGTGACGGAAACCCAAAGTCTAAAATTATGTTTGTGGGTGAAGCCCCAGGGGCAGATGAAGACAGGATGGGTAAACCTTTTGTTGGATTAAGTGGACAGTTACTTGATACGATGATTCGCTGGATTAACCTGGATCGTGAAAACGTTTATATAAGTAATGTTATCTATTGGCGTCCCCCAGGCAATCGAGCACCCACAACTTCCGAGATTTCCAGTTGTATGCCTTTTGTTGAAAAACAAATTGCCCTGGTTAATCCCAAATTACTTATTTTAGTGGGTGGGATAGCTGCAAAAGCTGTTCTTCAAAAGGCTGACGGTATTATGAAAATCCGCGGACAGTGGTTTTCGTATCAAAACATGTATTTGCAAAACCCTATACCTGCTATGGCAATATACCATCCGGCTTTTTTGCTAAGACAACCAGGACAAAAACGCCAGGTATGGCGTGATTTACTGGCAATTGAAGAAAAAATTTTTACCTTTCCCCGTGAATAAAAATTAGAATAAAGCCTGCATTCGTGATAATCGCTTGCAAAGAAAGGCAAGAAAGGATAAAAAATAATACAAAATTGTATTAAATAATTTTATCCAATCCGTTTCTTTGGGAGATTGTTGACAAAATGATTGGCGTAGGCAAGCTTTCAATTGTAGCGATTTTTGCACCAATCAGAAGCTTTATAGCTTGTTGCCTAATACTTGCTAGTGCTTTGCCCTTACATGCTCAATCAGCAGCCAATCAGTCGGGCTTGCTTGGGGATTTGCCAGTTATTGATATCCTGGATGCCCAAGATATTAAAATTTACCGGCAAATTTTTGCTGCCCAAGACAAGGGTGACTGGGCAAGCTCTAAACAATTACAGCAGCAATTAATAAATAATCTTTTGCTTGGTCATGTTGAAGCGCATCGTCTTTTACACCCAAAATATAAATCAAGTTACCAAGAACTAGCTAACTGGTTAAAGAAATACAATGATCACCCGCAAGCAAGCCTGATTTATAAACTCGCCTTAGGCCGTAAGCCTAATCATGTTAACACGCCCCCAGTAAAAGCCTTACACCAGGTTATTAAAGATGGCAATCCTGATATGGGTCAGACCAACAATATTCCTACATGGAACAGTGCGCTTGATGCTTGGATAAAGGGAAATTTTGCAAGCGCCACCAGGCTTTTTGAAAAAGTTGCCCAAAACTATATAAACAACCCTTGGGTTGCATCGGCAGCTTATTTTTGGGCTGGACGCGGTTACTTGAAAATGGGCAATCCGCAACAATATATCACATCAATGCAACGCGCGGCTGAGTACCCGCGTACATTTTATGGACAATTAGCTATTCAAATTCTTGGAATTAAACCAACCTTTGATTGGTCTGAGCCGGTTGTAACATCTGAAGATTTACACTTGATTGGCAGTTATAATCATGGAAAACGTGCACTAGCGTTGTTGCAAATTGGTCAGCTAGACCTGGCCGAAGAAGAGCTCTTAATTTTAAGATCTCAAGCGAATCATGCTACAATTAGAGCACTGGTTGGGTTGTCTCAGAAAATTGACTTTTCAGGATTAAGCTTTCAAACCGGCGTACGGAATCAAAATTTGCTGCCTGATGATAACCATATTATGATTAGCCTATACCCAGTGCCTGATTGGACCCCTAAGGGGGGGTTTAAAATTGATCCCGCCCTGATTTATGCAGTTATGCGTCAAGAATCAAGCTTTAATCCGTCAGCATCAAGTCATAAAGGAGCTAGCGGGCTAATGCAGGTAATGCCAAGCACTGCTGCTTTCGTACGTAATAAAAAGTCCGGACACTATAACAAAAATGACTTATTAATACCCGAAGTAAATTTGTCGATTGCGCAAGATTATTTGGCCAATCTGTTGATCGACGAACACGTTAATGGTGACCTAATCCTAGCGATGATTGCTTATAATGCCGGCCCATCGCATGTTCCCTTGTGGAAAAAGCGTTTTTCTTACAGTAATGACCCGTTGCTTTTTATTGAACGCATTCCGTACAAGGAAACCCGTTTATATGTTCAGCGTGTTTTGGCCAATTTGTGGATTTATCGAAATAGGCTTGGCCAGGAATCGGCTTCGTTAAAGGAACTTGCATCGGGCACAACACCAGTATACCAAAGCCAAGACCCACGAATTACAGCACATCAACTGGCCTTCAGGACTAGGTGATGACAATTTATACATCAAAAATATTGCTGTTTGTTTTGTCTTAACGCGTGTTTTTGTTCAGAACGGCGCTCAACATAATTGGCTTGCTGAAAAAATTTACCATTTTAGAATAGCACAAACGTATATCACCCAGAAAGTAGGGCTACAACGAACAGATTTTTATTGGCAAGGCCATTTGAGGGGCTTTTGTGTACAAAAATTCTCAGATATTTTTTGAAATTCTTAACGAATTACCCATGATGGGCATTGGGCATCGCCACTGGCTCGTTAAAAGCCCCTATCATAAAAACCAGAAGTTAATTTTACGCACACCAACCTCATTAAAAGCAGGTTTTACAAGCTATAAACAATATATTGAATATCAAGAAGCTTGTTACAAATTGTTGGAAAGCTCTTGCCATACCCCTCAGTTTATTGCAGCTGTTTATGAACATCCGCTATATCAATTTGGTGGCTTACTGATACAGTATATTGAAGGTCGATTACCGCAAAAAAATCACGACTGGCCAAGGATTGCAAGCTGCCTAGCATCGATACATCGCCTACCTACCCACACAATATCCCGCCTGATTCCTGCACCAAAATCAATTTGGCAGGAAATTATAAGTACGATTCAACATCGGCAACCTTATTTTCAACAACCTTTTATTCCTATAGCAATACAAAATTATCTAAAATGTGAATTGGATTGGGCCATAAAATTTTTTCAACAGTATCAGCATCAAAACTGCCCAAGAACTATTATGCTATATGATTGCCATCCTGCTAACTTTTTGATAGACCAACATGACAAAGCCTGGTTCTTAGATTTAGAAAAGGTAACACTTGGCCACCCCGCTTTGGACTTGGCACATGCCACCATTATTACATCAAGATCATGGCATCCCTATTTGGAAATTAATCTTTCTCCTGAAGATGAGGCAAAGTTTTATGAAACATATTTTCAAGAACATTCCCATCAATCTATAAAAGATATAACCTTTTTTGTTCAACCAGCACGACGCCTAGTTTGGCTGAGAACACTATCATGGGCAGCAGAATGGCTTGCACAAAAAAAAGATAGACCACCCTCTGGCATATTTGATACAAAACTTATGGCACGCTTAGTAGAATGGTTTAAGACGGACTTTTTTTACAATATGGTCGGAGAAATTAATTCCCCGCCGATCATCTAAGCCCTTATCAGTATCAAGCTTGACAAATAATTTGTTCTTTGTATGTTCTTTTTATGAGCAAGCAAATATCACCACAGCAAGTAATCAAGGGACGCGGATCGCTAAGTAATAAAAGCGGGCGATTCGAAAGTTTATCTTACGAATTACAACCAGATGCGTGGACAAGTAACAGTGATTTCTTGGCTTCACCTAGTGTTGCCACCACCCTGTACAACGACAGCAGCCGTTCGGTAATAACTTATAATGATTCGCCTGATATACCCTTTGACCGATCAATTAATCCATACCGCGGTTGTGAACATGGTTGCATATATTGCTACGCACGCCCAAGTCATGCCTGGTTGGGACTATCGCCTGGTATCGATTTTGAAAGTAAAATTTTTGCTAAATCTTCTGCAGCCACTCTGTTAACTCAAGAATTATCAAACAAAAACTATAAGGTTCAACCGATCGCTTTAGGGTCAAATACCGATCCTTATCAACCCGTAGAACGCACGCAACAAATTACCCGACAGATTTTATCTGTGTTACTTAGATTTCGCCATCCAGTAACGATTGTTACTAAATCAACCCTTATCTTGCGTGATGTTGATTTGTTAGAAGCACTGGCAACCCAAAACCTGGTGAAGGTTTTTATTTCTTTAGGTACACTTAATGCGCAGCTTGCGCGGATGCTTGAACCGCGAGCACCACAGCCAAGAAAAAGGTTGCAAGCTATTTTGAGCTTGGTGGAACAAAAAATTCCAATCGGTGTTTTGGTTGCACCAATAATACCTGGCCTTAATGATTGCGAACTGGAAGAAATTATTCAAACGGTGGCAGGTACAGGTATAACAACCATACGTTATAACTTGCTGCGCTTACCTTATGAGCTTGGCGAATTATTTGAAGAATGGTTACAAAAACATTATCCGAATAGAAAAAATAAAATTTTATCCTTGATTCGTCAAAGCCGCGACGGCAAGCTGAACGACAGTGCTTATTCGCAGCGAATGATTGGACAGGGAAATTATGCACATCTAATTCAGCAGCGCTTTCGGCTTATATGTCAGCGGTTGGGCGTTAATAAAACGTTTTTTAAATTGCGTACCGATCTTTTTGAACAACCGCAACAACAACTTTCTTTATTGTAACCTTTTTTGAAAAACAAGTTCGTTAGAAATGCCTAATTTTGCCATTGAAACAAGTCTGTCTGGCTCTGTTGCTGGAATTGATGAAGCAGGCCGTGGTCCATGGGCAGGGCCAGTTGTTGCAGCGGCCGTTATATTTCCAGATAAAAAAGTTAGTGATTTTTTACTTAACGAATTAGATGATTCTAAAAAGCTATCTTCTAAAAAACGCCAAATACTTTATCCCATGATTCATGAACAAGGATTGGTAGGAATTGGCTTAGCAACCGTTGCAGAGATAGACAAGTTTAATATTCTGCGCGCCACAATGCTTGCCATGCAGCGCGCGGTTGCAGATATTTCGCAGCAGCCACAGAATCTGATCATTGATGGCAATCAAGTGTTTAATACAGGGATTCCAGCCTACCCCATAATTAAAGGGGATAGTTTAAGTTATAGTATAGCGGCAGCTTCGATCGTGGCCAAGGTACGACGTGACTGCTTGATGAAGGAATTATCCACTGATTTTCCAATTTACCAATGGCACAAAAATGTTGGATATGGAACCGCCGAACATCAAAAAGCACTTGATAAATACGGGGTTTCACCCCACCACCGTCGTTCTTTTAAACCGATTCGTTATTTCTTGGAACGTCAGTCCTAATAAAATAAAACTTATAATTTTAAGAAAGGACGCGGTTTAGAACCCATCAAATCAGAGTTTATAGTAAACTACTCCTATGACATTACTGTATTTACCATCCCTACCCCAAAAGCGCCGGATTAAGCATGTTAATTACTTTTTTCATCAGGGTTGGAAAAGCCTGCTGATTAAAATGTTGGGGTAAGCACCAAAAGTCTTGATCAAGACTTGTGATATGATGATCTTTGATATTGGCTGATACCACCTGTAACTCAAGATCAAAATGTGTGAAACGATGCCGAACAGAGCCTGGAATATGGTGCCAATTTAATTTAACAGGGGCATGCTCAAAAATTTCATGATGTTGGACCCATGCTTCTGTACGCCATGGAGTGGATGGTATTTCAATCATTCCAGCAAGCAGACCTTTTAACGGCCGACGACGCAGTAAAACGGCTTTACTTTTCTGTTGCTGCAACCAAAAAACAACCCCATACTTCTTGGGAATTGCGGACTTTGCTATTTTAACCGGGTATGCTTCCACCATATCATGGTGCCGCGCTTGACACACTTGCGATAATGGACAATCTAAACACAGCGGCTGTTTAGGTGTACAGATCATTGCACCTAAATCCATCAAAGCCTGAACAAAATCTCCTGGTCTTTTGGTGGGTACTAGATCATTCATTATTGTACGCACATCTCGCCTTAATTTGGGCGGAGATACCGTAAGTGCAAATAATCGCGCCACAACACGTTCAATATTTGTGTCAACAACTGATGCAGGCTGCTGAAAAGCTATGGCTGCAATTGCTGATGCGCTATAGGGACCGATACCTGGCAACCCTTCTAAGGTATCAACTGTTGTTGGAAACTGTCCTTGATAGTATTGAACAACCTTAAGCGCACAGGCATGAAGATTACGGGCTCTGGCATAATAACCAAGCCCCTGCCAAGCATGCAGAACCTGATCAAGAGTTGCGCTAGCAAGATCGTGAATTGTTGGCCACCGGTTGATAAATGTTTCAAAATATTTTTTAACTGTTGCAACAGTAGTTTGTTGTAACATCATTTCACTAAGCCAAACATGATAGGGATCTGGATTATTTAATACACGCCATGGTAAAGCACGGCCAAAGCTGTAAAACCACGGCAACAATAGACTGGCTATATCAATTTGATAAGAATGGTGGTATAATTTAGGCATATGATGGTTATAGTCAGAATTTTCAACAAATCTACAGTAAATTTTCTAGCCTGATGGATAGGTGATGCGTGCAAATATCGGCTAAAAATCTAAAGCAGTTAATGCGCCAAGTTTTAAAACCGGTTTTAGAGAAACGTGGTTTTAGCGAGCGTCGCCTGCTGCAAAATTGGGCTGAAATTGCCGGCCCGGATTTCTCGAGTCGTTGCACCCCACTTAAATTATCATATCCTGGTCCAGAAAATAAAAACGGCCAGTTACATTTGGGGGCTTTTCATGCCTATAATACAGAGTTACTTCATCTAACACCGCAATTGCTTGAGCGTGTAAATCGTTTTCTAGGCTATGAAGCGGTTACTTCAATACGTTTACATCCTTTAACATCAACGGATTCAATCGAACATCAACAAAAATTAACCCCAGCTAAATCCAGCGAGTTACCAAAACAGGTTGAACAATTTTTAAACGACCAAATAAGTGACCCCAAATTACGCGAAAACTTAAAGACCCTTGGCCAATATATTCGTAGCGAACAATCGTAGCATTTTATAAATATTAGGGATTGATACAAAAGCCGTAACTCTGCTATACTGGCGCTAGTTAAATATACATAAATTATTCGTTACACCTGGAGAACAACGTGAGAATCAATTTCTGGAATCGTTTGGGAAGCCTGAAAAACCAGCTGTTGGCCGTTTTGTCGTTCGCTATATTAATCGCTTCAGGGCAAGCTTATAGCCAGGATAAATGGTCGGCCGAGCCCATGACCCTACCCAATGCCCCTGATGCCGGTTTTTATAAAGATGATTACTATATTGGAAATTTGGATGCGCGGGTGGTTATAATTGAATACGCATCACTCACTTGTCCACATTGCGCTAATTTTCATGTCAATTTCTTACCATCCTTGAAAAAAGATTTTATTGATACTGGTAAGGTTTTATTTGTTTTTCGCGATTTTCCGCTTGACGAATACGCATTTCAAGCAACCATGATTGCCCAATGCGCACCGCGCGACAGTTATTTTGCAATACTTGATCAGCTGTTCACCAATCAACAAACATGGGTTCGGGCTGAAAATATATCTGACGCTCTTGATAGTTTTGCAAAAAATATCGGTATAGACCCAGAAAAACTAACTTCCTGTTATGCAGACGAAAAGATTATAGACCGTACTGTATATTTATATACAGAAGCTTATAATAAGTATGGGGTACGCGGAACACCAAGCTTGGTAATTAATGGCCAGTTAAAACCAAGTTTTCGTACTTATGAAGAACTGCAAGGCCTTTTAAACAATCTTCTTAAATAAAAATTTTTTGTTTTGGTAAAAAATGTTTTAAAAATAGCGCTGAATTAGCGCTATTTTTTTTAACCTGCCACTTAACAATCAATAAACTGTAACCACCGTCATTATATTCAAATTTTGTGGATAACAGGGTTGACATCAACCTTCTTTAACCGTATTTTTCCTGCGGTTGTGTTTTAACAATGTTACTGTAGTTTTGAAATGGTGTGTGTCTTTGTCCTCTGAGCTTGAGAAATTTGATCATCAAATGTCTGCACTACAAAAGAAGGCTTTTCCTGATCAAGATATCACCAAAGAGGGCGAACAACTTCGGCAAAAATCGGCACGCCAATTCAGCCTAGCTATTCGGATTGCCGTTGAAATGATTGCGGCACTAGCGGGTAGCGCTGTCTTGGGTTGGTTTATTGACCGGTGGAGTGGGACAAAACCTATTTTTTTGGTTATTTTTTGTATATTAGGAATTGGTGTGGCAATCTTAAATATTGTCAAAATCATTCGGCGGGTACAAAGTGAGTTAAACGACAAACCTGAATAACAACAAATATTTGGATCAGGTAAATAGATTGATATTAGGTTAGGGAATATAATAATGGCAACCGGCAGTGATCACGGCCATAGTCCACTTGAGCAATTTAAGATTAACCGTGTTATTGATCTTAAGATTGGCGATTTTGATATATCGCTGACAAACTCAGCCATATGGATGATGGTGGCTATTACCTTGGCTAGCATTTTTATTGCTGGTGGCGTTAGGCGCAAATCAATTATTCCTGGTCGATGGCAGGCTTTTGTTGAAATGGCATATGAATTTATTGCTAACCTGCTGCGTGACAACGTTGGCAAGGAGGGATTGCGTTTCTTTCCACTTGTATTCAGCCTGTTTCTGTTTATCCTGTTTTGCAATTTAAGTGGTATGTTGCCATTTTCATTTACACCGACCAGCCATATTATCGTTACTTTTGCCTTGGCTTTTGCCGTGTTCATTGGTGTAACAATTATTGGAATTATACGTCATGGTTTTCATTTTTTCTCTCTATTCGTACCGGCTGGTTTGCCAGGGTGGCTATTGCCGTTGATTATTCCTATTGAAGTTCTATCCTACATGACGCGCCCTGTTAGTTTGTCTTTACGTCTTTTTGTGAATATGATGGCTGGCCACACAATGCTTAAGCTTATTGCAGGGTTTGTTATTGGGCTTGGAGTGCTTGGTGGATGGGCACCACTTTTGTTCCTAACTGCCCTTACAGGTCTTGAAATTTTAATTGCTTTTTTACAGGCTTATGTTTTTACAGTTTTGACTTGCATTTATCTTAATGATGCAATTAATTTGCATCACGAATAAATCAGGTTGTTTTGTTGGTTGGTTGAATGTTGTTTTTAAAATCTTATTAAAGAAAGGAATATGATAATGGATCCGTTAGCCGCAAAATATCTTGCTGTGGGTATTGCCACCTTAGCACTTTGGGGTATTGGTATTGGGTTAGGTAATTTATTTTCAAGCTATTTATCTGGTGCTTTACGTAACCCCTCTGCTGCGCCAAAAGTTTTTGGTGCTCTGATGATTAGCTTTGCTCTAACCGAAGCTTTGGCGTTGTTTGCCTTGTTGATTGCACTGTTGTTGCTTTTTGCAGTTTAATAGGCGCCCCAAGAATTCAATGGCTTAACCCCGCACGTCTTATCGATAAGCGGGGCTAGCTTTCGTAGGAGTTGTCAATAAATGCCACAGCTAGAAGTAGCCGATTTTCTGCCCCAGATTTTCTGGCTGTTTGTTGTTTTTATCTTATTTTACTTAATCATGGCTTATGGTTTGCTGCCAAAAATGTCAAGAACGCTTGATAAGCGTCAGCAATTAATTGAAACACAGCTGCAAGAAGCGCAGATGATGCGAGATAAAGCCGAAAAGCTGCAAAAGCATTACCAGCAGTCTTTGGCACAAGCTCGTCAGACAGCTCAGGAACAGCTACAGCAAACTGCGTTGCAACTAAAGCAGCAATTGACCGAACGAGAACACCAGGTTAATCAGCGCTTGGCTAAGATTTTGCAAGAATCAGAGGCAGGACTTGCTAAGTTGAAAGCGCAGTTACAGGCTGATGCACGGTCTTTGGTACCTGAAGTTGTTCAAGGAATTATGCACCGCTTAACCGGCTTATCGGTTGGCACGCAGGACGTAATCGGCTATCTTAACCAGACAGACAGCAAGGGCTTGTAGCATGGATATTTTCTTAAATCCTACCTTATGGGTTGGTGTTGCGTTTGTTTTATTTGTTGTTCTGGTTGGTAGAAACCTCTACAAAATGGTTGGGTCTATGCTGGATCAACGGATAGCACGTGTGAAATCAACAATTTCCGAAGCCGAGAATCTTCGTCAGCAGGCTGAAAAAATTTTAAAGGAATATCAGGAAAAATTTGGGCAAGCCGAGTATGAAGCACGTGAAATGGTTTTGCGTGCTAAGGCCGAAGCAGAACTTTTGAAAGAGCAATCATTTAAAAATTTGGAATTAACCCTCGAGCGTCGCCAACGCGATGCTATTACCAAAATGGAACAAGCCCAGCAGCAATTGTTACAACAAACAAAAACGGAAATTGCACATATGGCTACACATGCTGTTTATGCTCTATTGTCAGAAAAAATGACAGCCAAGCTTGACGAACAACTTTTCGAACGCTCTTTAGAAGAAATGCAATCACAAATTAAGGTTTGATGCTGCTCGCCTATTCCTTATTTTGGCATGTTTTTTAGCCATTGATGCATATGGTAGGCTATCATTCTTTGCCGCAAAGCTGTTGGAATGGCTCTTGCTATCCTTACTGATAATCTATTGGCAATACCGTTAATATAATAGCTTCGTCGCCCAAGATATTTTAGTGCCTCCCTTACCACTTTATCGGGGTCTGCTGCGCGATCAAACAGTTTTTTTGGCATAAGCGCTTTATCAATAAAGGGTGTTTTTACTAACCCAGGACATAAAGCTAAAAAATCTATTGGTTTGTTACGATATTCACCCTGTAAAGCCAACGTCAAGGCATATAGATAGCTTTTACTGGCTGCATATACTGCAAAGTAGGGCATGGGGAAAAAAGCCGCCATGCTGGCAACCATAATTACTCCTGCCCGTTCGTTTGCCGTGGCACGTTTATTCATACCCGGCAGCACAGCATATAGCAAATCTGTTGCGGCTGTTATATTAACATCTAACATTTCAAGTGTTTGATGTTGTGATATATGTGTAAAATTATCCAAATAACCCAAACCCGCACTACTAATAAATAAATCAACAGCATGCTGGTTGGCAATTTTCGCTATCTCTTTTCTATCAGTTGGATTTTGTAGATCGGCAATAACAGGAACGATATGCGCACTAGAAGAACTTAGCTGCTTTGCCAAATCATTGAGTTTTTCCTGATTCCGACCCGTTATTATCAATATTCTTTGGGGTTTTGCCAATACTTTGGCAAATGAACACCCAATACCACTATTAGCACCTGTTATTAATATGGATTTGTACGATTTCATTTTTTATTTTTGGCAAAAATTTTATTAACAATCATCTTTAATTACTTTATAATATTATAAAAATTTATATCAATATTTCCTTATTAATCGGATCATGCTTATGCCCCAAATCCAGCAATTAAAAGATATTAAAAATCTATCCCATAAAACGGTTATTGTCAGGGCTGATTTCAATGTCCCCTTGGATAAAGGAATGGTTACCGATCCAACCCGTATCAATCGTGGTGCAGCCACAATTCAGTACTTATTGCAACAAAAAGCCAAGGTTGTGATCATTTCTCATCTGGGCAGGCCGGATGGTCAACCTAACCCCGCCTATTCGTTGCAGCAGGTAATACCCAGCCTGAAAAAAAGCCTACATGGTCATGATGTATTTTTTGTGGACGATTGTGTTGGCACGAAAGTGGAAGAAAAGGTTAAGGGATTGAAAAATGGCCAAGTTCTATTACTTGAAAATCTGCGTTTTTATGCTGCAGAAGAAAAGAACGATCCTCTTTTTGCACAAAAACTTGCTTTGCTGGGTGATATTTATGTTAATGATGCCTTTTCCTGTGCGCACCGTGCGCATGCTTCCATTGACAGAATCACCCAACTGCTACCAAGTGTGGCGGGATTACTACTATCTGAAGAAATCAATGCCTTAGAGCAAACTTTGCATAATCCTAAACGCCCATTAACGGCTATTGTTGGGGGGGCCAAAATATCAACCAAACTTTTGTTACTACAAAATTTGCTGTCCAAAGTTGATTATCTGGTAGTTGGAGGGGCGATGGCAAATACCTTCCTACTTGGCCAAGGGTATAAAATTGGCAAATCATTGGTCGAACCCACCATGGTAGCAACAGTCTTAGACGTTATAAAGTTAGCTGCAAATACCCGCAAAGCCTTGCTTTTGCCAGTCGATGCAGTACTTGCCAAAGCACTCGTTCCCCATACACCAACACGTATCGCTGCTGTAACCGATATCAACTCTGATGAAATGATTTTGGATATAGGCCCTAAAACAATCGATTTAATTATTAAAACAATCCAACTTAGTAAAAATGTTGTGTGGAATGGGCCACTTGGGGCTTTTGAAACGAAACCTTTTGACCGAGGAACAATAACGGTTGCCCAAGCAATAGCTGATGCAACTAAACAAGGTACTTTAACAAGCGTTGCCGGTGGTGGTGATACTGTATCTGCTCTTGGTGATGCAGGTGTTGAGGACAAATTCTCTTATGTTTCCAGTGCTGGAGGGGCATTCTTAGAATGGCTGGAAGGTAAAGAATTACCTGGTATTGTAGCCTTAAAAAATTCTAGAACATAAATATAAGATTTGTGGCGGTTGGCTAAATAATTCTAGCCAACAACGCCCCAGCTAACGAAGTAATAAACAGACCAATAAACCCATCAAGAAACAGGAATATCAAAGGTATTATACCCCCAAGTTTTAAGCCAAAACGAACAATATTCCACTCAGCGACCACTGTTATCAATACAATAAAAAGATTCGCGATCATAAAAAAATATTCGTGCATGTCAACATTCGACGCAGCATACAATAATATAGCTGCCAGCAAGATTTGAACGCCCTTCAGGTAATTATACATAATGATGTAAGTTGAATAATATTGCTGCCGGTGCCAATAACCGATTAGCCGTTCGACAACAACCGGGTACGCACACCAATAAATAACATACGAAGTTATCTGAATAATAATAAAGGCAATAAGATTACCTGTTGGACCTACCGCTACAATTTGCAGTTTGTACATTGTGTAGAAATAAATTGGGAAAACCCACACAGCTAGCCAAAATGATTGACGCAGCTTTATGATACTATTCGGGAAATAAAAAATGCCATTGGCTTTTCCCTGTAAAATTAACCATAACCCTTTTAAATACTGAAGCACGCTTTCCCCTTTCTTGATAACCACATTAACCCTGATTAAGAATTTGTTTTAATCCATCAGTCACATCAGACATATGGTAGTGAATGTATGGTATTAAATTTTGTCTGCTGGATTCTGGTGCAACTAATACCGTAGTCATCCCAAAAGCAGCAGCAGGTTTTAAATTAATTGCCGTATCTTCAAAAAAGACAGCCTCTTCAGCCTTAACACCGTGGTGTCTTATAAACTCCTGATACGCTTCATCTTGTGGTTTTGGTATGTATCCGGCACAGCGAACATCAAATATTGCATCAAAGCAATCATTTAAGTCTAATTTTGCAAGAACATTATTGGCATGCTTGATGGTGCTGTTGGTAAAAATATATTTATTTCCAGGTAGTTTTCTTATGATATCAGCCAACTCTTGGTTAGTTTTTAATGCTGCAAGATCAACTTGATGAACATACTCTAAAAATTCGTCTGCTGATATTTGATGATGCAACATTAGTCCCCTGAGAGATGTTCCATATTTTTTCTTGTATTCTTCTTGTAAACGAGCTGCCATAACCATATCTACATCCAAATATTGTTGGATAAAGCTGCGGATACGCTGACCAACCTGTTTCATCACCAAGGATGATGGGGGATATAAGGTATTATCTAAATCAAAAATCCAGTGATTAAAGGAAAACCGACCCATTAGAAACATTACTTTCGCAATTAAACTTCTTTTTTAATATTAAGCTTTTGTTCATCAATAATATGTATTCCAATAACCAATTTTTTCCATTAGTTTGTTTTGAAAATAAGCTATATTATTATTGCATCAAAAATCAGGATAATCCTTGATGAAAAAAATCTCGTCTTCTGGTAAAAAGAATCAACACACATTAACGCCAATCAGTAATGTTTTGCAAGATGCACTATCTTACGCAAAAAAGAAAGGTGCCGACCAAACCGATTTAATGTTAGTTGAAGGAATAGGCATTCAATATATTCAGCGGATGGGTAAGCTTGAAAAACTTGAACGAGCAGAAACAGCAGATCTCGGTATTAGGTTGTTTCAAGGACAGCGTCAGGTGATGGTATCAACATCAGACCTTTCATCGGCTAATATTAAAAACTTGATAGATCGTGGCTTATCGACAGTGCAACTAGTACCCGAAGACAAATACTGTGGATTAGCTACCTCAGATCAATTAGTAAAGGATATCCCTACCCTAAAAACTGTTGATCCTGTAGAACCTACAATTGCGTTATTACAAGAACGTGCTGCTGCTTGTGAAGAAGCAGCCTTATCCGTTGCTAAAATAACAAATTCAGAAGGCGTAGAAAGCACATGGTCGCACACAACCATGCATTTTTTGGCAAGTAATGGTTTTTCAGAATCCTACAGCAATACGCGACATGCTCTAAGCATTGCAGTGATCGCACGTGATGGTGACGGAATGGAGCGTGATTATGAATCCAATACCGTTATTTTTGCTGATGATTTAAATGACCCTGTTACCCTGGGTAGAAAAGCCGCGCTGCAGGCAGTACAGCGCCTAAACCCCAAAAGAATTGGTTCACAAAAAAAACCCGTGATTTTTCATCCTCGGGTAGGTAGCAGCTTTTTAGCACATCTGGCAGCAGCAATTAATGGAGCATCTGTTAACCAGGGGGCTAGTTTTCTTAAAAATAAGCTTGGCCAACAAATTTTTACAAAAAACATTACGGTAATCGATAACCCAAACCTTAACAATGGCCTTGGATCACGACCATTTGATGCAGAAGGACTAGCCTGTAAAAACCAAGCTATTATTGATCAAGGTGTTCTAACTTCTTGGTTACTTGACCTACGATCTGCGCGACAGATGGGCAAGAATCCTACAGGACATGGTGTTCGCGATGCAACCTCGCTTCCTAGTGCAGGGATTAGCAACTTTTACATGCAGACAGGACAACAAACCCCCGATCAATTAATTAAGGATGTGCGGCAAGGGTTATACGTAACAGAACTTATTGGTAACGGCGTTAATCAGATTACCGGCGATTACAGCCGTGGTGCCACTGGTTTTTGGATTGAAGATGGTACTTTGGCCTATCCAGTTAGCGAAATTACGATTGCCGGCAATTTAAATGATATCTTTGCCAACATGATTGTAGCCAACGACCTTCAGTTCGATTACCGAATAAATACGCCAACCTTGATGGTGGAATCACTGATGATTGCCGGGCAATAGATTTTAACAAATTAAAAAGTAAAACTTATTTTTTATAATATTGCCAAACCGATGCAGGGGGAATGTTATTAAATATACGTTCTAACCGCTGACCCGTCAGGCTAAATTCTTGCCGATTTAGCGGTGAGAAAAGGCTATATGTAAACTGAACAAATGGCGAATGGCTGCCCATAAGTGCCTTGCATTCATCCATAATTTTATGTTGAACCGGCTTGGGCATACCAATTAAAGGCAACCCAGAAACAATTGCGGACGCTTGTCGAATAGCTGCTGCCGCGGCAACAAGTTTGGTCAAATCCGTTGCGTTACCATTAATAATTACCAAATTTGGGAAACGCTTAATCAATAGGTTATAAAAGGTTGGATCACGCTCAATAACAATTAGTTTTTTAGGATCTACCCCTCGATTAAGCAGGGCTTGGGTGATAACCCCTGTTCCCCCTCCAAGCTCAATAACGTAGCCGTCTGCTAATGGCACAGCACGGGCCATAGCGGCAGCTAGGGCTTCGCTACTCGGTACAACAGCCCCAACGGTTTTTGGGGATTGCAACCAACGCCAAAAAAAAAGACCATTTTTTTTAACCATGTGTTTGCTACTTTCCATTATGTATTACAATGTCATTTGTCTTAGAAGGCTTAATAATCGCCTTAACATAAACCTATTTCCTAAAATGTCCAGCCAGACTTAACGAGATAAATGATTAAAATCTGACCATTTTTGTAGTAGAAGCTTAACGTCACCCTCCCGGTATGATGGGTCAATTTTGTCCAGAACTTGGCTTATGGCCAGACGGCTTTTTTGTGGTATGTGTTTCCAGCTTTTTTCGATATTTGCCAGAAAACCTAAGGCTGTATCCCAACATAAATCTGATTGACAATTAGACCCCAAAGATTGAATCACAAGGGTTAAAACAGCTTTATCCTTGAGAGTTTCTATATTTTGCGGTAGCGGATCATAGATGACCCAAGTGTTTAAAGTATGCAGTAAGCCGTACATGATTGATTCCCATACTTTTACTTCATTCTTATTTAATTTTTGAAGCTGAGATAGACGGTGCCACTGCTTGATTAACTTGATAATCAAAAAATGGGCTTTTTGCCTTCTTGGTTTATAGCCAATATCTAAATTGGTACGCAAAAGCTGCAAACACATTGAAATAACATACATATCATTGTAACCAAATGTATCAATGATGCGCTTGACCATTTTTAAATCAGCAACTGGCGTATCACGTGCCTGCTTTTTGGTGTAAGAACCCATAAAAACTGAGGATGGATAAAAAATATGGATTAAATTTTCACGATAGTTTGACTGCTGCCAATCGCGAATTAAGGCCGCTATGTAGGAATATGAATATGAATTGTTGAATGGCATATCTTTGTTTTTGGTTGTTTGTTAACGAATCTCTCCTACCTTAAGACCCGCACGATTTTTGATGATGGGATGAAGAAATTTTTCTAACGCTGGATAATCAGCCTTGGTTAGGGCGCCAACCTCTAGCAAGATTTTTATCATGCCCATTTCAGCAGCCCGAATTGCCCCATCGGCTGTTTTTAGGGTAATTCCCAAACCTTGTTTTGGTAAAACGGCTATATAAACCCCCTCTGCCCCTACTTTTACAAAGCCACGGTCGTGCAATTGCTGTGTAACTAAACTGCAAAAACGCCCATGCCCAGCAATCATCAGCGGATTTGCTTGAATGGCGCGGGTAATACGATGAATAGCCTTTTGCCGCTTGATCGGAATATCGAGCGGATTCGCAAAACGCGCCATGGCCAGTGCTGTATGCCTTAAAGAGATTCCAACAACCGGAATGCCACAACCATCAACCCCTTTGGGCGCTTCTGCCAAGGAAATACCTGCCATCTCTTCTAGCACGGTGACAATTCGTTGTTGTACTGGGTGTTGATAATTTATGTAATCCTTGAGTTCTTCTTGATAAAATTTTGCTGTCGTTAAAAAACCCGTGTGCTTGCCAGAACAGTTATTATGTACGGGGCTTGGTTTGCGGCCTGTTCGAATCAGTTCTTCGGCTACACCACCATGATAAGGGGTATGTACGCCACAGCATAAATCATGTTCAGAACAGCCAATTTTCTGCAGCCATGCAGTAACAGCATTGGTGTGTATTTCCTCTCCCTCGTGCGAGGCACAAGCCAGGGCAATTTCATGATCTGCCAACCCAAAATGATCAGCAGCACCACTTTCAATTAAGGGTAATGCTTGCAATGGTTTAATTGCAGAACGTGCATAGACAATCTTTTCGGGATCCCCCCAACTTTTAAGCACCTGATTATCATAACGAACAACAGCCGCATGAATTGAATGAATACTTTCAACCATATTGCCGCGTGTAACCTCAACCACTAGGGGAGAGGGTAATTGTTGGGATGTTTTTTGTTTTATCATCGAATCACATCGTTTTTGTTAGTTTAATAAAACACTTCAGCAGATTTATAATATAAGAATGTTAATTCCGCCAGATAATCTTGGCTGCCTTGGTGGTTAAATTTTTACAAAAAATTAAGGTTACGGCAAATATAAATAGCCTTTTTTCCGAATCAGCACATGATAAGTAATTATTTTTGATAGCAAAATGCAGGAGACTATCGACGATGAAAAAACTTTTTCAATCTATTTCTGTTATATCCGTGATTTTTTTATCAACACCTCTTGTCGCGCAACAACCCAAGCCAACCATGACTGACTTGGGTAAATTCGACAATTGGCAAGCTGCTTCTTTTGAGGAAAATGGTAAAACTGGCTGCTTCATGGTTAGTGATGCTGTGAAGTCGGAAGCGGTTGAGGGCAGCTACAGCAGTCGTGGGCGTGTTTATATGATGATCACACACCGTCCGGCTAATAACACATTAGATACCGTAACTTTTTTCACAGGCTATCCATACAAGCTTAATAGTGAAGTAACAATCCAGGTTGATAATGGTGCAAAACATATTTTATTCACCCAAGACGACAAGGCATGGGTAAAAGATGCTAATGGCGACAAAATTTTGGTTGATGCGATGCGGCGCGGTAAAAATTTGACTGTTCTTGGCACCTCAGCACGCAACACAAAGACCCGTGATACATTTTCGTTAACTGGTTTTTCAAAAGCTTATGCAGCAATTAATACCGCTTGTAACGTAACTCGTTAATGTTTTTGTGCACCCGTTCGCAATTGCTTAGACAGGCGATCTGTGATATCGTTACCTGGTGACAACTTGTTTTTAATGATCAACAACCATCGATAGGCTGGTGATGGGTACAACAACACATGCAATTCAGTTTGCGCCACCTGCAACGGTTAATGGCAAGATAAATTTGGTCGGGTTAAGCCGGCCTGAGATTGTTGCTGCCTTGAATGATTACCGCTTGCCTGGGTTCCGTGCTAAACAATTGTGGCACTGGATTTATCACCATGGGGTTATTAACTTTGAACAGATGAATAATTTATCCAAAGATATTCGTCATTTGTTGGACCAGTATTTTGTTATTTCCCGCCCCAGTGTTAGCCGCTCTCTACATTCGACGGATAATACCCGCAAATGGTTATTAAAAATGGTGGACGGACAAGAGATTGAATCCGTTTACATACCAGAAGAAGATAGGGGTACTTTGTGCGTATCATCGCAGGTGGGATGTACGTTAACTTGCAAATTTTGTCATACAGGCACCCAACGCTTGGTTCGCAATCTATCTGCAGCCGAAATTGTCGGGCAAGTACTTAATGCACGCGACCAACTGGGCGAATGGCCATCTCCACAGGATGGACGTCTGTTGTCAAACATTGTCATGATGGGGATGGGAGAACCTTTATATAATTATGATAATGTTGCTAAGGCCTTAACGATTGTTATGGATGGTGAAGGTATATCATTATCACGGCGTCGTATTACACTCTCAACTGCAGGTGTTGTACCCATGATCGAACGTTGTGGGGCCGAACTTAATGTTAACTTAGCTATATCTTTGCACGCCGTTCGTAACGAGCTGCGCGATTATTTGGTGCCAATTAATAAGAAATATCCCATTGAAGATCTTTTACAAGCATGCCGCAATTACCCAGGCGCCAGCAACGCTCGACGCATAACCTTTGAGTATGTTATGCTAAAAGATGTCAATGACTCAGCCGCTGAGGCGAAAGAATTAGTACGGTTGATCCGTGGAATTCCTGCCAAAGTTAATCTGATACCTTTTAATCCTTGGCCTGGCACCCCTTTTGAACGATCCAGCGACGAATCTATTCGCAAATTTAGCCAAATTGTTTTAGATGCTGGTTATGCATCGCCCATTCGTACACCGCGCGGTGAAGATATTATGGCTGCATGCGGACAACTTAAGTCTGATAGCATTCGCCAACGACGTGAACAACAGGTTGTATCGGCACTCGCAGCAGCAATTAATCAATCGTGATCGTCTTTGGATAACTAAACCCCTTATTTAAACCCATCGAATTAGGTTTGATCTTTTGCCAAGAAGATTTATAATAAGGTCAACGTTCATCAATTATTAGTTTTGACACACGCTTTCTGGGGGAAAATATATGGATTCGGTAACCCATTTTGAGGTTGTTTTTGATAATAAAGAACGCGCTAAAAGATTTTACCAAAACACCTTTGGTTGGCAATTTCATGAAGTTGGCAAGGGTTATGTCATGGCAATAACCGCAGAAAGTGATGCACAGGGTACCCCAAAAAAGGCTGGATGTATTAACGGTGGCATGATGCCCAAAGATCCAAATACCAACTATCCTCTATTGATGGTTACCGTTACATCCATTGATGCCGCGCTAAAAAAGGCAGAAAGCAGTGGCGGAAAAACAGTTTTGGCTAAACAATCTGTTGGTAATTTTGGTTATTATGCCCGCATTAAAGATACGGAAGGTAACGTTTTAGGCCTTTGGGAAAACATAAAATAATTTACAAGCAATTTAGCATAATTGTTTTAGTATGGTACTTTGCATAACATTTTCAGGTTTATCTATTAATTTTAAGACATTGGATATCGAATGAAAAATTATATTCCCTTTCCTGTACGTGCAGGTAAAACTTCGCGTCAGGCACACACCAATTTACCCGAAGGCTCTTACGAGCGTGAAATTGGCAAAGATGGTTTTTTTGGTCCAGCTAGCCACATGTACCACAAACACCCACCAACTGGCTGGGTTGATTGGCAAGGCCCCTTGCGGCCAAGGTCTTTTGACCTAAACAAGCTACCAAATCTATCGACTTGTCCTTGGCAAACACCCGATGTTCTATACAACGCCCATACCCGCATCCGTTTTTGGCGTCTATCACAGAAAATGGACCACCTGGTGCGTAACGGTGATGGGGATGAATTGTTGTTTGTTCATCAGGGAACAGCAGAACTTTATTGTGATTTTGGTCATCTTAGCATTCGTGCAGGTGATTATATTATGGTGCCGCGAAGCACAATGTGGCGCCTTGAACCCACCAAGGGTGAATTACAATTGTTGCTGATAGAGGCTACAAACAGCAGTTATCAACTTCCAGATAAAGGGTTGCTTGGGCCGCATGCCATTTTTGATCCAGCCATGCTTGACGTTCCAGCACTTGACGAGGCTTTCTTAGCCCAACAAAACGAAAATAAATGGCAGGTGCGGATTAAGCGGCGACAAGCCATTTCAACTGTAACATACCCCTTCAACCCCTTGGATGCTGTGGGCTGGAAAGGTGATCTTGCGCCCGTACGAATTAATGTTGCGGATATACGGCCACTCTTAAGCCATCGCTATCATCTACCACCATCGGCACATACCACGTTTGTGGCTAATCGTTTTGTTGTATGCACCTTTGCCCCAAGACCTTTCGAAACAGATGCAGATGCAATCAAAATTCCCTTCTTTCATAATAATGATGATTATGATGAAGTCTTATTCTACCATGCCGGAGATTTTTTCAGCCGCGATAACATCAAAGCCGGAATGATGACGTTTCATCCTTGCGGCTTTACGCATGGACCACACCCTAAGGCCCTGCAAAACATGATGGTTCAAAAAAAACCTGCCACAGACGAATATGCAGTTATGATTGATACGCGGGATGCCCTGGAACTTGGAACTTTGCCTGATGGCATTGAGAACAAGGCTTATGTCGACAGTTGGAAGAAAACCTAAACGAATCTATTGGGACTAAGAATTAATATGAAACTTGCCACGCTTAAAAACGGCCGCCGCGATGGTCAACTTGTTGTTGTAAGCAGCGACTTAAAATTTTGTGTTCCTGTAGAAATTCCTACTTTACAAGAAGCACTAGATAACTGGGGCAAAATCAGCCCACAATTAGCAAAGATGTTTAAACAACTGCAACAGGGGCAAGTAAAAAACGCTGTACCCTTTAAGGCAGAACACTGTTTATCCCCCCTGCCCCGCGCATATCAATGGGCTGATGGTTCGGCTTATGTTAATCATGTTGAGCTTGTTCGTAAAGCCCGTGGTGCAGACATGCCAGCTAGCTTCTGGACTGACCCATTAATGTACCAGGGAGGTTCGGATAGTTTTTTAGCACCGCTCGAGGATATCACCCTGGCACAGGAAGAATGGGGTATCGATTTTGAGGCCGAGGTAGCGGTTATAACAGACGATGTTCCCATGGGCATATCTGACGTAGAAGCTGCAGATCATATTAAATTAATTATGCTGGTTAACGATGTTTCTTTGCGCAATTTAATTCCTGCAGAACTGGCAAAAGGTTTTGGCTTTTTTCAAAGCAAACCGTCTTCGTCCTTTTCACCAGTTGCCGTCACCCCAGATGAACTTGGCAGCAATTGGGATGGTCGCAGGTTGCATTTGCCCCTTTATAGCTACGTTAACGATCAGTTATTTGGCAAACCAAATGCAGGTATTGATATGACCTTTGACTTTTGCCAATTAATTGCCCATGCGGCCAAAACAAGGCCTTTAGCGGCCGGAACGATTATTGGCTCAGGAACGGTTTCTAATAAAAACCCAGGGGCTGGTTCTTCTTGTATTGCGGAACGACGTGTTCTTGAAACTTTAAAAGAAGGCAAACCTATAACGTCTTTTTTACGTTTTGGTGACCGTATACGTATTGAAATGCTTGATCTAAAGGGTCATTCTATCTTCGGCGCAATTGATCAGCATATACGGCCATATAAACGGTAATAAGGACATGACTTTGCCACAAAAACAAAACAGCAAAAATATGCCCAAAAGTTGATTGTTCTTGATGGTTAATCTCTTTCAAGATAGTATAAATTTCTGAAGCAGGACAATTTCCAATAATTCTAATATATAAATGAACCGCACCTTCGGGATGTCGGTATTATGATTTTGTTTTGCTTCAATATGGCTTCTATTTTCGTATATCTTTTTCTAAAGGAGGATACATTGGCAACAGGAACAGTAAAATGGTTTAACTTCAAAAAAGGATATGGTTTTATTCAACCAGAAGATAATTCTCCAGATATTTTTGTACATATCTCAGCTTTACAAAAAGCCGGTATTCATCAATTACCCGATGGCCAAAAGGTTAGTTATGAACTGGCTGCATACCGGGAAAAAATATCGGCTGTAAATATTCAAATACTTTAAGCTAGCTACTATTGTTCTTTAAAATAGGGCGGTTAACCCGCCCTATTTTTTTCACCTATCTCGCGTTATAGTGATTTAGTCCTTAAAGCAAAAAATTATACTTATCCCGCTTGATTATTTCATGAATACTTTACAGGATTTTGTACAGTCTATCGCCTTGTTGGTGGACAATTCGAACTAAGGCCACTGCGGCACAAAGCTTCATTTGCTTTTTGCTGTTCAATTTCACGCTGACGTTGTTCTTGCACCCTTTTTTCTTCAGCCGTGCGCCTTTCTGCTTCAATCCTTAGCCTTTCAGCCTCTTGCCGTTGCTGTTCAGGAGTTACAGTGGGTTTTGTGGGCGTTGTAACGCTGGGTGATGTATTAGAAACAGGGTTATTATTTTGTTGTACAGGTATAGTTAGAGGATCAGCTTGTTTTGGAAATATCAACTTCCACTGATCCTTGAGCTGATTAAAAAATTCTTGCGCCTCGGTCAACATGGCTTTGCTTTTTTCCACTTGTTTCACCGCCTCCAGTAAAGCTTGATTAGCTACAAAGGAAGGCTTCAGAATTGGTTCTTCAATCAGAAGAGCTAAAGCCAACTCTGGTGATTCCTTAAGAAGTTGCGGCGTATCAGAAGGACCGCCTCCAATAAATGACATAATAGTCCTTCTATTAATCTTTAAAGCTTCTTGTAAATCTGCCTGCTCAGCCATAAATATCGTCAACTGACTCTCGGTAAGATTAATCAGCTTTTGGGCATCTTCCCAGACTTTATATTGCTTTAATATTTCTTGCATTTTCCTGTCATAGCTTGGAAAATTATCTATCAGATTTTGGCTCTCCTGAGCCAGTAAGACTGCAATATCTACAAGTTTAAGGTTTTTACTTTCTTTACTTGCTTTTTCTACATTTGTTAATTCTACTTTATATTCTGCAAGATCACCATTATAAACAGGTTGCCTGATCTGGCGTTGTTGATATTTCATCACCAGACTAGGAATTTCTTCTAATTTTCCAGCTTTATATGCCTCGATATAAACATTAGCGAATTTAAGAACTTGTAATGTTTCTTGATGATAGGTAGCTGCTATTCCCTTTAAGCGCGCAATAGACTGGTCGATTCGGTCAAGCTTTTGCTGTGGCACTAACCAGCCAAAATAGAGAGTAAGAATAGCAATAAAACTGATAATCAAAGTCCAAGGAAGCCATTCCTTGGTGTCCCACTTTTTCGCTTTCCTAAAATTTGGTTTGGCAGCCAGTAAATAATTATATTGAGGTCTTAATAAATTCATCATCAATACTCCGGTTGCAATTTGATAAGGTCACGGCGAACAACACGTCCCCGCTGAGCCACCGCAATCGCCATATTAGGCTCGGCCAATAAGGTGTTAATTTCATCAGGCCCAATCAGGCGATGCGATTTGATGCTTAGTTGAGGTGGTTCGTAATAAAAATTATCCATTGTCTCGTCCCGCATCACCAAATGCTTTAAGCGACTGCGATTATGACTAACCGTGTTAACAGCCCGCCAAAGCCCTACAGCCCAAGCTAACCTTGGCATGTTTGATTTCAAAGCGCGGCCATATCTGGTTGCCCGTGTTTGTTTATCGGTCCCACTATTCATATAGCGGCCTAGGTCAGCGGCTGCATCGGCAAGGCCATTAAATTTATCAATCCCTGCTTTCCAGATTTCGCCAACTCTTTCAGATACATATTCATTGCTATCTTTTGTTTTTGGTGGCAATACAATTAAATTGTTGAAGTTACCCATTAACTGCAAGGCTCCTCCTTTCTTAAGCCGCTTATATAAGCCATCAATATTCTGGGTTGAGTAACACACCGCAAGCCCTAAACTGCGGGCAATTGGCAACATCGCCAAATCATTATTACTAACGATATTTTGAACTTCATCAGCAACCAATAAAACACGCCTTTGGCCTTGCTTCTTATGCCAATTATCGCCACGTTTTTTAATAGCGTCGTACAACCGCCGCAAGGCAAACATACTAATAAGTTGTCCCCCGCGGCCGTAAAGGGCTTCTGGTAACAGTAAGCCCATTCTTTTACCCTCTAGACAATCCTCAATTCTAGCTCCCTTATTGCTGCTAATCCATTTGCCAAGTTTTTCGTGACCAGTAAGATTAGATAACCAAACCCGAACCGTATTAACTATGCTTTCCCTGGTTTTTTCCGGCATAGCTGATAATTCAACGATAAAATAATTACCCGCCGCTAGTTGCCGTTCCTCAGCTGCATCGGTAATAGCCTGTGCTAAAACCTCCTCACGATACGCTGGATCAACGATAACGCGTTGTAGATTCGGCAAGGTATATTCTTTTTTCGAAGCTTCCAGCAGAATAGCCGCATGCCGGATCATCTGAGCACTGGCATCAATCCAATATCTTTCGCCGCTGTCATCCTCATATAAGGCAAGCATCGTTTCTGATATGGCATCAGGATTAAGCTGCTCAATGGGGTTAAAAGCAGCATGTTCTGGGCTAACCAACTGGTACCCTTCCCAATTTGATAATTCCAAAGGCAGGGTTCCTTTTCCATCCAACACTAATAAACCGCCCTGATCATACTCCAGCCATTGCCGGACAAGTGGTCGAATAACACCGCTTGTTTTACCTGTGCCGGTTGCTCCTAATATTCCTAAATGAGTTGATAAATCTTGAATGGATAAAACAAAAGGCAATCCTTTTTCACTCGGGGCTAATAAATCACGTCGCTGTGATAATATGCTGGTTGTCAGTCCTAGTTTAATAAGAGGACTTTTATCCTGTATTGCTGCCTCAATTTGTTTATTTCTGGCTGCCTCAAGACTAATAAAATGATCCCTTCCCGCTGCCTCAATTAAGTGTTCAGTACCAGCATCTTTTACCGCATCTTCCAGCATTTGTGCACGTTGCCGCAAAGGAGACGGTAGCCTTGTCATCGTGGTTAGTAGCGTATAAACCATCACACCTGTTATAAGCCACGGTTGATAAGTAATAGATGTTGATCCCAGCATAGCAGGAACATAAGCACCAACAACCAAAGCCAGGACAAAAATTTTTCGCCAAAAGTTAAGATCAAGAAATGCCTGAAATCCTAATCCTTGGGGAATTGGTAAACCTTGCAACCTTATAACACTTGTTAGCATAATGAAAAACATAATAATACTGGCTGTTGGCGACATAATGGCTACAATCGCCCACATCGCATATCCAACAAAAATCATCAGCCTTCTCAGTACTTCTACCTGTTCATCAACGCTAGAATATTCAAGGTCAGCCGCCAGTATTTGGCCAGCCGTTGAGTCACCGTCACGGTCGACGGTTAATACTCTAAAACGGTCTCGTAAATCTTCAGGTGTTTCCTTTGGAAAGGTTCGTAAAACCGTCCTTTCCATCATTTTGTCAACTGCCTCTACCTCTTCTGGCATCAATAACCGGTTTGGCAATAGACGTCGCCAACCAAAACGGCCCATACAAATTGTTGATATGACAAACAAGAATCCTAGTGAAATCCAAAGTATAAATAAAAAAGGCTCGATATCCCCTTGATGTTGTACGCTCCAGAGAATAGACGCCCCTTCGGTGAGTAATAATAATAAAATAATCGGTAACAGAACCCAGTTACGCCAATTATGCATCCGCTCTGCTGCATAATGCCCTAAATTCGATAAATAAAGTTTTTGGGCCACCCACTCTTGAGGGTTTTCCGATAACCCTTCATTTTCTTTGTCTGTATCTTTAATCCAATGAATCCTAGGATCAACGTCATTTTGCCATTTTTCAGCAATAGCGCTTCGAATTGATTTTTGCTGATATTCCCTTAATTTTTCTTTGACGTAAAGAATTGGGTCATCTTTAAATCTCAAACGGTCGTTTGTGCTCATCTTTCCATACTTCCCTGTTGTGTTGGTTGACTTTGTTGTTCCGGTTGCTGTTGTTTTTGCTGTTCTTGCTGTTGCTTCTGGTCTTGTTGCTGTTGTTGCTTTTCATACATTTCATTGAGTTTTTCTGATTGCTGATCGTTTTTCCCTCCTCCAGATTTTTCTTCATTGGTATTTGCATTCTTTGCTTCTTGTTGCTGCCGTTGTTTTTCATACATCTTATTTAAGGCTTCTGATCGTTCTGGCTGCTGTGGTTTGTCAGCTGTTTGCCTTGCTTCTTCTTGCTTCGGACCAGGGGTACCCTTGCCCTGCTCACTATTAACTTTTTCTTGATTCTTGCCCTCTTGTGCTGATTTTTCTTGCGACTGCGGAGCCTTGGTTTCGTCCTTCGCCTTATCTTGAGCTTTGCTGGTTTGGTCTGCCTTCTCTTGGGCTGGTTGCTGCTTCTCGTTAACTTTTTCTTGCTGTTGTTTGTCAGAGGTTTGCTTTGTCTCTTCTTGCTTCGGACTAGGGGTACCCTTGCCCTGCTCACTATTAACTTTTTCTTGATTCTTGTCCTCTTGTGCTGATTTTTCTTGCGACTGCGGAGCCTTGGTTTCGTCCTTCGCCTT
>CAYPXH010000001.1:0-51079 GCA_964414755.1 uncultured Rhodospirillaceae bacterium | reverse complement strand
TTTGGCCAGTTTTTTGAAGAGATATCATATGATCTTTAGCAATTTCCGGCTGTAACGCTAAAATACCATTATGGTGGTGTTCATCCAGCCTCATATTAAGTTGTTCTGTTTCATTTCTTAATGCTCGTCTATAAGCATTCCATGTATCATTATTATGTGGAGAGCGCCAAAAAGTTCCACCATAAATTTTGCCACTTGCGTCTTGGTTAGGGTTGATAATTATAAAAGTTTTTAACTCATCATTATAAAAAAAATCACGGTTTTTTGAACCGGCAAAACTTCTCGTATTGGGATGGTATAAGACTTTTTGTAAGTGATTTTGCGCCTCTCCTACATTCGAAAAAGCAGCTTTCCGGGCAACTTCAGAACTCGATTTTGCCAATTCATGTTCATGTTTCATACCATGGCTAGCTAATTCTGAAATTACGATATTTAATTTATAAGCCTTCATTATATAGTTCTTTTATTAAAATATCTTGAATGTTCTCTAGCTCATGCAAAACCATAAAAATCTGTCGTGAGGTTACCCTCGGTAACTCAGCATCAATCTCTCGCGCACTAATGCTATATCTTGTAGCTACTGCTCCCAATATCATTAGAATTGAAGAGAATTCTTTTTTCCTTCCAACTTTTAAAACAAGCTTTTCCTTGTTCGCAGATATTACTTGTAATCCAGTTGAAGCCGTAGGGGCATGATTATTTTTACCTTCCTTAAAACGAGTCTTAATATCAGCTAATGTCGCATAAAGGGCATTCACCTCTTCCGGTTTTACATCGTGCAGCATATAATCGGCCACATCATAATTTTTATGAAGGGCAGAAAAAACGTTCAAGATAACCTCAAACTCATCTTGCCAAGTCATTTCAATTGTTACGGTATCTTGATCGGCTTTAACCAGTTTCATTGTTATTCCTAATTTTTATTTGCGCTGTATAAAAGGAGTATGTAAGACGTGGATTGTTTTATATATAAATTGGCTAGTTTTATACGGAAACTTGGTCTTTATAAGACATTTTTCACCAGAATTTTACTAAGAATATCCAGCAGCTTTTAAATTGACAAGAAGCATTTTTTAAATTGACAATTATCGTTTCTATATTCAAAAATTGGGGTGTGTTAAGAAAAATCAACATCATGTTCAGGAACGGAAACAATGCGCAAGATAATTTTTCTGTTATTAGTTTTGGGGCTAGGAGGGTGTGAAACAGTTAATAGTTTTACAAATTTGTTTAAATCATCTGCTGAATTGGTAGATGTTTTTACAGATGCCGATAATAAAAATTCCGAAAGATTTCGCTACCAAGGCGATGTCTATAATGTTTTATATAAAAAGCAGGATGAATTTCATATTGTGAAAGTATGGCCCAACCTTACGAAGGGCTTTCAATTGTCTGGCCGCTCTAAATCCGTTGCAGAAGCTGTGGCTAAGACTTTTGTTTCTTATAATCATTGTAAAAATGCATCTGTAAAAATTATCCAAATGACCGAGACAGATAAAATGCTAAATAGTGATGGTTTTGAACTAACCAAATATGTAGCGGCCATAGCTTGCAAGTAATTTTTTTTGATTAGACAAGATCATACGATTTTTTTTACATCAAAAGTGTTTTTTAGCTTGGATGTTGCCCAATCCAGACATATGCTAAGTACCTATTCTATTGGCTTCCAATGGTGTACCAAGTGTGCTCTGATCAAGAAGATAAATGGGTTCTCAGGGTTTTACTTGTAATACCATTTAGTGATTAGCAAAATTATTAAACCGGTTCTTGGATGGTATTTGCTGGTGTCAATTTATCTCATTTTTACCTGCGGCAATATGGTTCTTATCAGCTTGTTGCCTTTTTATTTTAGGTTTTTTATAAAGAATGTAACAGGTTTTTGCTTAAGGAATTTTTTGTGTTTTCACCCCCATCAAAACCTTATATTCAACCGCGAAGCCCTTTATCTAGCTTAGGGCGTAAGATTATTATTTTATTATTAGCAAAGTTTTTGATAATTGCGGCTATGCGTTTTTGGTGGTTTAGTGGTGAACAACGCCCCAAAATTAATCCCGCCCATATTGAACAACAATTTTTTTTAACCGACTAGGTGCATCATGATTGATATGGAAGTTGTTAATCTTTCCCGTCTTCAGTTTGCTTTAACTGCTTTGTATCACTTTCTTTTTGTGCCACTGACCTTAGGTTTATCAATCCTAATCGCCATTATGGAAAGCGTTTATGTGATGACTGGTAAAGAAATTTGGCGGCAAATGACCAAATTTTGGGGTGTTTTATTTGGTATTAACGTTGCGATGGGTGTGGCAACTGGTGTTACCATGGAATTTCAGTTCGGTACAAACTGGGCCTATTATTCACATTATGTTGGTGATATTTTTGGTGTTCCACTTGCTGTTGAGGGTTTGATGGCTTTCTTTCTTGAATCAACTTTCATTGGGCTATTTTTCTTTGGCTGGAGGCGGCTATCTAGAGTGGGGCATTTGGTTGCTACCTGGTTGATGGCAATCGGGGCTAATTTTTCAGCCTTGTGGATTTTAATTGCAAATGGCTGGATGCAAAATCCTGTTGGTGCTGCATTTAATATGGATACCATGCGTATGGAGTTAACGTCTTTAAGTGAGGTATTTTTTAATCCGGTTGCCCAGGCTAAATTTGTACATACGGTTAGTGCTGGTTATGTTACAGGTGCGGTTTTTGTTCTGGCTATTAGCGCTTGGTACCTGTTACGTAACAGACATTATGAATTTGCCAAAAGATCGTTCACCGTAGCCGCTAGCTTTGGCCTTGCCTCTGCTTTGTCGGTGGTTGTTCTTGGCGACGAAAGTGGTTATGTAGCAACAGAACATCAGAAAATGAAACTTGCAGCTATCGAGGCCATGTGGGAAACAGAGCCAGCCCCAGCCGGATTTACCATTTTTGGTCTGCCAGATGTTGAAGCCAAAAAAACCCACTATGAAGTAAAAATTCCTTGGTTGCTTGGTATTATTACAACTCGCTCGCTAGACCAGGAATTACCTGGTATCAATCAACTTGTTCAACACGGTGCTGAACGTATTAAGTCTGGGTTAATTGCATACCGGGCTTTACAAATTTTAAAACAAGATCGTAATAATCAAGCAGCCCTTGAGGATTTTAAAAAACACCAACAGGATATGGGTTATGCTTTATTATTGCGCAGATCTTTAAATGACATTACGCAAGCAACAGAAACAGATATAGCAGCCGCAGCAGATGGTTTGGTGCCAGATGTACCTGTTTTATTCTGGTCTTTCCGGATTATGGTTGGATTAGGCTTCTTTTTTATTTTCTTATTTGCTGTTGCCTTCTATTTATCAGCCAAACAACGCTTCGACCGCCGTTGGTTTTTAAAATTGGCTATCTATAGCCTACCCCTACCCTGGGTCGCAGCTGAACTGGGCTGGATTGTTGCAGAATATGGACGCCAGCCTTGGATTATTGAAGGGATTCTTCCAACATTTTTAGGTGCTTCATCGGTTAGTGCCGGCCAAGTTTGGACCAGTTTAATTGGCTTTGTGGTTTTTTATTCTGCTTTGGCAATTATCGACCTGTTTTTAATGATAAAATATGCCCGCCTTGGGCCTGACCAAGTAACACCGCTATCAAAACCTGTTGCCCTAAACCCTGTATAGTAAGGAGGCAAAATGCATATTCTATTGGATTATGAGACACTGCGCCTAATCTGGTGGCTTTTGTTAGGTGTTTTGTTGATTGGCTTTGCTGTGATGGATGGTTTTGATCTTGGGGTGGCCGCCTTATTGCCATTAGTGGCTAAAAGTGATGATGAGCGTCGTGTTTTATTAAACGCTATAGGGCCTGTGTGGGAGGGAAATCAAGTCTGGTTTATACTTGGCGGTGGGGCAATTTTTGCCGCTTGGCCAGCAATTTATGCCGTTGCATTCTCGGGATTTTATTTAGCATTATTTGCAGTCTTAATTACACTGATTATACGTCCAGTTGGGTTTAAATTTCGATCAAAACTATCTTATAAAGTCTGGCGTCAAAGTTGGGATTATGCCTTGTTTATTGGCGGCTTTGCTGCCGCATTGCTGTTTGGGGTTGCGGTTGGTAATGTGTTATTAGGAATACCATTTCGCTTTGATTCTGAATTACGCCTTACTCTTGAAGGCGGACTACTATCGCTATTAACCCCCTTCCCTTTAGTAGCAGGTTTAGTTAGCGTCGCTATGTTGGTCATGCATGGGGCTGCATTCTTACAACTAAAAACAACCGGTATGATTCGTAAACGCGCTGGTAAATATGGTTTTATGGCTGCTTTATGCGCTGTTATATTCTTTATATTGGGCGGTATTCTGGTTAGCACGATCGTTGACGGATATCATGTGACCTCGGCTGTTAACGTCTCTGGTGCTTCAAATCCATTAGCTAAGGAAGTAGCAAAACAATCAGGCGTATGGCTTGATAATTACTATAAATATCCTTGGATGATAGCAGCCCCAATTTGTGGGATATTGGCTGGACTGGCTGCTGCTTGGTCTTTACACGTGGGTCGTGCATGGACAAGCTTTATAAGCAGTGCTTTATCGATAACCGGAATTATTGGAACGGTTGGATTAAGTATGTTTCCGATTATTTTGCCATCATCACTAGATCCAAATTCTAGCCTTACAGTTTTTGATGCATCTTCATCCCACCTAACTTTGTGGTGGATGTTGTTAGCAGTTGTCCTATTTTTACCCATTGTTCTTAGTTATACAGCATGGGTGTTTCGGGTGATGCGTGGACCAGTTACAATTGAGAATATTAGGGCGGACGACAAGGAAGCCTATTAATTAAAATTTATGCGGGACATGTCCCAGAAATGGATTGAAATGTGGTATTTTAGCTGGATTTTAGGATTGGGACTAGCTTGTTCTTTCTCGATTCTCAACGCAATGTGGCTTGAGCTAAAGCAAAAAGAACAATCACGCAAAGAACAATAATAATGTTTCATAAACATGCCCATTGAGTTTCTCTAAATTCCTCTATAGACTGTGGGTGTCCATTATAAATGGGTTGTGGTTGACTGTCGATAAAGGAAAAGAAAGGGAATAAAAATTATGCGGATTATTGGTGCGTTGGTTGCTTTTATTACCGCCATTGTTGGCACGGTAAAGGGGCTTATTTGGTTTATTGAGTATATGTTTGAAGGCTTTCCGGCAATTCATCATTCAGTTTTGGTGCTTTATGGTGCTTGTTTGGTATCGGTTTATTTGGCAATTAAAACATTAGGCGAATCAGCCAAAACATTTGCAACCTTACTGCTTGTGGTTAGCGGGGGGTCTGCAGCCTATCTTTATTTTGGCATGACCGTTAGCTACGGTATTAGTTATTTACTGCTAATTATTGCAATTAGCGCATTAATTGCTTTGTTAGGCTCTTTTCAAGAATCTAACTACTAACAAGTTGAGGATGAACCGCATTAAAAAGCCTGCTTTTTAGAGCAGGCTTTTTGTTTTTACGAATTATCAGTTTGCTTTATTGTATTTTTTCTAAGTATCTGCCGCTTCATCCAACCCCATTAGGGCAGATGCGAAATCTTGGGCCGAAAATGGTTGCAGGTCTTCGATCGCTTCACCAACCCCAACAGCATAAATTGGCAAATGAAATTTTTCGGCCAACGCCACTACAACCCCGCCTTTTGCCGAACCATCAAGCTTAGTAACGATTAATCCCGTTAGCGGAATAATTTGTTGGAATGTTTCAACCTGATTAATGGCATTTTGTCCTATTGTTGCATCCAATACCAACAAAGTTTGGTGTGGGGCTTGGGGTTCCACTTTTTTTAGGACACGCACAATTTTTTGCAATTCGGCCATCAAATCGGCTTTGTTATGCAAACGACCGGCTGTATCGATAAGCAAAATATCACGCTCTTGGGCTTTTGCCTTAGTTAAAGCCTCGAAAGCAAACCCTGCGGCATCGGCGTTGCTTCCAGCCGGTTTTATAACCGGCACCTGTGCTCGTTCCCCCCAAATTGTTAGCTGCTCAATCGCTGCTGCGCGAAAAGTATCGCCCGCCGCGATAAAAACTTTTTTCTTATCACCGCGTAACTGGGCAGCTAATTTACCGATTGTTGTTGTTTTACCACTGCCATTAACACCAACAACTAACCAACAATTAATCCCTGACTTAAGTTCCGGAAGTGGTTGAGCAAGAGGTTCAAGAATTTTGGTAATCTGATCGGCCAGAAAGCTGCGCACCTCTATGCTATCAACATCTTTATTGAATTTATAACGTTCAAGTTCAGCCACTAAACGAGCTGCCAGCTGTGGTCCTAAATCAGCAGCAATTAAGGCATCTTCAATTTCTTGCAATGTTGCTACATTAAGTGGCTTTCTACCCGTAAAAACACCTGAAATGCCGTCAACAAGACGACGTGATGTTCGCCTTAATCCCATCCCAAGACGACGAAACCAACCCGGTCTTTTACCAATTTGTTTTTCCGTATCCTTGGTCATATATTTTACCCTGCTAATCTGTCTGCAATGATGTAATCGCCTTGAAGTGCCGTTGCAACCACCTGTACAATATGCCCAGGTTCAATTGCCTGCGGCACACGTACAGAAGCAAAATGCTGACTGTGTCCTATCGAATAATCTTCTGCCTGTTTTTCAATAAGCACTTTTTGTATTTTACCAAGCTGTCTGGCAAAAAAGTTTTGCCGCTGCCTATCACCAAGTTGACGCAACAAATTTGCTCGTTCACGACGAATCTCGACAGGTAATTGGGGCATTTTAGCCGCTGGTGTCCCTGCTCGGGGTGAATAGGGAAAAACATGCACAAAGCTAATATGACAATCTTGAACATGTCTTAAACTATTTTGGAACATGTCTTCTGTTTCTGTAGGAAAACCAGCTATTAAATCAGCACCCAAAGCAATATCCGGACGGTGTTGATGTAACCGTTGACATAACTGAACAGCTTGAGCCGAACTATGGCGTCTTTTCATCCGTTTAAGAATCATATCATCACCAGCTTGGAGGCTTAAATGAAGATGAGGCATTAAGCGCTGCTCACTGCCAATAACCTCCCATAACAAAGGATCTATTTCAATTGGATCAATTGATGATAATCTTAATCTTGGTAATTTGGGTACTTGATTTAAAATATCAGCCGTAAGCTTGCCTAAGGTTATTGGTTGTGAAAAATCTTGCCCATATGAGGTTATGTCTACACCTGTTAAGACAATTTCAGCAACATGCGCATCAACCAGATGTTGAATTTGTTGAATAATTTGCTGTGGTGACGTGCTGCGACTGTTACCGCGGGCATAGGGTATAATACAAAAAGTACACCGATGGTCACACCCTTGTTGAATCTGAACAAAAGCACGGCTGCGTTGGTCAACACCGCTAATTAAATGATGCGCCGTCTCTCGTACTTGCATAATATCTTGCACATTTACGATGGGTTTTTCACGCACGGCCACTGTATCTACATTTAAAACAGTCGCCAACTGTAGGGGATCAAGTTTTTCGCGGTTACCAAAAACAGCATTTACTTCAGACATCCGAGAATAATCATCTGGGTTTAATTGTGCCGCACATCCGGTAACCAATATTTTCGAGGTTGGATGGTCGCGTCTTAATTTACGAATACTTTGCTTAACCTGACGTTCGGCCTCACCAGTAACTGCGCAGCTATTAACAATTATCACGTCTTTAGCTTGCATATCCTGTAAATGCTTGCGCATAACCTCGGATTCATAGCTATTAAGCCGACAGCCAAAGGTAACTATTTTAGGTATAGACACTGAAAACCCCTTTCTTCATATCCTTATCTATAAAGGGAATTTTCAAGAAAGTTAAGTTTTTTGTGCTCAATTGCTTATAAGCAATAGGATAAAAATACCCAGCCATAATTTTGCCACAATTATGATGTTCGTTTAAAAAACCAGCAGCCTTATTCCCCCAACTCATGATCCTTAAGGCTGCTGGCTTGCGTGCAGACTAGGAAATATGTGATGTATCATACCATACTGGCTGTTATTCTGCTGTTGCCATTACTATCGGCTACATCCTTTGCTGAAAGCGAAGATCCAACTTTGTATAACCAGATAATTTATAAAGGATATATGGCAACCAGAAAGATTGCAAGGTTACCCTATATTTACTGTACAAATGCTACCATATCCAGGTCTTGACCCGCTTGTGATAAGACTAGTGATGAGACATGATGGTTTTCTCGATGATTCCATCAGCGGAGAACAACGTTTGATTGATTTCAAAAAGATCGACGGAGTTTGGCAAATTATTGCAATCAATCGCACTTTTGAATGTCAGAATGATTGTTCATTCTTACGCCATGAAATAATCTCTTTATGCCAGTAACCCTTATACCATTGAAATATACTTGGTTCGCCAAATAATGTGTGTTATGTTTACGCATCATGCTGCTTGGTTAATATTCTGTTGGCTATATATTATGTCACAAATTCATATTTTTAGTGTAGGGCGCTGGAAAAAAGGGCCAGAAAAAACTCTTTATGAACATTTTCAAGACAGATTACAGTGGAACGTTATGCTGCACCAGCTTGATGACAAAGCATCTAGTTTTCTAACGCCACAACAAGTACAACAAAATCAAGCAGAAAAATTGTTGAAGGCACTGGCCAAAAATAATTCTTTTTACCGTATTGCCCTTGACGAACGTGGCCAACAATTAACCAGCACCGAACTGGCAACCCTGATACAACAATGCTTTAATCGCAGCCAAATACCAGCTTTTCTTATAGGTGGCGATCATGGCTTGCGTGCCGATCTTGTTACAAGTTCAAAACAAACTTTGGCCTTTGGCAAAGCAACATGGCCACATTTATTAATTTTGGGAATGCTGATGGAACAGCTGTACAGGGCGCAACAAATCCTTATCGGACATCCTTATCATCGTGGCGGATAACATTTGTCTTATAGCCTTCCTTGGTTAATTCTGCTATACATAAACCAGTAATCATTTAAAACTAAAATAGAATATATGACCCATGCAAAAAACCCAACTTTCGGCTATACCTAAAAATATTTCACTCAAACGTCGGCCAGTTGTTTTATGTGTTCTTGATGGATGGGGACACCGTGAAGAAATTGCAGACAATGCTGTTCTCATGGCTAGGGCACCGAATTGGCACGCGTTATTAAAACAATACCCCCACGCCCTACTTGAAGCATCAGAATTACATGTTGGTCTTCCACAAGGCCAGATGGGTAATTCAGAAGTTGGTCACATGAATATGGGTGCTGGGCGTGTTGTCATGCAGGATTTGCCACGCATTGACATGGCCGTTGATGACGCATCGATTACACGCAACCCCACCTTAGGAACCTTCATTGAGCGCTTACGATCAACTGGGGGTACGTGTCATTTAATGGGCTTATTGTCACCAGGAGGTGTTCATGCACACCAACGTCATTTAGTCGCTCTGGCAACAATAATAAGTCAGGCAGGCATTCCCATTATGTTTCATGCTTTTCTTGATGGCCGCGACACCCCACCTAAAAGTGCCGAAGATTTCCTGCAAAGCTTTGTTCAACAAACCAATACATTAAAAAATTTTCGCTTGGCCACATTAGGCGGACGCTATTATGCAATGGACCGCGACAACCGTTGGGACCGAATTAGTCTTGCCTATGAGTGTTTGGTCAACGCCAGCGGACAAAAAGCAGATCACTGGCTTACAGCTGTTAAAATAGCATACCAACGCGGTGAAAGTGACGAGTTTGTTAAACCAACTGTGCTATCAGGTTATCAGGGCATGAAAGATGGGGACGGCATTTTGATGGGTAACTTCCGTGCCGATCGTGTACGTCAAATTTTATTGGCTTTGTTAGATCCTTCCTTCAATTCATTCAATCGCTCCCGTCGCATTTCCTTTTCTGCTGCTTTGGGAATGACCGAATATTCAGTGGATTTATCGGCATTGATGCCATGTCTTTTCCCCAGTGATCCGTTGCACAATACTTTAGGCGAGGTCGTATCAAAAGCCGGGTTAAGACAGTTGCGTATTGCTGAGACGGAAAAATATCCTCATGTTACTTTCTTTTTTAATGGTGGCGAAGAGAAACTATTCCCTGGCGAAGAACGTATCTTGATTCCATCCCCCAAGGTTGCGACTTATGATTTAAAACCAGAAATGTCTGCTTATGAAGTAACAGATAAGTTAGTAGCCGCCCTAGAAACTGGAAAATTTGACTTTTTGGTGGTTAACTACGCCAATACTGACATGGTGGGTCATTCTGGCAACCTGACAGCTGCTATTGCGGCGGTTGAAGCCGTTGACCGTTGTTTAGGACGTCTAAAATCGATAATCGAGCAATTGAATGGTGCCATGCTGATCACCGCTGATCATGGCAATGCAGAAATGATGACCGATCCATCAACAGGTCAAAACCATACTGCTCATACCTTAAACCCGGTTCCGGTTATTTTACTACACAGCCAAATTGGTTTAAAACTACACCACGGATCGTTGGCTGATGTGGCACCCACTATTTTACAATTATTAGGACTGCCGCAACCAACAGAAATGCGGGGTCGTTCGCTTATTAACGCATAAACCAGATTAAAAATAACTTTTAGATAGGCTTCATCGTTTTGGTTAATATGTTAGCTACCACCCGCAATATAATAAAACCAAGATTTTTAACTGCTACGGCCGTATTGGCATTCTTTTTTACAGGTTTATTTTTAGCCCTTATAAGCAAGTCTGTATCCCAAGATACAACAAGCGCTACATTACAAGAAATTGAAAAAATTCGTCAGGAATTGATTGGTATTTCTGAAGAAGCTCAGCAGCAGCAAGATATTTTAAATAAGCTTGAAAACCAGTTAACCCAACTGGAACAAAGTGAGGCAGAGAAAATTACTGCCTTAGCAAATCAGCAGCAAGATATTAGTGAATTACTATTAATCCTTATTCGCCTTTCTTCATCCCCACCAGAAGCTTTGGCTTTTAGTCAGCCATCTGTTGTAGATACAATTCGTACGGCGATTCTGGTTGAAGCTACAATTCAGCAACTGCATCAGCGCAGTCAGAAACTTCAAGCCGAACTGGCTGACCTCAATCAGATTCGGTCTAATATTGCTGAACGCCGGCTGCAATTTAGTCGCTCGGCAGAGCGCTTTAACAGTATAGAACAAAAGTTAGCGCTGCTTTTAAAGCAACGTCAGCAATGGACTAACTTATCTTCAACCGAACGACAGAATTTTCTTAATCGCATTAACCAGATAACCCAGGATGCACGCGATCTACGCGAGTTGTTAGTTAAATTCAGTGAACTACCTCCAGCCCCTGACCTTACAGTTAGCATCGACATACCTGTCACACAACCCAATACAACACCAACAAGTACCTCTAATAACCAGCTTACTGTTCGCCTAGAACGACCAAAAGATTTTCAGAATTTTCCAACACGTCCAGGAACTATTAAACCGCCAGTACAAGGTACAATTGTTGGTTTTTATAATAGAACCTATGAAACAGGTGAAATTCTCAGGGGAATTTTTATTGAAACCAACAAAAGTGCACCGATTATAGCCCCTTTTGATGGACAAGTTAAATATCGAGGCAATTTTCGCAGTTACGGAGAGATTGTTATTTTAGAACACGGGCGTGGCTACTACACCGTCTTGGGTGGTTTTGGAAAAATTGAGGCCGAAATCGGTCAATGGTTTTTAGCAGGAGAACCTTTGGGAACCATGCCGCCATCAGCATTAAAGAAACCAAGACTATACCTTGAGTTGCGGCAACAAAACCAACCAATTGATCCCCTGCCCTGGCTTAATTTGCAGCAATGAGGCTAATAATATGAATAAGTTTTTTATTTTGTTTTTTATTGTTTGCTGGCAACAAACACCTTTAGCCCAAGAACGACAAGAGACGTACCAAAGACTGGCGGCTTTTAATCAGGCATTTGACCTTATACTGCAGCATTATGCCGAACCAGTAAATCCACAACAGCTTATTGATGCAGCTATTCACGAGATGGTATCTGCCCTCGACGCACATTCCCGCTATTTTAGTGCAAGCGAAAATCTAGAACAGGCGGATAAAAATGATGTTGGTGGCATCGGTATCATTACGACTAAAGAAAATAACGTTCTTGAGATTGTTGACGTTATTGAAGGAACACCTGCCTTTAAAGCCAATCTTAAGGTTGGTGATCAAATTTTAGCTGTCAACGATCACCAACTAAATGAATTTAACCTTGATACTGCTGGCCGTTATATCCGTGGGCAAATCGGTACAAGGGTTGTTTTAGTAGTTAAGCGCCTAGATCAACTTCCATTCTACCCTCCATCAAGAATTACAATGGTCCGGCAAAAAATTCCCCTTAAAACATCCTATTCAAGGATATTAGGTAATAACATTGGTTATATTGCTATTACTACTTTCACCGGATCAACATCAAAAGCCGTATATCAAGAATTTCAGAAACAAATAGCCAAAATAAACCAATTATCTGGTTCTCGGATGCAGGGACTTATTCTTGATTTGCGCAATAATCTTGGTGGCTGGATTGAAGAAGCCATATACATCGCCGATGCTGTCCTGGAACAAGGAGAGATTGTTTCCATCGAATCACCCAATAAAAACTATATTGAGCGTTATCAAGCAAAACCTGGCGATATTCTTCATGATGTCCCAATTATTATTCTTGTTAATCATTCAACTGCTTCATCTGCAGAAATACTAACAGCCGCCTTGCAAGAAAACAAAAGGGCAATAGTATTAGGCACAAGAACTTATGGAAAAGCAACGGTTTGGCGCGAGTTTAGGCTAAGTTCTTATGGGACAATTCGCCTGACAACAGAATTTGCCTATGGCCCTTCTGGGCGGTCATGGCAACGCAACGGAATCATACCTGACATCACCATCGAGCAAGGAACTTTGCACATTAACCCAAGTACACGTCAAGATACAGAAGAAACCTATAAAAACAACTTGGACAACCCCTTAGCCAACGATCAGGGCTATTCTCGTCCTCAGTCACTTTACCTACCTAAAGCAGATATGCAGCTGCGTGAAGCTATTTTAATAATGCGTGGCTTATATTATGTACGCGATAGCGCCATAAACAAAAAATAATCCCTTTAATTTATCAACTATTCATGCATGCCGTTTGCTTTTTATCATGAATTGGTTATATTTGGTTCAGTGATCTTAGTAGTGTTATATTCGTACTCTGGTTTGTGTAATTGATTTGCATTTGAGTTTTGTGATCTTTTGGAAAAAGAGAGAAGGAAGAAATCATGCGCTTTATTCGTTTGCTGGGACTTTCAGCCTTACTGTCCATCGGCATTGCTGTGAATGGTTGGGGCCAAACAAAGCCCGCAGATACTTATAAACAACTTGAGTTGTTTAGTCAGGTTTTTGAAAAAATTCGGGCACAATATGTGGAGCAAGTCAATGATCAAGAACTCATCGAATCAGCTTTACGGGGGATGCTATCGTCTCTAGACCCCCATTCCAGCTATCTTACGGAAAAAGAATTTAAAGCCATGAATGATGAAGTACGTGGCTTTGCTGGGCTGGGGATGCAGGTTACTCTTGAAGATGGGTTGGTTAAGGTAATCTCGCCAATTGACGATACGCCAGCTTTCCGCGCGGGTATTCAGCCGGGCGATTTTATTGTTACCATTGATGGTGAACAGGTTTTTGGATTAACGCTTGAGCAGGCTGTAGGCAAACTGCGCGGTCCGGTTGGGACAAAAGTGAAAATTTCCGTTAAACGCGGTCAACAGCAACCTTTTGACTTGGAACTAACGCGTGAAACTATTATTCAAAAAACCGTTAGATATCGCCTTGAGTCTGGGAATATCGGATATATTCGCATTAGTGAATTTACCGAAAATACTTTTTCTGGCCTTACTGAGGCTATCAAAAAGCTAAAAGAAGAAAGTAAAAATCAGCTTATTGGTTATGTTCTTGACCTACGCAATAACCCTGGCGGTCTTTTGAATCAGGCTGTCTTAGTAAGCGACGCTTTTTTGGACAAAGGCGAAATTGTTTCGATAAAAGGGCGCGACAACCGTGATAACAGTAGGTTTAATGCAAAAGCAGGCGACTTAAGCGAGGGATTACCAATTGTTGTGTTAATTAACCAGGGGTCTGCTTCTGCATCAGAAATTGTGGCTGGTGCCCTGCAAGATCAACAACGGGCAGTCGTGATGGGGGTAAAAAGCTTTGGCAAAGGTTCGGTACAAACCATTCTACCTATTGCTGGCTATGGAGCGATTCGTTTTACAACACAATTTTACTATACACCCTCAGGACGGTCTATTCAAAAGATTGGAATTGTACCCGATATCGTCGTTGAACAGGCAAAGATCGAGGTTATTAGCGCCGATAAAAGCTATAGCGAGTCGAGTCTTAGGGGTAGCTTAAACAACCCAAATGGGCAAAATTCTGATCCAACGAATCCTAATCAGAACAATACCCAAGATACAACGTCTCAGCAAACGCCTGTTGATTATCAATTACAACGTGCAACCGATTTATTAAAGGGTTTGGTTCTATTTAAAAAGGCAAAGTAGTTTTGCTTATATAGCCCAATGATCGCCCATTTCCAAAATGGGGGGTCATTGGGTATGGTGTAATTAGTTGCGTTTAGAAACAAGTGTAAGCAAAATGGTACATTTTTCCATTAATCGAAAGCAAAATGCCAGTTATCGTCGTGGCGTTGGCATTGTTCTGTTCAACAGGCTTGGACAAGTTTTTGTAGGTCAGCGGATTGACACGCAATCTTCAGCCTGGCAGATGCCCCAAGGCGGAATAGATGCCAACGAAACTCCAGAACAAGCAGCGTGGCGTGAAATGCTTGAAGAAATAGGGACAAATAAGGCTAAATTGCTCGCAGAAAGCCAAAAATGGTTTACATATGACCTACCTTCTAGCCTGAAAAGAACTTTATGGAAGGGTCGTTATCGTGGTCAACGACAAAAGTGGTTTGCCTTTCTTTTTTTGGGCAATGACGATCAGATAAACATCAACACCTCTAACCCTGAATTTCGTGAGTGGCGATGGGTTGATTTTGAACAGGTAGTCGAACTGATTGTACCTTTTAAGAAACCGCTTTATGAAAACATCATCCATGAATTCGCAGCCCTAAGAGGCGTCTTAGGCGATTACCCTAAGAAGGATTATCCTGAGGTATGATTCCTATACGCTGACGCAATTTTTGGGCACGGTAGGTAATAAATTTTTGTAACCCTGTATTCATAAAGTGGCTTATTTTTCCTTGCGGATTTAAGCCAACTGCCTTCATAACCATCCCTGTAGCTTTTTCAATATGATAAGGTTGGTATAAGGGATATGCTCGCACACCATATTCAGCTGAATATTTCAGGTGATTATATTGTTCATCTTCCGCACCATTGGCAGCATAATAGGCATAAGGCAATTCATCATCCCCTTCAGATTCGCGTATACGCCCCAGTGCCACAAAAAGGCGCCGGATTTTTCCAACTTTCTCTTTTTCCAAATAACGCTGCAAGTGCACATAAAATAACTTATAATGGCGAAACTCATCAGCTGCAATCAAACGGCATACTTCCTTTAAAACAGGCTCTTCACTTGCATCCATTAGTGCACGGTAATAAGAGCTGGTTCCCGTTTCAACAATACACCGTGCAATCAGCTCACCCGCTCGGCTACCACGAATTGATGATGTTGCATTAACGGGCACCTTATATCCATCGACAAATCTTTTAAATGATTCGCGATAGTTAAAGCCAGGGTCAGCTAATTCAGCCCACCGCCCCAGTGCCAAGCCATGTTGAACTTCTTCAACAGCCCAATCGCGAGCCGCCTGCTTAAATTCCGGATCATCATGAAACACATTTTGCAGATAGGCCGCATAATCGTCAGCATTTGACTCAACCATACTTGCTGCTTTTACAATGGGAATTAAGTCCTTGTTCACTAAAGACTTAGTAAATGAATGCCAAGGAATATCATTAAGAGTCCAGCTTTTCATTTTTATACCCTTGTATTGGTCCCGTCTAAAACAGGTTTTTATTATGGCTATCAACCTTATTGTTACAAGAATCTGCTGTTTTAGAGTAACATAAAAACTTTAACCTGTATACACATTCTGTTGAACTGCATCAATCTTTGCTTGAATCACAAGAATTTCATGCTCATAGAAGTCCTGCTGGACTGACTGTTTTTCCAATTTCAGGTCTTCTTGGAATTCTTGAATTTGTTGCTGCAATTTAGAACGATCCAGTTGATCAACTGGAACAGCCTGGGTAGCCAAAATAATACAAGCTTTCTGGCTAACTTCTGCAAATCCGCCACTGACAAAAATTTTTGTCCCGCCACTTAATGGACCAAGAACAGTAATAACGCCCGGACGCAGCAGTGAAATAAAAGGAGCATGTCCAGGAAGGGCAGAAAAATCACCCAACACACCCGGAATAACTACAGATGCAACATCCTGACTGAACAGTGTGCGTTCTGGTGTTATAATTTCCAGCCTTAGAGCATTTTCTGTTGCCATTTCTACCCCACTATTCGCTATGCTGCTTCTGCAGCCATTTTGCGTGCTTTTTCGATAGCCTGATCGATGGTACCAACCATGTAGAAAGCTGACTCCGGCAAATCATCGTATTTACCTTCAACAATACCCTTAAAGCCTTTAATAGTATCCTCAAGACTTACAAAAACGCCTGGAGTATTAGTAAACACTTCGGCCACATGGAAAGGCTGCGATAGGAAACGCTGAATTTTTCGGGCACGGGCAACGGTAAGCTTGTCGTCTTCTGATAATTCATCCATCCCTAAAATAGCAATAATATCTTGCAGCGATTTGTAGGTCTGCAAAACCCGCTGAACACTTCTGGCTACTTTGTAGTGCTCTTCACCCACAACACGCGGATCCAACATACGGCTTGTTGAGTCAAGTGGATCAACAGCCGGATAAATACCTAATTCGGCAATTTGACGCGACAGAACCGTGGTTGCATCAAGATGGCTAAAAGAAGTTGCAGGTGCTGGATCGGTTAAATCGTCGGCTGGAACATAAATAGCCTGGACCGATGTGATCGAGCCCTTCTTGGTGGTTGTAATACGCTCTTGCAAAGCCCCCATTTCGGTTGCCAGTGTTGGCTGGTAACCAACCGCCGAAGGAATACGACCTAGCAAGGCAGAAACTTCAGAACCAGCCTGGGTAAATCGAAAAATATTGTCAACAAAGAACAAAACATCTTGCCCATCTTGATCGCGGAAATGCTCGGCTATTGTTAGGGCAGATAATGCAACGCGCGCACGGGCTCCGGGCGGCTCATTCATCTGGCCATATACCAATGCCACTTTTGAACCTGGTCCATCAAGCTTGATGACTTTCGAGTCGATCATTTCATGGTACAAGTCATTTCCTTCGCGTGTACGCTCACCTACCCCGGCAAACACTGAAACACCCCCGTGGGCTTTGGCAACGTTATTAATTAATTCTTGGATTAACACAGTTTTACCAACGCCAGCACCCCCGAATAACCCAATCTTTCCACCACGTGCATATGGGGCAAGCAAATCAACTACCTTAATACCAGTTACCAAAATTTGAGCTTCGGTAGACTGATCAGCAAACGTAGGAGCCGAACGGTGAATAGGTAGTGTTTTTTGCGTTTTAACCGGGCCACGTTCATCAATTGGTTCACCAATGACATTAAGAATTCTTCCTAAGGTCTCCGGACCAACCGGCATGTTAATTGGCTGTTTGGTGTCAATTACCTGTTGGCCGCGAACTAATCCATCGGTCGAGTCCATTGCAATCGCCCGAACACTATTCTCTCCAAGATGCTGGGCTACTTCCAGAACCAGTTTTTTCCCTTGGTTTTCTGTGTGCAGGGCATTCAAGATAGCCGGCAGCATCCCTTGATCAAACTGCACGTCAACCACGGCCCCTAAAACCTGGGTTACCTTACCGATTTGTTGTTTTTCCATTTTTAGCGAACTCCTTTAAAAAATTCTTGGAAAGCTGCTAATTAAATAGCTTCCGCTCCAGAAATAATTTCGATTAATTCTTTTGTGATATAAGCCTGACGGCTTCGATTGTAAAATACAGTCAAACGATTAATCATATCGCCAGCGTTACGGGTGGCGTTGTCCATTGCGGCCATGCGTGCGCCCTGCTCGCCAGCTGCACTTTCAAGTAATGCGCCGTATATTTGTACTGCCAAATTCCGCGGCAATAGCTCGGCAAGTAGCAATTCCGGTTCTGGCTCATACTCATAGATTGCCTCTAATCCAGCTGAATTATCTTTGCTTTGATCTTGGCCATCATTGTGTTGATCGGTTAGAACCGGTATCAAGGCTTGCTGGGTTACAACCTGGCTTATCACCGATTTAAATCGGTTGTAAATAACCGTACACACATCAAATTCCTGTGCCTCATATTGATGCAAGATTTGACGCACCAGCCCCTCGATCAAACTAAATGATATTGGCGTTTTTGTAATAGCTTCAGGGGCATCAACAATTAAACTAGAATATTCCCGCCTTAACAAATCACGCCCCTTACGACCAAGTGGCATAATTTTAACTGTTTTGCCTTTGGCTAACAAATCCTTAATCAATCGGCGTGTTGAACGAACAATTGCGCTATTAAAGCTACCACACAACCCACGATCAGAGGTTATAGGGATAATAAGATAACAATTTTGTTGTTCACGTCCCTGCAATAATGATGGAACATCATCAAACTGTCCCGATTGTTTGGTCAACTGCATCATTAACTGCTGCATACGCGCTGCATATGGCCGCGATGCCTCGGCCTGTTCCTGTGCCCGGCGTAACTTGGCTGCCGAAACCATCTTCATGGCCGAAGTAATTTTTTGTGTTGATTTAACACTGTTAATTCTTAGCTTTAGGTCTTTTAAACTAGGCATTGTAAGTTCCCAACTACCCTATGCAAAAGCTTTAACAAATTTATCTAGCACGGCTTTTAGCATTTCTTCTGTTTTAGAAGAGATTTCTTTTTGCTGGCGAATAGCTTCTAAAATACCTGGGTGTTTTGCCCGAACTTCCTGTAGGAAGGCACTTTCAAAACGTACAACTTGATCAGTGCGAATATTATCCAAATAACCACGAACACCACAAAATATTGAAACCACTTGCTCTTCAACTGGTAGCGGTTTGAATTGATCTTGCTTGAGCAATTCAGTCAACCGCGCACCACGCGCAAGCAAGCGTTGTGTTGCAGCATCTAAATCAGAGGCAAACTGAGCAAAAGCAGCCATTTCACGATATTGCGCCAGCTCGAGTTTAATACGACCAGCGACTTGCTTCATTGCCTTAATCTGGGCCGCAGAACCAACACGACTAACAGAAATACCAACGTTAATGGCTGGTCTTATACCCTTATAGAACAAACCAGTTTCCAAGAATATTTGGCCATCTGTAATAGAAATAACGTTTGTTGGAATATAAGCCGAGACGTCACCAGCCTGTGTTTCAATAATCGGCAGGGCTGTTAAAGACCCTCCCTTATTTTCATCATTCAGCTTTGCCGCACGCTCAAGCAAGCGTGAATGAAGATAAAAGACGTCCCCGGGATAAGCTTCGCGTCCAGGGGGGCGACGCAGCAGAAGCGACATTTGACGATAAGCTACTGCTTGTTTAGAGAGATCATCATAAATAATTAGGGCGTGCATACCATTATCACGGAAATATTCACCCATTGCACAGCCAGTATAAGGTGCCAAAAATTGCAGCGGCGCTGGCTCCGAAGCGGTGGCGGCCACAATAATTGAATATTCTAAAGCACCAGCATCTTGTAATTGTTTGACAATTTGCGCAATTGTTGACCTTTTTTGCCCGATTGCTACATAAATGCAATACAATTTCTTCTTTTCATCATTACTTTCATGACCGGACTTCTGATTGATAATCGTATCAATGGCAACTGCTGTTTTACCTGTCTGGCGGTCACCAATAATCAATTCGCGCTGGCCACGGCCAATTGGTACCAAGCTGTCAATTGCCTTAAGCCCGGTTTGCATGGGTTCATGAACAGAGCGACGGGCAATAATTCCAGGGGCTTTAACCTCGACCCGACGGCGTTCAACATTTTGCAACGGCCCTTTACCATCAATTGGATTACCAAGACCATCAACAACACGCCCCAAAAGGCCGCGCCCAACAGGAACATCAACAATGTGGCGCGTACGTTTAACTAAATCGCCTTCTTTAATACCACGATCATCGCCAAAAAGCACGACACCGACGTTATCTGCCTCAAGATTTAATGCCATTCCCCTAAGGCCATTGGCGAATTCAACCATTTCCCCGGCCTGAACATTATCAAGCCCATAAACCCTAGCTACACCGTCACCAACTGACAACACTTGGCCAACTTCCGAAACGTCGGCACTCGTATCAAAATTTTTAATCTGCTGCTTAATAATAGCAGAAACTTCTGCAGCGCGGATATCCATTTTATCCGACTCCTCTCATCATTTGTTGTAAACGCATTAACTTGGACTTAACTGAAGAATCAACAACTTTACTGCCAATTTTAATACTAAAACCGGCCAGCAAGGCTGGATCATTTTTGAAGCTGATGGCAACTTTTTTATTTAGTTTATTTGTCAGCATCGTAGACATTTTTTGCTGCTGCGTGGGCGTTAAAGACCGTGCACTTGTAACATAAACCTGCACACCACCATCTTGGCGCATTTGCAAGTAGCGTATATTAGACAAAACATGTTCTAATAAGCCAAAACGCCGCTGCTTTGCTAATAATAATAAAAATTTTTCCAATAGCCGTTCTATTTTAATGGCTTTAAAAATTGATCCAAGAACAAGCTGCTGCTGGGCTGGGGCAACCCTTGGATCATTAAGAAACCGCGCTAAATCCGCTTGTTGGCGAAGCCAGCTTACAAAATCGTCAAGTTGGTGAATAACCTCTGTCGTATTACGCGAATCTTCTGCTAATTCAAACAAAGCTGTCGCGTACCGGTAGGCCACTCCCTCAACTATTTTTGCAACATTATCTACCATCACTTCACTTTCGCTTCAATCAGATATCCAAAGGCTTTTTGTAACCCTTACACCCATATATTTCTTAATAATGATCCGCCGGCAATTAACGTCCTTCTTTCAAGCATAAACGCTTTGACCTGTCAATTTTTAAATTGCGCTTTAAAAGGCTTGTTTTTATGACTATCAACCTTCTATAGATCAAATGTGTATTGCCTGGCCACTAAATGCAGACCAAGCAGCTTCTTTAACCGCTTCGTTTAAGGTTGGGTGGGCATGGAAACTGCGGGCCAAATCCTCGGCTGATCCAGAAAATTCCATTGCCACAACAGCTTCATGAATCATTGTACCTGCCTCGGCTGCAATAATATGTACACCTAAAATTTTATCGGTTGAGGCGTCGGCCAGAATCTTGACCAGTCCTTGAGTTTGATTAACAGCACGAGCCCTGCTGTTAGCCTGCATCGGAAATTTTCCAACTTTATAAGCAATATTAGCTTTTTTAAGCTCTTCTTCAGTTTTTCCAACAGATGCAATTTCGGGGTGTGTATAAACAACCCCAGGAACTGTACCGTAATGCACATGGCCAGCTTGACCACAAAGAATTTCGGCTAGGGCAACCCCCTCTTCTTCTGCTTTATGCGCCAGCATTGGTCCAGCGATTACATCACCAATTGCATAAATTCCAGGAACAGATGTCTGAAATTTGGCATCAGTGATGATGCGACCACGTTCATCGCGGGCAATACCCAATTTTTCAAGTCCTAAATTCTTAGTATTAGGGGTACGCCCAACAGCAACAAGAACCTTATCAGCTTCAAGCAACTGGCTATCGCCACCTTGAACGGATTGATATTTAACGTGTAAGCCGTTAGCTGCTTTAGCAACACCTAAAACCTTGCTACTAACAATAAAATTTATCCCTTGCTTTGTAGCTAATCGTTGAAAATTTTTGGCAATTTCTTGGTCCATGCTGGGCAAAATACAATCGGCATATTCAATAACAGTAACTTGGCTGCCCAAGCGATGCCAAACAGATCCCAGTTCTAATCCAATATAACCACCCCCAATAACAACAAGATGCTTTGGTAAACGCTCGAACGCTAAAGCACCTGTTGATGAAACGACATCGCGTTCATCGATTTCAATTCCTGAAATAACAGTACTTTCAGAGCCGGTTGCAATAATAATATGGTTGGCTTTAATAACCTCGACCCCATTCGATGTTTTAACAACAACCTCGTTGATAGCCTGAAATTGTGCCTCACCTACAACAAAGGTTATTTTATGTTTACGAAACAACCCCTCAATACCTTTGGTTAAGTCATCAACCATCTTGGTTTTATATTCCATCATCGTTGAAAGATTAATTGTTGCACCCTGGGCTTGAATGCCGAAAACAGGCAGATGATGGCGTAATCCCTCATACTGAGCGGAGATGTGGAGCAGGGCCTTGGAAGGTATACACCCAACATTTAAGCATGTACCACCCAATTTACCACGTTTATCAATACAAACAACTTTTTTGCCCAGCTGCGCTGCCCGAATAGCCGCCACATATCCCCCAGGCCCACCCCCAATAATAGCTATATCATAGCTTTTTTCTAAAGCTTGCTCGCGCATATTATCGCCTTCCTATATATTAAACAACAATCGTTGCGGTTCTTCTAGAAATTCCTTAACCCGTACTAAAAAACTAACCGCTTCTTTGCCATCGACTAAACGATGATCGTAAGAAAGAGCCAAATACATCATGGGACGAATTTCTATTTTGTCCTGAACAACAACAGGACGCATTTGAATTTTATGCATCCCTAAAATAGCCGATTGCGGTGGGTTTAAGATTGGGGTTGATAATAAAGAACCATAAACCCCGCCATTGGTAATAGTGAAAGTACCCCCTGTCAGCTCATCCAAAGACAACTTACCATCACGTGCTTTCTTGCCAAGTTCAGCAATGCGTTTTTCAATTTCGGAAAAACTTAATTGATCTGCATCACGAACGACCGGTACCACCAAACCCTGTTCGGTCCCAACAGCAACACCAATATCATAATATTTCTTATATACAATATCATCATCACGAATTTCCGCGTTAATCACGGGCATTTCTTGTAGAGCTTGTGTGCACGCCTTAACAAAAAACGACATATAGCCCAGCTTAACACCGTGCTTCTTTTCAAATACTTCCTTATATTTATTGCGAAAATTATTAATTTCCAAAAGATCGACCTCGTTAAAGGTTGTCAGCATCGCCGCCGTATTCTGTGCTATTTTCAGACGTTCAGCAATGCGCCGACGCAGCCTGCTCATGGGTATTTTCTCTTCTGCACGCCCTAGGTTATTTGTTTTTCCATCGGGCACGACATTGGAAAACACCTTGTTGGTTTGTGTCGGCTGATTTTTGACAGCTTCAAGGACATCGCCCTTGGTTAACCGGTTATCTTTACCTGTTCCTTGTATTCTTTCAGGATTCAGTTTGTTTTCTTCCAACAGTTTACGAACAGCTGGTGATTGTAATGCTTCTACTTTGGACTGCGGGGCGCCATTAAGCTTAACTGTTTCTGCCACACCCGTCGGCGATTTAGTAGATGCCCCTGAAGACGCTGGACGTTGTTGTTGTTCATCCACGTATCCCAAAATTGCCCCAACTTTAACTGTCTGGCCTGTTTTGGCCTGAATATCATGTAATGCACCAGCAATCGGGGCCAACACTTCAATTGTAACCTTATCGGTTTCCAATTCAGCTATTGGCTCATCAGCGGCAACAAAATCACCAGCTTTCTTTAACCATTTGGCAATGGTCGCCTCGGTAACCGATTCTCCCATAGCCGGTACTTTAATCGCTGTTGGCATTATGGATTCCTTTCTTAATCAACCTTACTTTCAACATTGACTCTACTCCTTGCCTGTCAGGGCTAGGTTAAGCAGTTGCGTTTGCTCTGCCTCGTGCCGTTTTGCTAAACCCGTAGCCGGCGATGCCGCAGCGGAACGACCCGCATATATTAAACGATTCTGGCGATGCCGAATGCCCATTAATACTTCTTCGATAATTGGGGCTATAAAGAACCATGCCCCCATATTCTTTGGCTCTTCCTGACACCAAACAATATCAGCATGAGAAAATTGCTGCAATTCTTTCTTTATAGATTCAATAGGAAATGGATAAAGCTGCTCGACCCTAATAATTGCAACATTCGTCAGTTGTTTTTTATCACGCTGTTCCAGAAGATCATAATAAACCTTACCGCTACAGAAAACTACCCGATTAATCTTCTTAAGATTCGCTGTAGCCAAGTTGTCTTGGATAACACGCTGAAAGCCACTACCTGTTACCATATCTTGCAGCGATGAGACACATAAACGATGCCTTAGAAGTGACTTAGGAGTCATAATAATCAACGGTTTACGAAAATCGCGATGAATTTGCCGGCGCAAAGCGTGAAAATAATTGGCTGGTGTTGTACAATTAACAACCTGAATATTATCTTCGGCACACAATTGCAAATACCGTTCAAGCCTGGCCGAACTGTGTTCTGGCCCCTGGCCTTCATAACCGTGCGGTAAAAGCAACACAAGGCCTGACATACGGAACCATTTTGTTTCGGCACTACTGATAAATTGATCAATAATTACCTGTGCACCGTTTGCAAAATCACCAAATTGGGCTTCCCACATCACAAGGGCTTTAGGTTCAGCAAGACTATATCCGTATTCAAAACCCAATACACCGGCTTCGGATAATGGACTATCTATTACTTCAAAATGTTCCTGCTGTGCCCTAATATGATTAAGCGGCGTATGATGATTCTCGTTCACCTGATCAATCCATACGGCATGACGCTGTGAAAATGTTCCGCGGCAGCAATCTTGTCCCGATAAACGTACAGCGTATCCTTCAAGCAATAATCCACCAAAAGCAAGGGCTTCAGCAGTCGCCCAATCAATTCCTTGACCAGCCTCGAACCACTGTTTCTTAATCATCAGCTGACGTTCAATTTTGCGGTTAATATTAAAAGCTGTCGGTATGGCGACCAACGCCTGGCCAACTTCTTTCAAAACCGACATTTCCATGCCGGTATTTCCGCGACGCTCCTCGCCGGACGCTGGCTTAAATCCTTTCCAAGCACCCTCTAACCAATCGATACCTTCAGAGCGAAAGCCAGCCGCCTGATATGCGCCCTCTAACTTTTGCTGGTAATCACGAGTTATTGCATCCAATTCAGCCTGGGTTACTGTTTTTTCCTGCAATAACCGCGCCGTATACAGTTTAGTTGTAGATGCATGGCTAGCTATTTTTTGATACATGAGTGGCTGAGTAAAAGCCGGTTCGTCTGTCTCGTTGTGCCCAAAACGACGATAACAAAACATATCAATAACCACATCTTTCTTAAATCGATGGCGAAATTCAGTTGCAATCTTTACAACCAAGCAAACTGCTTCTGGATCATCACCATTAACGTGAAAAATAGGTGCTTGTGCTATTTTGGCGACTTCTGAACAATATGGGCCAGAGCGAAAGTTAACTGGATTTGTAGTAAAGCCAATTTGATTGTTAATAACAAAGTGAATTGTACCACCCACCCTATAGCCCTTCAATTCAGACAAATCTAAGGTTTCGGCTACCAGACCCTGGCCTGCAAAAGCTGCATCTCCATGTATTAAAAGCGCCATTACCTGTTCGCGTTTATGGTCATGCCGTTGTTTTTGTTTGGCCCTTGTTTTACCTAAAACCAGCGTATTAACTGCTTCAAGGTGCGATGGATTGGCAGTTAACGATAAATGTACGCTTTGACCATTAAAATCACGGTCGGTTGATGCCCCAAGATGATATTTTACATCTCCTGAACCAACAGTTCCTTGTGGGTAAACGTTTTCACCACGAAATTCAGCAAAAATCGCCGCTAATTTCTTACCTAAAACATGCGTCAGTACATTCAATCGGCCGCGATGAGCCATTCCCAAAACAACTTCTTTTACACCATGTGTTGCTGCCTGTTCAATCATATATTCTAAGGCCGGAATGGCTGCTTCACTACCATCAAGACCAAATCGTTTGGTTGCAACAAACTTTTTGTCTAAAAAATGCTCGAAACTTTCTGCCTTAATAAGGCCTTCAGCTATACGCTTTTTATCAGCGCGTGAGAATTGGAATAAGATTTTTTCTTGTTCAAATTTTTGTTGAATCCATTCTTTCTGATCGGGATCTTGAATGTGCATAAACTCAACACCAACAGAACCGCAATATATTTGCCGCAACCGCTCGATAATTTGCCGTAACGTCGGCTGCTGCAATCCCAAGATACCATCAATAAAAATGGGTCTATCCATATCTGATTGGCTAAAACCATAAGTTGCAGGGTCAAGTTCTGGATGGGTCTGCAAAGGTTTTAAAGCTAGTGGATCCAGCATAGCTTCAAGATGGCCTCGAACCCTGTATGATCTGATCAGCATTAACGCGCGAATCGAGTCACGAACCCTAGCCTGCAAATCATCAACATCCGCTTGGGTTGATAAAGCAGCAGCAGTGACTTTCTGCCCTTGAGATGGAACAGCCTGGCCTAAGGGTTTTTTTGACCTAGCCCAGCTTGGCCCCATGCTTTCATCAAGAAAAACTTTAGCGTCTTCTTGTAATCCCTCAAAAAACTTACGCCAACTAACGTCAACTTGTTGGGGGTCATTAAGATAACGTTGATAAACGTCACCAATAAAATTGGCGTCGACGCTTGAAAGAAAAACAAGATTTTCTGGTGTCATCACTGCTTAATTCCAATACCTGCTTTTATTTACCCTTAAACGCCCGAAGCATTGTTTCACCCAGCATAGCTGGTGAATCAACAATATGAAAACCGGCCTGACGCATGGCTTCAACTTTATCACCAGCCCCACCTTTACCGCCAGAAACAATAGCACCGGCATGCCCCATTCGGCGGCCTTGTGGTGCGGTCATTCCCGCAATAAAACCAACGATGGGCTTTTTTCTTTTCTCGGCTTTAATGAAAGCAGCGGCATTTTCTTCGGCTGAACCGCCAATTTCACCAATCATAATTATGCCGGCCGTTTCAGGATCAGCCATAAACATTTCTAAACATTCAACGAAATTAGTGCCGTTAACAGGATCACCACCAATACCAATACAGGTTGATTGGCCAAGACCAGCAGCAGTAGTTTGGGCAACCGCTTCATAGGTTAGAGTTCCGGAACGCGAAACGATCCCAATTTTTCCCGGGCGGTGAATATGGCCAGGCATAATGCCAATTTTACACTGGTTCGGTGTAATAACCCCAGGACAATTTGGACCAATCAATCTGGTTTTTGATCCGGACAACGCCCGCTTAACTTTTACCATGTCAAGAACAGGAATGCCCTCAGTAATACACACAACCAGCCGCACCCCACTATCAATCGCTTCTAGAATAGCATCTGCGGCAAATGGTGGTGGGACATAAATAACACTTGCATCAGCACCAGTTTTTTCTACTGCCTCACCAACCGTATCAAAAACCGGTAAATTCAGATGTTGCGTTCCGCCTTTCCCAGGCGTTACCCCGCCAACCACTTTTGTACCGTAGGCAATCGCTTGCTCACTGTGGAATGTCCCCTGTGAACCTGTAAATCCCTGACAAATGACCTTGGTGTTGCGATCTACTAAAACGGACATTTTATTCCCCTTCCCGAACAGCTTGAACAATTTTCTGGGCTGCATCAGCCAAGTTATTAGCCGACGCAATCGGCAACCCTGATTGTTGCAGTATTTTTTTACCTAACTCAACATTTGTTCCCTCTAAGCGAACCACCAGTGGCACATGCAAGCTGACTTCGCGTGCGGCAGCAACAATTCCCTCGGCAATTACGTCACAACGCATGATGCCGCCAAAAATATTGACCAAAATGCCTTCAACGTTAGAATCGGATAAAATAAGCTTGAAAGCGGTTGTAACACGTTCTTTGGTCGCACCACCACCAACATCAAGGAAGTTGGCTGGACTGCCCCCATAAAGCTTAATAATATCCATTGTTGCCATTGCCAATCCTGCACCATTAACCATACATCCTATATTACCATCAAGTTTAATGTAATTCAGACTATGCTTAGTTGCGAGAAGTTCGGCTGGTTCTTCTTCGTTTTCATCGCGTAACACCTCAATGTTGGGATGACGAAAAAGTGCGTTGTCGTCAAAGGTAACCTTGGCATCGAGGGCCATTAGCTGCCCATCACCTGTAACAATCAGTGGATTTATTTCAACTATACTTGCATCCAAAGCAATAAATGCTTGGTACAAAGCTGTAATGAAAGCAACAGCCGACTGAACTTGCGATCCACTTAATTTTAGCCCATAAGCCAGCCTGCGGGCATGGTGTGGCATAAGCCCTGTTACGGGATCAACAACAACTTTGAGAATTTTTTCTGGATTTGTGGCTGCAACCTCTTCAATTTCGGTACCACCTTCGGTAGAAGCCATGCAAATAACCCGCGACGTATCCCTGTCCACCAACATGCCCAAATAAAGTTCGCGCTTGATATCACAACCCTGTTCTATGTACACACGCTTAACCACGCGTCCTTTAGGGCCTGTTTGCTTGGTAACCAAGGTCATACCCAACATTTGCGTCGCAAGTTTTTGAACTTCGTCTGCAGACTTGGCCAGCTTTACACCACCCGCCTTACCACGTCCGCCCGCATGAATTTGGGCTTTGACAACCCATAATTTTCCACCAATTTCGCTTGCGGCGTTTTTTGCCTCGCTTGGGGTATAGGCTATTTTTCCCTTGGGAACGTTAACACCATAATTTTTAATCAGTTCTTTTGCCTGATATTCGTGAATATTCATCGTTTTTGTAAATCCTTAGCAATAGGGTCTTACCCTGTTAAAGCTTAACCTTACTTACCAGCGGCTGGCATCATTTTACGTGACGCTTCAATTAACTGACGCACTGCAGCCACTGATTTATCAAACATCTCTTTTTCAGCACTGTTCAAATCGATCTCGACAATTTTTTCAACACCCCCTGCACCAATGATAACCGGAACACCAACGTATAATCCTTTCACCCCATATTCACCATTCAAATAGGCTGCACATGGCAAAACACGCCTTTTGTCAAGTAAATAAGATTTGGCCATATCAATAGCCGAAGCTGCGGGTGCATAAAACGCTGAACCCGTCTTCAACAGATTCACAATCTCTGCCCCACCATCGCGGGTACGCTGTACAATCGATTGTAATCTTGCTTCGCTGATCCAGCCCTTTTTTACTAGGTCTGGCAATGGGATGCCTGCCACCGTTGAATAGCGTACCAACGGCACCATTGTATCACCATGTCCACCTAAAACAAAAGTTGTAACATCCTGTATTGATACCTTGAGCTCTGAAGCCAAAAAATAGCGGAAACGACTGCTATCAAGAACGCCCGCCATCCCCACAACGCGCTGCGGGTTAAAGCCAGTTGCTTCCCGCATAACCCATACCATTGCATCTAGCGGATTGGTAACAACAATTACAAAAGCCTGCGGCGCGTGTTGTTTAATATGTCCGCCGATTTCACAAATAATTTTGCAATTGATACTTAGCAAGTCATCGCGGCTCATCCCTGGTTTTCTTGGAACACCTGCCGTAACAATCACAACATCCGAGCCTTTCAAGGCTGTATAATCGTTACTACCACTAAGATTGCTATCAACCCCAAAAACAGCACTGGATTGAGCCAGATCAAGCGCCTTACCCTGAGGCACTCCTTCAACAACATCAATTAAAACGATATCGCCTAATTCATGTAATTCAGCTAATAACCCTAATGTTCCGCCAATATTACCGGCCCCAACCAAAGCAATTTTTTTTCGTGCCATTTTCCCTCGCTCTCTGATGATACCATGTTGTATGAAGATCAAGCTAATTATCGTGCTAACAACTAGACCTTTTAACGCTTCAGGTCAAGATACCTAACAAGATTAATATATGCAATTAATCTGCTTGTCGCGGTTGATAATTTATCGATCGCATTTCATACAGTCGCGACAATGTTCTGGTAAAACCAATTTGTGAAGCATTAGATTCAAGGTACAAATCTGGGGCATCGGTTGCGGCCAAAATCATTAGATAACACCGCTCATCATACAAAATGTCAATTAAATGGATAAAGCGGTGCAGTGCCTCAATAAGATCAGGGGTAAATTTTGGAACATTTTGCACAATGATATAGCGAAAATGTCGTGCGATTGCTAAATAATCTGTTTTGCCTAAATTGCGTTGGCAAAGTTCGTCAAAAAAGCACAGCAAAATATTACCTGCAGTTTTAGAAAAAACCAGCGAACGCCCCTGTACTGTTATGATCGTTGATGTGATTGGTTTTCCACCAGACAATTTTTCAAAAATGTGTTGTATTTTTTGCTGGTTGTTTTGGGTGATTGGATACAAATAGCGCCAATCGGCCGGTATTGTTTGCTGGCGGTAATCCTGTACACCACCCAGAAAAAGTACGTCCATTTCCTGTTCGATCATATCAATAAATGGTAAGAAACGTACACGTTGTAAGCCATTTTGATATAAATCACGTGGTGCCCAATTCGATGTAACAACCAAAACTACCTGATTTTTTATAAGTTCGGAAAACAACCGCCCCAAAATCATAGCATCGGCTATATTATTAACGTGAAATTCATCCAAACAAATAAGCTGCGCTTCTTGAGCAATCTGTGCCGCTAAAATAGCCAGCCAACCATCGGTACCATGTGACTGATGTCGGTCGTTTTTTTTTAGTCGCCATAAACCTTCGTGGATTTCCGTCATAAACGTGTGAAAATGTGTACGCTTTTTGGCATCGATTTTAACATGCCGAAAGAATAAATCCATCACCATGGTTTTGCCGCGCCCAACCGACCCATAAATATAAGCACCACGCCGAACATTCTTGGGTGCACCGGCAATTTTGGTTGATTGCCAGTAGGGCAGCAACCAACTTATATTGGTTTTTTTACCCTTTGGTTTTTGAAGAACTTGCGCCAATTGATCAAGCTTTTGCAAAACATTTGCTTGATCCTGGTCAAAATACCAATTCCCCTGTTTGCACCCATCCTGATATGCCTCCCAAACACTGGTAGAAGGGGATAGATGGGACAATTTATTCACCATATATTTTTACAATTGACGGGCCATTTGCAATTTTTTGATTTCACCAATCGCCTTAGCTGGATTAAGACCTTTTGGGCAAGTTTTCGTGCAATTCATAATAGTATGGCAACGATAAAGTTTAAATGGGTCTTCAAGCTGTTGCAACCGATCAGCAGTTGCCGTATCGCGGCTATCAGCAATCCAACGATAAGCCTGTAATAAAACAGCTGGTCCAAGATAACGATCCCCATTCCACCAATAGCTTGGACACGAAGTAGAACAGCTAAAACACAAAATACATTCCCAAAGCCCATCAAGCTTCGCCCGCTCTTCTGGAGTTTGCAGGCGTTCGCGATTTGGGGCCGGCTGATTATTTTTAAGCCATGGTTCAATTGACTGATATTGTTGGTATATTCCCTTAAGATCAGGGACTAAATCTTTAACAACCGGCATATGTGGTAATGGATATACGCGAATATCTCCGCGTACATCTTGGATATATTTTGTACAGGCTAAAGTATTGGTGCCATCAATGTTCATGGCACACGAACCACATACCCCCTCACGACACGAACGACGAAATGTCAATGTCGGATCAATTTCGTTTTTTATTTTTATTAAGGCGTCCAAAACCATTGGACCGCACTGATCCAAATCAATTTCGTAACTATCGACCCTAGGATTCTGATTGGTTTCGGGATCCCAACGATAAACTTTGATTTTTTTTGTCCTTTGCGCACCCTGGACAGGAAAATCTTTGCCTGATTGAACTTTTGCATGTGCAGCCAAGGTAAACTTAGCCATAAAAGCCTCTCTTAATTGTTAATAAACCCTTGCTTTTGGTGGGAATGATTGAACATCCTTGCTTAAAGGTTGCAAATGAACCGGCCTAAAATCAATCTTGGCCTGTCCTTGATCATCGATCCAAACTACTGTATGTTTTAACCATTGATCATCCATGCGTTTTGGAAAATCTTCCCGCGCGTGTGCACCACGACTTTCCTGACGCCGGTGAGCCGAGGTAATTGTTGCTATAGCTTGGTACAATAGATTATCAAGTTCAAGCACCTCAACCAAATCACTATTCCATACCATTGAACGGTCATGAACACGAACATCCTGACGCTTTTGCCAACTTTCTTTAAGCTTTTCTATTCCGTTTTGCAAAATATCACCGGTGCGAAAAACACCACAATCATTTTGCATAACACGCTGCATTTCAAGACGTAAAGATGCCGGTAAAACAGATCCTTCAGCATGTCTAAAATAATCTAGTCGCGTTAAGGCCATGTCCATTGATTGTAGGGTTATTTCTGGATGTGGGGTGTTTGGTCTAATAATTTCAGCACAGCGATTAGCAGCCGCACGTCCAAAAACAACAAGGTCAAGCAATGAGTTTGAACCAAGGCGATTCGCCCCATGAACCGAAACGCAGGCAGCCTCGCCAATAGCCATCAATCCTGAAACAACATGATCGGGGTTTCCGTCTTTTAAGGTAACGACTTCTGTGCGATAGTTGGTAGGAACGCCCCCCATATTGTAATGACAGGTTGGAATTACCGGTATTGGCTCACGCGTAACGTCAACACCAGCAAACACACGGGCAGTTTCGGCGATTCCAGGAAGTCTTTCATGAATAATTTTTGGATCAAGATGTTCAAGATGCAAATAAATATGATCTTTTAATTTGCCAACGCCACGACCTTCACGAATTTCAATCGTCATTGAACGGCTTACAACATCGCGCGAGGCAAGATCACGTGCTGCCGGGGCATAACGTTCCATAAAACGCTCGCCAACTGCGTTGGTCAAATAACCACCCTCACCGCGAACACCTTCCGTAATAAGGCAACCTGCCCCATATATACCGGTTGGATGGAACTGTACAAACTCCATATCCTGCAATGGAAGCCCTGCTCGTAAAATCATGGCATTTCCATCGCCTGTACAGGTGTGTGCTGATGTGCAGGAAAAATAAGCACGTCCATAACCACCTGTCGCAAGAATAACCATGTGCGCACGAAATTGATGAATGGTGCCGTCATCTAAATTCCAGGCGATTACCCCCCTGCAAACACCCTGTTGGTCGAAAATAAGATCAAGCACAAAATATTCAATAAAAAACTCTGCCGAATGCTTTAACGCCTGCTGATACAGAGTATGCAAAATAGCGTGGCCAGTCCGGTCTGCAGCAGCGCAGGTACGTTGTGCAATTCCCTTGCCATACTCCGTAGTCATTCCTCCAAATGGGCGTTGATATATTTTACCATCAACAGTTCTACTAAATGGAACGCCATAATGTTCAAGTTCTATAATTGCGGGTATCGCCTCACGCACCATAAATTCTATTGCATCTTGATCACCAAGCCAATCCGATCCTTTAACCGTGTCATACATATGCCAGCGCCAGTCGTCAGCACCCATGTTGCCAAGGGCAGCACTGATACCACCCTGCGCAGCCACAGTATGGCTGCGGGTTGGGAAAACTTTACTAATACAAGCCGTTTTCAAACCACGTTCAGCTAACCCAAAAGTGGCGCGTAACCCAGCCCCACCGGCTCCAACTACAACAACATCATAAAAATGTTCTGTCATAGGGTAGGCTTTGCCCAAAACCCGCGTTGTCTTATTCGTTGAATGATCAGCCATTCTACCCCCCCAATGCAACAAAGAGAACTGCAATAATTGATAGAAGACCTGTTCCAAGCCAAATAAGTTTTAATAAAATTAGCCAAAAAGCCCGCCTACCTAGGTTGGAAACATAATCTTCAATAACTACCTGCATACCTAAATAGCCATGATAAAATAAAGATACAAGAAACCCAATCATCAATGCCGTAATAAATGGCGACCGAAGCCAGGTAACAAATTGCTGATAATCACTACCAACCTTGGTCAATAAGCTAACAACAAACCAAATGCCTAAAGGCACTAGAATAACCGCGGTTAATCGCTGTTTCCACCAATGACGGACCGCTTCTGAACCCGTAGAATGCTGGTGAAGATGTTTCATCTGAACTCCTAGCATAAAAAAACAACAACCCACGTCAAAACTGTAAGAAGAATTGTGGTAAAAACAACCACCCATCCACTACGATATACGTGCCGCAATTCGAATCCCCGCCCCATATCCCAAAACAAGTGGCGAATACCGTTAGCTAAGTGATAATAAAAAGCCAAGCTCCAACCGACAAGCAACAGGTACCCAATCCAAGAACTTAGCAGATTATGGGCTGTCTGGAAGGCGGAGGCACCAAAAGCAGTAGATAAAAGCCAATAAGACAAGAGCAACGTACCAAAAACCAACGATACCCCTGTCATACGATGAAGAATCGACATAACCGAAGTTAATTGCCAACGATAAATCTGTAAATGCGGTGATATTGGTCGTTTCATTTGATAGCCTATCTCCAATAGCAACAGTCTAAAACCGTTCAGGATTTAGCGCGCCCGTCAGCCCCTGTCAATGATAATAAACCCCTCTACTCTGAAAAAGAGCTGCAGAAATCGCCAACCAACGCCAAAGCACTAGCTTAGGTTTAGTGCGCTAATAATATCGGCAATGAAGCAGTTTGCAATAACTCGCGGGTTGCACCCCCTAAAATAAACTGCCGCAATCGGCTGTGACCATAAGCTCCCATAACAATCATCGTTCCACCAGCCAGCCCTGTTTCCTCTAAAAGAGCAGAACCAATCGTGCGGCTTCCTTGATCAAAATTTTTTACTGTCGTTTTAATTCCATGGGCGGCAAGCCATTTGCTTAAGCGTGCAGGCCCTATTTCAGCATTTGTTGTTCCATTAAGGATCGTGACCATTGTTGATTTTTGTAAAAATGGTAACGACCAGCTTACTGCGCGCGCAGCCTGAGCACTGCCATTCCATGCAATTACCGGTTGAGACGTTATGTCCTGCTTTGTTACATCACGCTTAACAGGTGGTATCATTAATGTTGGATGACCGGTTTCAAATAAAATTGCATCAATCCCGCCATTTGCCATAATGGCATTATTACTACCAGGTCTGCTAAAGATGATCAGATCAGCAAAGCGGCCGGCTAATGCCCAAACGTTTGCCTCTGATCCCTGAATAAGCTGAAAAGCAATTTGTATGCCTTTGCTTTGCTCGGCAATGATCTTATCGGCTGTTGCTTTAGCTTTTTTGGCGCGTTCATCTGCAGACTGTAAAACGGATGTAATCATTTGTTCGATGGCCAAGCCCGACATCCCATCACCAATAATTGGCAACATGTCTCTGGTATCCGGTTTAACATGAAGAATTTGCAGCTGTGCTTGATGGTTTTTGGCTTGTTGCACTGCATGCTGTAACGTTGGTAGATCAGCCTCTTCCCCTGTAATTAGGGTTAATATGGATTTTATTGGCATGGTTCCCCGCTTGTATTCATATTGTTTTATTTGAACTGACAATGATCAAATTGGTTGCATCATTATCTCAGGCACATAGAAAAATTACCACATTTTTCTATAGTGCTTATAATGATTGGGTTACCCATAATAAATAAGGTGCACAATGATTATAATCAAGTGGTTAGTTCAGTGGACGGACCTGGATTCAAGCACCCTTGATGCCTTTTGCATAAGCGCTACAATCTGAGCCATGTTTAAGGCTGCTCCGCGCCGTAAATTATCTGCGGTTACCCAAAATGATATCTGTTTTTCCCTGTGACGCAAACGACTTATAAAAACTGCTTGTTCGCCAGCAGTTTCAACAGGCGTTACATAGCCCTCATCCCGTCGATGATCAATCACCGAAACACCCAAAGTTTGTTCTAACATTTTGCGTGCTTGCGCACTATTAATATGTTGCGCTAAGTTTAATGTGACGGTTGCAGCATAACCAATAAAGACAGGAGCTTGAACACAGGTAATCTCTAAGGGAAAATCTGATTTAAGAACTTGTTTTGTCTGTTGGATGGTATTTGTTTCTTCAGAAGTCCGGCCATCTTTATCAAAAGAGCCTATATGTGGTATCAAATTAAAGGCAATTTGTTTGGTAAAATGTTGATGCTGTACAACCGAATTCATATAAATACCGCGGGTTTGATTAAAAAGTTCATCCATAGCCTCTCGACCATGACCCGAAACCGCCTGCAGCAAAGTAACTACCGCCTGCTCAATACCACCTACCTTCAAAAAAGGTTGTAACACCAGCGATAAAATTATTGCCCCTGGATCTGGTGTTAAAATAATTTGTGTGGCACTTTGTTGCAACAAAGCGCCATTTACTTCGGGTACGACATATTCTTTTTTATCGACAAATTGTTCAGCAATACTTGGACAAATAATGTAGCAGCCGGCTGAACGAACCTGCGGCAAGTACTTTTCAATAACCGCTTGGGGTGTACAAAAAATAACAATTCCAACCCGTGTAAAATCAAAATGGTCAATGTTTTGAACTTTTAAAACTTTTTCTTCACCATATGATATTTCATCACCCACCGATTTAGCAGAAGCTATAGCGATAACTTGATCTTGTGGAACCGAATTTTCGGCCAATACACCTAAAACCTCACGGCCAATATTACCGGTTGCACCAATAACTGCTATTTTATGTGTTTTCATCATTAGAAACCCTAAAAAACTGGCCGGGTTTAGCACCCGGCCATTACACGTTTATGTTTCAATTAATTTATTTCAATTTCAAAATTTTCTTAGCCTCGGCTGTAATTTGCCGGCAAGCCGCCTCGTCCTTTTCCTGATTCAATTCATCACGCGCATCACGTAACATCTCTTGAATCATTTTTTGAACTCCAGAATCTTTCTGACTCTCTAAGGCTGTTTCTACCTGTTTAATATCTGCTGCGCAATTTGAGGTTTGCGCTTGGGCATATGTTGAAAAGCTAACCAATGCCGAAGTTAGTAGCAGTTTATTTACAAAATTGAGTCGCATATTATCTCCTCTTCGCTTGTTAAACCATGTCCGATCATTAGGTCTTGCTTGCTAAAGCTAGGCCAAGGACTTAACGATTTCTTCACAAACTTTTTTAGCATCACCAAACAACATAAGTGTATTATCGCGGAAAAATAGTGGATTTTCAACTCCGGCATAACCTGAAGCCATGGACCTTTTAATAAAAAGTACAGTTTTGGCTTTTTCTACCTCAAGAACAGGCATACCATAAATTGGACTGCTGCGGTCGGTTTTGGCAGATGGGTTCGTAACGTCATTTGCTCCAATCACAAACGCAACATCCGCAGTTGCAAATTCAGGGTTTATATCTTCAAGTTCAAACACTTCATCATAAGGAACATTAGCCTCAGCTAATAAGACATTCATATGTCCTGGCATCCGGCCAGCTACGGGGTGAATGGCATAAGCTACCCGCACCCCTTCTTTTTTCAATAAATCGGCCATCTCACGTAGAACATGCTGTGCCTGAGCAACAGCCATTCCATATCCAGGGACAATAATCGCCAATCGGGCATTTTTCATAATAAAGGCTGCATCTTCAGCACTACCGGTTTTAATCGGCTTGTCGGGTGTGCTGGAACTTGTTGTACCCGATGCACTTGCACCAAAACCACCAAGCACAACCTTAATAATCGAACGATTCATCCCCTTACACATAATATAACTTAGAATAGCCCCAGAAGCCCCAACCAGCGCCCCTGTAATAATCAGCAAATAATTATTTAGGGTAAATCCGATACCACAAGCAGCCCATCCCGAATAAGAATTGAGCATTGATACGATAACCGGCATATCAGCGCCCCCAATTGGCATAATCAGCAAAAAGCCAAAAACAACCGCGACAAAAGCTAGTAACCACAACAACCAGGAAGATTGTTGCTGCACCAGCAGCACAATCAAGGCAATTATCGTCAAGAATAACATGGCATTTAACATATGCTGTCCGCGAAATACCAGGGGCTTCCCGCCTAATATCCCTTGCAGCTTGGCAAAAGCAACTAACGAGCCGGAATATGTGACGGCTCCAATAGCAAGCCCAATTGACAACTCAATCAGACTGCCTGTTTTAAATACAAGCTTTTTGACTGGTTCATAATACGGATGTTCAGTAAAAACCTCTATAAAACCAGCATTTGCCATAGTCGCAATACCGTAATATTCCGGAGCATAAAAAGCCGCCATTGCTACAAAAACAGCTGCAAGCCCAACTAAACTATGAAAAGCCGCGACCAGCTGGGGCAATGCTGTCATTTGCAGGCGTAAGGCGATAACCGTACCAATTGTACCACCAATAATAATCGCCGAAATCGCTAAAACATAATCAATTTCGGGTATCATTAAAATAGTTGTAACGATTGCAACAACCATGCCAAGGATGCCAAAAAAATTGCCCCATTTTGATGATGTTGGCGATGATAGTCCCCGCAAGGTGAAAATAAATAAAACCGCCGCAAGTAAATAAAGCAACCCTGATTGGGTAAGGTTCATGATTTTTTCCCCTTTACCTGATTCTTTGTGCGAAATTTTGATAACATCCGCGCGGTAATAACGAAGCCCCCAAAAATATTAACCGAGGCCAGCAATATAGCAGTAAAACCAGCAATTTGAGTTATTAATGGGGCTGATTGACTAACTGCCAGCAAAGCTCCGACAATAATAACTGACGATACAGCATTGGTAACGGCCATCAGTGGTGAATGTAGCGCGGGCGTGACACGCCAAACTACATAATAACCAACAAAACACGCCAACACAAAAACCGTCAAAGCCACAACCAATTGCTGGCCGTGATCCACCCCACTAGCACCCTGATGCCAAATTATCTGCTGCGCCTGGCCTGCTATCTTAACTAACCCACTACTAAGGCTGTCGCTCTGTTCGGCTAATCTTTTAATTTGTTCGATGAGTTCAGTTGGTGTCATGTGTTCACCTGAAAAGCGGGATGAATAATGTGACCGTCACGCGTTAAAGCGCAGGATTTAACAATATCATCATCCCACGGTATTTGTACCCGACGGTCATTTTTGTGAAACAGCAATAAAAAAAATTGGTAAAGGTTATTGGCATACTGACTTGAAGCAACCTCGGCCAAGCGCGATGGCATGTTCGGGAAGCCAACAATTTTAACTGATTGATGTTCAACAACATCACCGATACGGCTTAATTCGCAATTACCACCCTGCTCAACTGCCAAATCAATAATGATACTGCCAGGTTTCATTGTTGCAACCATCGCCTTGGTAATCAGTCTTGGTGCTTGCTTTCCTGGAATTTGTGCGGTGGTGATAACAATATCCTGTTTTTTAATCGTTTCGGCAATCAGGGCTGCTTGTTTTTCTTGGTAAGATGCGCTCATTTGCTTGGCATACCCGCCCGCCGATTCAGCAGCCTTAAATTCTTCGTCAATGATAGCGATAAAGCTTGCCCCTAAACTTTCAACTTGCTCTTTTGCTGCGGGTCTAACATCTGTTGCGCACACAATTGCCCCAAGCCGCCGAGCAGTAGCAATGGCTTGCAATCCGGCAACGCCAGCCCCCATGATCATTACTTTTGCCGGTGCAATAGTACCCGCAGCCGTCATCATCATCGGCATGCTGCGGGCATAGAGATTTGTTGCTTCTAAAACAGCCTTGTATCCGGCCAGATTCGCCTGGGACGATAAAACATCCATCGTTTGTGCCCTTGTTGTCCTTGGGACAAGCTCTAAGGCAAAAGAAATAATTTTTTGTTCTTGATAACGCCGCACCATGTCGCGCTGGGTATAAGGCGATAAGAGCCCAATTAAAATAGTCCCTGGCTTAAGATATTTAACATGATCAATATTTTCAGCTTCACTAACATAAGGTGATTGAACCTTAAAAAGAAAATCTGCCTGACCGAGAATTTTGGGTACGTCATTCTCGATAAGCGCACCAGCTTTAACAAACATTTCATCTGTAAAATTAGCTCGAGTGCCGGCCCCTGACTCAACAAGCACATCAATGCCCAATGCCTTTATTTTGCGAATGCTTTCTGGGCTAACGGCAACCCGATATTCGTGCGAAGCACTTTCTTTAAGCACAGCTATTTTGACCATAATTTATTCCCTAATTTGAACAGTTCGGTCGCTTCTATTATCATCACTAAATTAGTGATGAAGTCAATCTAGTGCCAGATCAAGTCTTGATACCCCCAATTAAAGCAAGGGGGCAATCAGGCGAATAAGTCCTGCGCCAAATTCTCTAAACCGACCAGCTTGGCGGACACCAACCCGACAATGACGCAAAAGGCTGATTATATAAGAATCGACTGCTGCAATTGCCTGGGGACTATATAAAAAACTAACCACCTCATAATTAAAAAATAAACTGCGTGCATCCATATTTGCTGACCCAACAACAGCCAAATTTTGATCAAAAATAAGTGCCTTCGCGTGCATCATTTTTCCCCGATGCAACAGAACGGTTCCGCCAGCTTGCTGCAGATCACGTAAAAAACTACCGCGCGCTATATCGGCAACTAAATGGTTGGATTTCAAGGGAACAACGACCCGTACATCTACCCCGCGGTGAATAGCAATAGACATTGCTTGCAGCAAAGGTTCGTCAGGAATAAAATATGGCGTAACAACCCACAACCGATGATTTGCGGTGTGACAAGCCATTAATACAGCACTATAAAAAGGATCATCAGGTATATCGGGTCCGGATGGCACAACTTGAATCGTCTCGGTTCCGCCGGTAACCGCGCGATTGGCTGGCAGAGGTTTATCCATCTGTTCGCTACTGGCAAAATTCCAATCTAACCTAAATATTTCTTGATAAACCTTGGCTGCTTCACCGCGAATGATAAAAGTTAAATCTTTCCAGCGTTTTGCTGAGCGGCGTGGCCCTATATATTCCTGAGCTAAATTGGCACCACCTGCCCAAACTTCTGTCGCGTCGACGACCACAAGCTTGCGGTGATTACGAAGATGGGCATTTCCAGGAAATTTAAGATGAGATCGCAAAGACTTCCAAAACATTGGCATAAAATATGCAACCCGACCGCCTGCACTTCTAAGTGGTCTTAAACGACGACTTGGCAGCAAGCGACAGCCAAAACTATCAAGAAGCAACCGAACATCAATTCCTTGTTTAGCCTTTTTTTCAAGTCGCTCAAGCAAGTCTTGACCAATTGGATCAGCAGCAAAAATAAAAATAGCGATATGGATCGAGACTTCAGCACGGTCGATTAAATCAATCAACGCCTGATAGGATGTTTGACCATTATTATGAAATTCTATATGGTTGTTTGCCGTAGCTCCAGGCAACCCATAAGAACGCAAAAAACGATCGGCAAGCGCGGTTTTTTCAAGCGGTATTTCTTCAAAACCATCTAACAACAGTTTTTTCTTGCGGCGTGCCAAACGGCGAATCTTGCGCCCACCTAATAAAATGTATAATGGAATACCCACATATGGTATTAGTATAATGGCTAGCAACCAAGCAACTGTACTGGCCGGCGGCCGCCGCTGACGTAACATGTGCCCTAAGACGAACAGTGCGAATATACTTCCAACAATAATTCCTAAATAAGGAATTAGAAAATCTTGCCACAACAAGGTGGTACTTCCCTAGAAAAACCAGTTTATGAACAAATCACTTCAGCTAATAAAGGCAAGTGATCTGATGCTTTTTTTGTTGTCTCGTTTTTAAGAACTTTTTTCCCTAACAGTTTTATTTTAGATGATAAAAACATTCTATCCAATCGAACAACAGGCAGTTGGGCTGGAAATGTTAGATCATGTACATGTCCCGGCAACAGGTTTGTAATTTGGTTAGAAGCTTCGGTTTGATATAACCACTGGTTAAAATCACCCATAACAACTGTTGGTATAGTTGGTTGCGTTCGGATAAAATCGGCAATTACCTTCATTTGACGATATCGTTCCCAGGGCGATAAACCAAGATGCACAATAATAACCTGAAGCGCGCCATGATTAGTCTGCAAAACAGCCTGAACAGCACCGCGTGGGGCATTACCAGAAACAGTTAGATTAAGACAAGCGTGGCTTTTTACCTGATGCCTTGTTAGCAACGCGTTACCGAAACAGGCATTATCATGATCACGCACCAACCCAGGAACAATATCATAGCCTGTTTTTTCCCGTAAAAAATCGAACTGATTCGCTCGGCGACCCTTACGATGATACCAACCCACCTCCTGTAATCCGATTATGTCTGCCTGAAGCCCGTTGATAACATTGGCGATACGTTCGGGAACACACGCACCATCTGTGCCCGTAGAACGGTGAATGTTATAAGTGGCCAATTTTAAAAAATTATTATTCATCGCCTACCATACTATAAAAGCTCACACTGCCATTATAGCGTAATATCAAGCACTTAACAATCAGTATAAATGCCCCAAAATTTTGGTTACGGGCTATTCACCAGATTGCGGCTGGTAAATAGCATATATTTTCTCAACCGGCTCGACCGTTTCCCAACTTCCCTTAAACCCTTTTGGGATTATAAAAGCCTGACCAGCTTTAAAGGTATATTTTTGTCCGTCTACCCCTGTTAAAATAACACGCCCCTTTAATAAAAAACACAATTCGTCTTCGCTATAATTCACATGCCAACAACCAGTGCTTGAGTGCCATATACCACAAAAAAACTGCTGCTGAGCGTCACTAAACTGATTCCATGTTTTTGTTTGTGGCTGACCCGCGATAATATTTGAGGGTATCCCTTGCTCTGGCGTTATTCCAGTCGTGGTTAAAAGGAAAGGGAAAGCCTGTGTAAAAGTTGTTGGATTCGACATTAATCCTCCTAAAGCCAACCAGCTTTGCGAAAGCGGTAAAACATATAACTGCAAATACTAATAATGCCGGTCATAACCACAAAATACCCATATTCCCACTCAATTTCGGGCATAAAACGAAAATTCATCCCATAAATTCCACATATGGCGGTTGGAACAGCCAGAATAGCTGCCCACCCAGCAAGTTTTTTGGTTACTTCGTTCTGCTGAACATTTGCAAGTAGAAGATGAGCTTCTAAAGCAGATGTTAGCAATTCGCGCATCGAATCAATACTTTCAAGAAGACGAATAACATGATCCTGCACATCGCGGTAATAGGCGTGAGTATCCCGATCAATTAACGTAATGTCGAAACGCATTAGCCGATTGATCATCTCGGTTAGGGGGGAAATGATTCGTTTTAACGACATAAGATCACGTTTTAAACTATATATATTCTCTAGTGTTGCCGAATCAAAAGGTTTTTTAAAAACGTCATCTTCCAGCTCTTCCACCCTGTCTTTAATGCTTGCAACAATTGGCATATAATTATCAACGATAAAATCCATTAGCGAGTATAAAACAAAATCCGGGCCTTTTCGCAGCATATGTGGCTGGTTCTCGCAGCGTTGCCGCACTTCACTATAAGCCGAAGAAGGACCATGACGAATGGTCACCAAATAACCATTGCCCATAAAAACGTGGGTTTCACCAAATTCGATCGGGTTGTCACCGGTCTTTTGCGCAGTGTGCAAAACAACAAACAACGAATTGCCATATAATTCTATTTTAGGTCTTTGATGCGCCACACGGGCATCTTCAATTGCCAATTCATGCAACCCAAACAAGCGTTGCACTTTGCTAAGCAATTCTGCATCAGGCTCATGTAAGCCAATCCATACAAAGCGCTCTTTACCCCATTTCAGCTGGGTTACTTGCTCTAGGGTAACATCCGTGGCACGAATGCCATGTTCATAAACGGCAAAACCGGCAACTGTGCTCATTTCCGTTTTCCTTTATGGGGTATTCTCGTGGCAATATCAAATCTTTGCCAAGATAAAATTGTAATTTCAATTGCGATTTCAGATGTACAGCGCGATTCTGCTGAATTTCTAAATGATATCATCGAACAAGCGCGGACGTAAGACTTATAAACCGATCCCTTCAACAAAACAACATTTTTATGATTATTTCTTTGCTTCGATACTTTTGAATTTCAAAGCAAGTAAATAAAGCTCGGATGAATCTGGCCGGCTAGCAGGTGGTTTAACGTGACGAACTTGCCCGAAATCATGCTTCAGCATGGCCAGCAAACTTTGCTGAGCGCCACCCTGTCGTAATTTAACCAAAAAAGTCCCGCCCGGCGCTAAAATCTGCTTGGCAAAATCATATGCCATCTCTGCCAATGCCATAATACGTAAATGATCTGTTCCAAGATGACCGGTTGTGTTTGGTGCCATGTCACTAAGTACAACTTGGACCTTACTGCCAATTTCTTGTAATAATTTTTGTGGTGCGTCGGGTTGGCTAAAATCCATCTGCAAAAAACGCGCCCCTTCGATCGCAGGCATATCAATTAAATCCACAGCCAGAACTTTGCAGCCACGTTCAACCGCAACCTGCGTCCATCCACCCGGAGCTGCGCCTAAATCTACAATTTTTTGTCCTGATTTTAGAAAATGGTATTGGTCGTCCAACTGCCGCAACTTAAAAGCAGCACGTGACCTGTACCCAACTTTATGGGCCTCATGAACATAAGGATCATTTAGTTGTCGCTGTAACCACCGGGTTGATGAAACACTACGTCCGGCCACTTTTTTGACCCGCACGGCCAACACCCGCGACCCCGATTTCATACCCTTAACCACGTTTCATATCCTTTGTTAATTTTAAAAGAACTAGCATATAAAATTATCGCCCAGAAATTAGGCTATTTTCTGCAATAATACTGTATCGATACGGCTTTGCACACGCCTATCGCATGGCCCAAAAAATGCCGACCACCCCGCGGCAATTTGACCGGTTCGATCAAAAAGAAACTTGTGAAAATTCCAACGTGGACAGCCACGCCTTCCCCATTGCTGGTATAGCCACTGATACAGCAAATGTGCATGGCTACCTGTAACTGATTGTTTGGTGGTAATTGGAAAGCTGGTTTTAAAATTGCGCTGGCAAAAATCTGCTATCTCTTGACTAGACCCTGGCTCCTGCTGGCCAAAGTCGTTTGAAGGTATCGCCAAAAGCAAAAGTCCTTGATCTTTGTATTTCTGCCATAATTGTTCCAAATCGAGATAATGTTTGGTAAACCCGCAAAGCGAAGCTGTATTTACAATTAAAATGGCCTGGCCACGGTAATCTTTAAGACGCAAAATTGTTCCATCCACCAAGGGAAATGAAAAATCATAAACACTGGTAATAGGCGTGTCCGACGACATCCTCGGTGGCTTTACCATCCCAAGCACTTTCCTTAGATTTTGCACTGCCTGCTTAACGGCCATAACGTTCTTCCTCCCACGGATCACCGCGGTTATGATATCCACGTACTTCCCAGTAGCCTGGTTTATCTTGGTCTGTAATTTCAATGCGCTTAAGCCATTTAGCACTTTTCCAAAAATAAAGTTTTGGTACAACAACTCTAACTGGCCCGCCATGCTCACGACTAATTGGTTTACCCTCCCATGCTACTGCCAGCAAGGCATCTTCTGCTGCAAAATCGGCCAGGGTTAAATTTGTTGTATAGCCATCATAGCTGTGACAAATAACAAACCTTGCTTGGTCATAGGGTGTGACAATATCCAAAATTGCACGGGTTGCCACACCCTGCCAATGATTGTCAAACCGTGACCAAGCAGTTACACAATGAATGTCGGAAACAAATTCGCGCAATGGTAGTTGTTGAAATGCTTTCCAATCCCAAGCAACTGGTTTTTTAACAAGTCCATCTACCTGCAACCGCCAATCTTGCATCGCTATGTCAGGTTGAATTCCCAAATCCAGCACCGGCCAATTCTTAACTTCCCGTTGACCTGGCGGTAATCGTTCTTGATTACGATCGCCTGATGTCCCCGTTATCAGCCGCTTTTCCCTGGCCCATTGTTGTTTGGTTTCAATAAGCTTTTGCTTGATTGTTCCCCAATTATCCTTGAAAGGGTTATCTTGTGTCATCGGATTAATCCTGATTCTGGTTCATAAACCGTAGTACAACAACCTTAACTAATTCGCAAAGACGACACAATATTTTTAATTTTTATATTGGATTTTTCAGATATTGAGTCAATTGAAATGTGCCAACATTTTTTTGACACAACCCAAATCCCCTGTTATCTTCAGGCTGTTTTTGGAAAATAACAGTTTTACCGCAAGGAGCAATTTTGATGAACAACGCTGTTACCCAGCCACTTCGCAGCCGCAAGCTGTTGTTTACAACATTCCTTATTTCCTTTGCAGCAAGCTTAGCTATTGGGGTATATATGATCATGGCTGGTGATTTTAGGCATAGTCTTGAATTGCAGGTGCTTATGACAAGTTTGGCAGTTATGGCTTTTAGTGCCTGTTTACTGTTTTCGGGTTTGCTAATCAATGATTCTTACCTGAAGATTCTGGGTTACGCCGGTACTGTTTGTTCCTTGCTAGGGCTGGCAATGTGGTTATATCTCATCTGGATTGCCAATAGACGCGTTGTTTTTAGCAATATCGAAGGGGTGTTTAAAATAACATTGACCTTATCAATTCTTGCAGCATACCTTAGTTATGCCAGCGTCCTTCTGTACTTTCGCAATCGACATTTTTTGATGATTATCTGTCAGGTTATATTTCTTGCTGCAGCCAGCATTATGGCTTTACCGGTATTAAGCATTATTTGGAATATGATTAGCCCATTCTATTTTACCTGGCGTATATGGGTTGGCTTGATGTTACTTGTGATTGCTGGATTAATCATGATACCGGTTATGGGTTATAAGGCTAAAAGCAACTAACCTTTTGTTAGGAACATTCTGATGTCCAGATCAAAAATTACTTTTTATCAACCAACCAGTCGGCGTTTTGGTTTGCTTAATTGGCTTGGTCTTTGGGCATTATATTTGAAAGAGGTTCGGCGTTTTTTAAACGTTTCAACCCAAACGCTTTTTGCCCCGGTTGTTAGTGCCTTATTGTTTTATGCAATTTTTGCGCTTGCAACCGGTCATCAGACTATGGTTGTTGCCGATATTAGCTATGCGGTGTTTTTACCCCCTGGGCTTATGATGATGTCCATGGTACAAAACGCTTTTGCCAACACATCGTCATCGCTGATTTTATCAAAAATGCAGGGTAATGTGGTGGATATTTTAATGCCACCCCTTCGCCCCGCCGAACTAACTATTGCCCTGGCGGCTGGTGGCATTACCCGGGGACTTTTGGTTGGTCTGATGGTTGGTTTGTTTTTGTGGTTGCTAACCCCGCTGAGCATTCATCACCCAATGTATATTTTGTTTTATGGTACTGTTGCCAGTTTAATTTTATCCTTGTTGGGTATTATTAGTGGTTTGATTGCCCAAAAATACGATCATTTAGCAGCCTTAACCAATTTCATTGTGACACCACTGGCTTTCTTGTCAGGCACATTTTACTCGATTCACCAACTTCCTGTCTTCTGGCAGCAAGTTGCCCATGCCAACCCGTTCTTCTACATGATCGATGGTTTCAGGTATGGCTTTACCAACCATGCAGACGGCTCATTATGGCTGGGAGTGATTATTTTGTCCGGCACCAGCATTGCCCTAACGCTAATTGTTTACCGCCTGTTTCACATTGGTTATCGTTTAAAAGGCTAAGATCAATAAAATCATGAGTATAAATCCAAAATTTCCTGTGCTGTTACCAACTTATAAACGCACTGCCTTATCTTTTACAAAGGGTGATGGCGCTTATCTATTCGGCAATGATGGGAAAAAATACCTTGACTTTGTTAGTGGTATTGCCGTTACGGCTTTTGGTCATAATCATCCCCACCTACTTCAGGCTCTTGTTAAGCAGGCCGAGTTACTATGGCATTGTTCAAATTTATTCGAGATCCCCGATCAAACCAGGTTAGCAAAGCGTTTAGTAGAAAACTCGTTTGCCGAGTCTGTTTTTTTCAGCAATTCCGGGGTTGAAGCCATCGAATGCGGTTTCAAAATTTTGCGCAAATATTACGACGAGATTGGCCAACCGCAACGGTATCGTTTAATAACCTTTGAAGGCGCTTTTCACGGACGAACATTAGCTGCCTTAGCTGCAACCGGACAAGAGAAATATTCAAAAGGCTATGATCCGGTTGTTGATGGCTTCGACCAGGTAGCATTTGGTAATTTAAACGAATTACGCGCAGCAATTCGCCCAGAAACAGCAGGTATTTTATTCGAACCGGTTCAGGGTGAAGGTGGCATGCGCAGCCTGTCAGGTGATTATTTACAGGAAGTTCGGAAAGTTGCTGACGAATTTGGTTTATTACTGTTTTTAGATGAAATTCAATGCGGAATGGGGCGAACCGGAAAATTATTTGCCCATGAATGGGCTGGCATAAAACCAGATATCGTTGCAGTTGCCAAGGGTCTTGGTGGTGGATTTCCGATTGGTGCATGCCTAACTACAGCCAAAGTTGGTGCTGTTATGCAAGCTGGTAGTCATGGAACGACTTTTGGTGGCAATCCACTTGCAATGGCTGTTGGTAACGCTGCTTTAGATATTTTATTAAAACCAGGCTTTTTGCAACAAGTGGTAAAAATGGGCGATTATATACATCATCAGCTGGAAAAATTGCTGGTTCGCTTTCCCAAAATACTGGCAAGCGTCCGCGGAAAAGGCTTGATGATCGGCCTAAAATGTCATGTTGTGAATACAGAATTTGTTGATCAGCTACGCACAAATGGTTTATTAACCGTAATTGCTGGTGATAATGTTATTCGTCTGCTACCTCCCCTTATTATTACAGAACAACATGTTGATGAGGCGATTAAAATTATCGAGCTAACCTGCCAGCAATTTGCCTTGAAGTCAAAATGAACCATGGCTATTTTTACACCCACAAATAGTGATGGTATTTTACCTTTCTATTTAGAAAAAAGCGACGTGCGCGGACGGGTTATTGAACTCAACCAAACGCTTAATGAAATTTTATCACGCCACCAATATCCATATCCGGTAGCTCAACTATTGGCAGAAGGCCTGTTAATAACTGCTGCCCTATCCAGCAGTTTAAAATATCGTGGCGTTTTTACACTACAGATTAAAGGTTCTGGGCCGGTCAAGCTTTTGTTGATTGATTGCACTGCGGAAGGCCATATGCGGGGATATGCTCAATTCACCCCCAATTCAATTTTAGAAACAACAAACCAACAATTTTTAAGTATTCCCCAAATTTTTGGGTCAGGTTACTTAGCTTTTACGGTTGATCAAGGCGAAGATGGTAAAAGATATCAGGGTATTGTTGAATTAATTGGCCTAACACTCGGTGCTTGCATTGAAGAATATTTCCGCCAGTCTGAACAGCTGCAGCAATCGATATTTTTGGCGGTTGAACACATAAAGAATTCTTGGTATGGGCGCCTTGTATTGTTGCAACAAATTCCTTTATCCCCCAATACATCGGCAAGTACGATACAACAAGCCAACGCCACCGAACGCTGGCATGAGGCAATGTTATATTTATCAACTTTGAAAAGAAATGAAATTCTTAATCAGGAGTTACCTTCAGCACAATTACTGAAGCTATTATTTACTGATCAATCACTGTATCTTGAAGCGCAACGACCTTTGATTGCACGATGCCGGTGCTCGAGTCAAAAAGTTCAGCAAATGCTTTTATCTTTTCCTGAAGACGAAATAAAACTTATGCAGATTGACGGTATGGTTCATGTTCATTGTGAAGTCTGCAATCAGCAATATTCTTTCAAAGAACAAGATTTATCAAAACAATAAATCATAAAACATGTTTTTTATGATTGATAATATATTACGTAGCCAGGATTTTCACCTTTTGTTAATAAGCTTATGACAAAATTCCCATAATGAGCAATGCTTGATTGCCGATTATCGCGGAGATTGATCATGTCAAAAAAACTTTTCTTCCTGGCTGTTTTATTCCAGACCCTATTACTAACAAGTAGTAATGCTTTTGCGCATGTTCAGTGGTTTTCAACGGTCGATTTTGGTGAAAAGATACCGCCGTTACACGAAGCTTTTGACGTGAACTGGCTGTTATTTGCGCTGGGATTAATCATTCCTATTTATATAGCTTTTATTCTGGATCGCCGGTATGGCGACCGTTTTGAATCATCGCGTATGGTTGGCTTTTTGCTGCAAGCCAAGCCATATATTTTTGATGGTTTTCGAGTTTCTGCGGGATTTTTCTTGATATCGTTGTGGCTGATTGGCGGAACCATTCTAACCCCCGAAATGAAAACCGACCAACAATGGATTTCTTGGATACAATTATTAATGGCCATAGCACTAATAAGTCGGAAAACCAGTTTTATTACTGGTTTCGGTATTATATTTCTGTATTTTTATGCCATGACCGTTTATGGGGTTTTTCATACTTTTAACTATCCTATTTTTCTTGGAGTTGCTGGTTTTCTTATTTTTAGCAGCTTAGAAAAACTAAAAAAATATGAAGAAACCAAATTAATGATTTTGCATGGGACAGTTGTATTTACTTTAATGTGGGCGAGTATTGAAAAATTTGTATATGCCCATTGGTATACCGGCGTTCTTAGCCAGCATTCACATATTCTTTTAGGTCTTGATCAAGAAACTTTTATGCTGCTGGCTGCTTTTACCGAATTCACCCTACCGTTTTTAATGCTGGTTGACAGTGGTTTTATTGCAAGAATAGCAACGGCACCACTCATTGTTGTATTCCTACTTGCCGTCATCGACTTTGGCAAAATTGATCTGGTTGGACATTCGTTAATTATTATGTCATTAAGCGCCTTGTTTATTACCGGTCCATCCAAGTTAAACCGCCTTTTCCGAATTCCCAAATGGCCATCTTACGAAGAATCGGGCGCTTTAGTGGGCGAACATTTTTTGGTGCTGGGTGCTTTTATTACTTTTTACTACTTACTACATCATGTCTCTTATGGCTTCTAGCTGTTAATCATGGATGCCTTAAGGAAAAATAAGACTAATTTAATATTCTTGTTTGGTTTAGAAGAGCAAAGATTTGTTAGCATTTATCAAGAATACTTTAAATTTATCAATAGTTCTATGGACACTGTCCTGTCTCTGTCCTGTCTTATGACAAGACAGGAAAGGA